>DBMG01000090.1 GCA_002304785.1 Candidatus Accumulibacter sp. UBA704 | reverse complement strand
AAGGCCAAGCGCCAGCAGTTCTATGGTCTTCTCGGTCTGGTGTCGGTGCTTGCAGCCCTGATCGTGTTACTGGTTATTACGGTCATCGACGGCTACATTGCGGCCCAAGATGCCAAGAACAACTTCCTGAAGAAGGAAATCGTGGTGCTGGACAAGCAGATTGACCAGATCAAGCGGTTGAAGGAACAGACGCAGGCCTTGCTTGCCCGCAAACAGATTATCGAGTCATTGCAGCGGGACCGGGCGGAAGCCGTGCGCTTATTGAGCGAACTGGTGAAACAGATGCCCGAGGGGGTTTATATCCGTTCCATGAAACAAACCGGCGGAAATATCGTTCTGATTGGATATGCGCAGTCCAATGCGCGTGTCTCGACGCTTATGCGGAATATCGAAGCATCTCCGTGGCTGGAAAAACCTCAACTTGTGGAAATCAAGGCCGTTACTGTGGATAAGCGACGCCTGAGCGAGTTCAGTTTGAACGCGGCGTTGAAGCGGAGTCCAAACGAGGAGGTCGGTAAAAAATGAAATCGCCCTCTGTTACCAAGATCGACTTCAACGCGTTTCTGAACGATTTCCGCAACCTGAATCCAAAAGACGTGGGGGCTTGGCCGCTTGCGCCGCGCATTGCCGTCTTGGTCGGACTGTTCGCTTTGATACTCGTTGGCGGTTGGTGGTTCTGGTGGAACGAGCAACTCGATACGCTGGCGCAACGACAACAGAATGAAGTGAAGCTCAAGGAAGAGTTCGTTGCGAAGAAGACGCAGGCGGTTAACCTAGACTTGTATGTTCAGCAGCTGAACGAGATCGATCGCTCTTTTGGAGCGCTCTTGAAACAGCTGCCGAACAAGTCCGAAGTTGAGTCCTTGTTGGTTGAGATCAATCAGTCGGGGATGGGGCGCGGCTTGCAGTTCGAGCTTTTCAAGCCCGGCCCGGAAGTCGTCAAGGACTTTTACGCTGAATTGCCCATAAATGTCCGGTTGACTGGCAGCTATCACGATTTTGGGGCGTTTGCCGGAGATGTCGGAAGGTTGTCCAGAATCGTGACGCTGAACAACATTTCGATTACCGGAAACCCGCAGGCCAAAGATGGAACACTGGTCCTGGATGCTGTTACAAAAACGTTCCGTTATCTGGATGACGAAGAACTGGCTGCCAAGAGAAAAGCGGCGCAGGCTGCCAAGGGTGGGAAGAAATGAGAAGGTTTCTTGTCTTGGTTTGCATCGTTCTGGCGTCCTGTGCGGATAGTGGCGATCATGAAGATCTGCGTCAATGGATGAATGACGCCGCCAAGGATATCAAGGGGAGAATTCCCCCTCTCCCGCAGGTCAAGCCTTATGAGCCTGTCGCCTATGATGCTGGGAATCTTATTGACCCTTTCAAGCCGGCAAAAATAGCGCCGGAAAAGAAAGCAAGCGGTGGGGGCGTGCAGCCTAATTTCGATCGCCCGCGAGAACCGCTAGAAGCATATCCGCTGGAGTCGCTGAAGTATGTCGGTGTGATGTCCAGGAAGAACGCGGCCTATGCCATCGTACAAGTCGATGGATCCTTGTATCAGGTGAGAGCCGGCAACTATCTCGGGCAGAATTTCGGTGTGATCACCAAGATAACGGAGTCAGAGGTTGTCCTGAAGGAACTGGTTCAAGATGCCGCTGGCGACTGGGTTGAAAGAGTGAGTTCCCTGCTGCTGCAGGGACAGGAGGGGACGAAGTGAAACGAATCGCAAACTATGTATTGGGCATCGCCGCGCTGGTTATGTTGCCATGGGCTGCGGCGCAGGCTCAGGATGGCAGACCGAACTCGATTAACTCGATAAAGGTCGCTCAGCAGGGAGGCGTGCTCAATCTCAAACTGACGTTCCGGGAACCACTTACAGCACCTCCGGCGGGATTCAGCGTGGCCAGTCCCGCGCGGATAGCCCTTGATTTTGCCAATACGACAAATGGTTTGGGGAAGACCAGCCAATCGTTCAATGAGGGGGATCTGCGAAGTGCGAATATCGTTCAGTCCGAAGATCGCACGCGGGTCGTGCTGAACCTGAACCGGGCGATGACCTACGAAACGACTATCGATGGCAATTCCTTGTTGCTGGTACTTACGCCGAGCGGGGGAAAAACCTGGCAAGACGGTGGGGTTGACAGGCAAGTGGAACACTTCTCCCAGGCACATCCGGCTCAGGCTGCCAATAGCGTGCGGGACATCGCGTTTCGCAGGGGGAAAGACGGAGAGGCACGTATTTCAGTTGATTTGAGCGATCCCGGTGCCGGAATCGACATCCGCCAGCAGGGGCAATCGCTGATTGTCGATTTCATCAAGGTGACTGTTCCTGAAGCGCTACGCAAGAAACTCGACGTGACCGACTTCGCCACACCGGTCGTTTCGGTAAGCACCGTCCAGCAGGGCGCAAACGCCCGGATGACCATAACACCGAAGGGTCTCTGGGAGCACAATGCGTATCAGACGGATAGTCAATTCGTGATCGAGGTGAAACCTATTGTCGAGAACCCCAACAAACTGGTTCAGGGGAGCCGGGGGGGCTACCAAGGCGAAAAACTGTCGCTGAATTTCCAGAATGTCGAAGTACGGCGATTGCTGCAGGTGATCGGCGAGTTTACCGGCATGAACATCGTTGTGAGTGATTCGGTAGGGGGCGCGATCACGCTTATTCTCAAGGACGTTCCGTGGGATCAAGCGCTGGATATCATTCTTCAGCAAAAGGGTCTCGATATGCGGAAGAATGGAAATGTCATCCTGATCGCGCCGCGCGAAGAAATTGCGACCAAGGAAAAGCTGGAGTTCGAGTCCAAGGTGCAGATTGGGGATCTTGAGCCGCTCCGTACCGAAAGCTTCCAGATGAATTACATCAAAGGAGCAGACGTCAAGAAACTCCTTTCCGATTCCAAGCAGACTCTGTTATCGAAGCGTGGCAGTGCTCTGCTCGATGATCGTTCGAATATCTTGTTTGTTCAGGATACGCCCAGTCGCCTTGATGATGTGCGAGCGATGATTGCCAAGGTGGATATTCCGGTAAGGCAGGTAATGATCGAAGCGCGCATCGTTGAAGCAGGCGATAGTTTTGCCAAGAATATTGGCATCAGGCTTGGTTACCGGAATACGGACCCTGGCGGTAACGCTACTGCCGGCGGTAGCTTGGCGGCGACGGGCTACTACACCGGGCAATCCAGTACGATTCCGACCTGGCCAACAGATTCCAGCTCTGTCAATCTGCCTGCAACACCGCGTGCCGGTAACGCGGGGGTCTTCTCCATGGTGTTGTACAACTCCGCGAAGACAAAATTTCTGAACGCCGAGATTTCGGCCTTGGAGGCGGATGGGAAAGGAAAAGTCATCTCCAGTCCGCGTGTCATGACCGCAAACCAGATCGAAGCTTTGATCGAGCAGGGGGTTGAAATTCCCTACCAGCAGGCGACCAGTTCTGGGGCGACAAGCGTGTCCTTCCGCAAGGCGAATCTCTCTCTGAAGGTCAAGCCGCAGATTACGCCCGACGGAAAGATAACAATGACCCTGGATATCAACAAGGACACTCCCAATACTTCGCTGTCCACTGGTTCAGGCGTGGCAATCGATACCAAGCATGTCAAGACGGAAGTACTGGTTGAAAATGGCGGAACCGTTGTGATCGGGGGGATTTATACCCAGAAGACGACGGAAAACACTTATCGGATACCATTCTTCGGCGACTTGCCCTACATCGGTTGGCTATTCAAGAACCGGGAGTGGATCGACGACAAGACCGAGTTGCTGGTATTCATAACGCCGAAGATAGTCAATGAGGGTCTTGCGTTGAGGTGATTTTCGATGCGCAGCAAAAAAAACCGGCTCAACGCCGGTTTTTTTGCGCCTCCGTATTTGCCGACTCGCTGCGGTAGAATACCGCAGTGGAAAACATATCTGAAAACATATACCTGGTCGGTTTGATGGGGGCTGGCAAGACTACGATTGGGCGGTCGCTTGCCAAGCGTCTGAGTCTGAGTTTTGTCGATACGGACAAGGAAATCGAGGCACGCACCGGGGTCAGTATCCCCACGATCTTTGAAATCGAGGGGGAGGATGGTTTTCGGAAACGCGAGGCTCAAATCATTGCCGAAATGTCTGCGCGAAGCGGCCTGGTTGTTGCGACCGGTGGTGGTGGCGTGCTGCGCGCAGAAAACAGGGCAAACATGCGCGCTAGCGGCTTCGTCGTCTATCTGAACGTGCCGCCGCAAACACTGTGGGAACGAACGAGGAATGACCGGAATAGGCCGTTGCTTCAAGTCGCCGACCCGCTGCTGAAGCTTAATCAGTTGTTCGCCATTCGTGATCCTCTCTACCGGGAGGTTGCGAACCTGATTGTTGACGGCAGTCGGACGAATGCGCAAGGTGTTCTCCAATTCTTGCTCAAGGAAATTTCCGAAAGATGGAAACTCTGAACGTTGCGCTTGGTGACCGTTCCTATCCGATCCATATCGGAAGCGGGGTTGTCGGGCAAATGGAATTGTTGCTTCCTCTTCTTGTTCAGCCGAAGGTCGCTGTCGTTACCAATGAGGTAGTTGCTCCCATTCTCTTGCGCGGTGTCGCACGGAAATTGCGTGATGCGGGTGTCCAAGTAGTGGAGATTGTTCTTCCGGATGGAGAGTGGCACAAGGATTGGCAAACCTTGAACACAATTTTTGACGCCCTCATCGCCAATTCGTGCGAACGAAACACGACTCTGGTGGCGTTGGGAGGTGGTGTTGTCGGAGATATGACTGGATTTGCTGCCGCGTGTTATCAGCGAGGTGCGCCTTTTGTCCAGATTCCCACAACGCTCCTGTCACAGGTCGACTCGTCGGTCGGGGGAAAAACCGCGATCAATCATTCACGGGGCAAGAACATGATCGGTGCCTTCTACCAGCCGAAACTGGTTCTGGCCGATCCGGAAACACTTGCATCCCTTCCGGATCGTGAGCTGAGATCAGGACTGGCCGAGGTGATCAAGTACGGCCTCATCCGTGATCTTCCCTTTCTGGAATGGTTGGAAAACCATCTTGAGGATTTGCTGCGTAAGGATCCGGAGACCCTCGAGAACGCGATCTACCATTCTTGCAGGAACAAGGCGGAAATCGTCGCCGCGGATGAGCGCGAGCTTGGCGAACGAGCGTTGCTTAACCTGGGGCACACATTCGGCCATGCCATCGAAGCTGGATTGGGCTACGGCCGATGGTTGCATGGCGAAGCAGTAGCCGCGGGCACCATGATGGCGATTGAGTTGTCTCGCTTGCTCGGTTGGCTTGGCGAGGGGGATGTCAATCGCGCGGAAGCATTGTTCAGGCGAGCGGGCTTGCCCGTTTTCGGTCCCGCCATGGGGGTCGGGCGTTATATGGAATTGATGCAACATGACAAGAAGGTTCAAAACGGGAAACTGCGCCTTGTACTGCTTAGGGAACTGGGCAAAGCGGCGGTAAGCGACGTTGCCTCATCTGCGGAGATCGGGCGGGCAATTGAGGCTCGTGCAAGACGTGGATAACCTGAGGACCTTTGCCGTATCGTTGGCGAATTCCCAGGGCCGGCGCTTCCCCGATGATCCGCCGGCTTATCGGGGGGAGTTTCAGCGAGACCGCGACCGAATTGTCCATTCGACAGCCTTTCGCCGGCTGGAATACAAGACACAGGTCTTTGTGAATCATGAAGGCGATCTCTTTCGCACACGGCTGACCCACAGCCTCGAAGTCGCCCAGATAGCCAGAGGCGTCGCGCGCGCCTTGAGTCTCAACGAGGATCTTGCCGAAGCGATCGCCCTCGCCCACGACCTCGGCCACACTCCGTTCGGACACGCCGGGCAGGATGCCCTCAACGAGTGCATGCGTGGGCACGGGGGGTTTGAACACAATCTGCAGAGTCTCAGAATTGTCGATGAGCTCGAACAGCGTTATGCGGCGTTCGATGGCTTGAACCTATGTTTTGAAACACGCGAAGGAATACTGAAACACTGTTCGCAAGACGAGGCTCGCAAATTGGGAGAACTCGGTGTGCGTTTCCTGAACCGTATGCAACCTTCGCTCGAGGCTCAAATCTGCAATCTCGCCGATGAAATTGCCTATAACAATCACGACATAGACGATGGCTTGCGCTCGGGATTGGTTTCCCTGGATCAACTGGAAGAAGTTTCGCTATTCAGGAAGAATTTGATTCTCGTCAAAGGTGGCAACAAGGATCTCGCCGGCCGCCGTTTGATTCACGAAACCGTGCGGCACATGATCAACGCCTTGGTCTGTAATCTTATTGAAACTACGAGTGCCAGTATTGTCCGCTGTGGGCCGCGGACTCTAGAGGATGTGCGCAATGCAGCGCCTCTCGTCGGTTTCTCGGAGGAGATGTGCGAAGCTCAACGCGAAATGAAGCGTTTCCTGAGAAACAACCTCTATCAGCACTATCAGGTGCTAAGGATGACCCGTAAGGCAGAGAAAATCATAAACGACCTGTTTTCGGCATTCCTGAGCGATCCGCGTTTGCTTCCGCGGGAGTATCGGACCGACGACGATCAGGCAAGGCGTGTGGCCGACTATGTCGCAGGAATGACCGATCGTTATGCCATGAAGGAGCATGGCAGGTTGTTTGCAGTTGGAGACGTCTGAGCAGGTTGTGAAAAAAAGAACGCCCGCGCGAGCGGGCGTTCCAATGGAAGTTTCTCCGACTCGGCTAAGCTGCCGCCTTCGCTAGTGAGCCGAGAACTTCGTCCAGCATCTTCTTGGCATCACCGAACAGCATGCGGTTGTTTTCCTTGTAAAACAGCGGGTTGTCGACGCCGGCATACCCGGAAGCCATACTTCGCTTCATTACGATCGACGTCTTGGCTTTCCAAACTTCCAGAACCGGCATTCCGGCAATCGGACTGGTCGGGTCTTCCTGGGCGGCCGGATTGACGATGTCGTTCGCGCCGATGACCATGGCCACATCGGTGTCAGGAAAGTCTTCGTTGAGTTCGTCCATTTCAAACACGATGTCGTAGGGAACCTTGGCTTCGGCGAGCAGCACGTTCATATGGCCCGGCATGCGTCCGGCAACCGGGTGAATGCCAAAGCGGACGTTAACACCCTTTTCACGCAGGAGCGAGGTGATCTCGCACACGGCGTGCTGCGCCTGTGCTACTGCCATGCCGTAGCCGGGAACGATGATGACGTTCTTGGCTTCGCGCAACAGTTCGGCGGTTTCCTGGGCAGACACAGGGGTGACTTCTCCTGCAGGTTCGCTGCTGCCGCCGCCCGCCGGCTTCGCGGGCGCGCTGCCGTCGGAACCGAAACCGCCGGCGATGACGCTAATGAAGTTGCGGTTCATGGCGTTGCACATGATGTAGGACAGAATGGCACCGCTGGAGCCGACCAGCGCACCGGTCACGATCAGCAGATCGTTGCCGAGCATGAATCCAGTCGCTGCAGCCGCCCAACCGGAGTAACTATTGAGCATGGAAACCACGACCGGCATGTCGGCACCGCCGATGGCCATGACCATGTGTACGCCGAACGCCAGCGAAATGACGGTCATCACGATCAGTGCGGTCATGCCTTGGGCGACCGTCATCGCGTGCAGGAACTCCCGTCCGAAGTAGATGACGATCAGCAGGCCAGCTAGATTTAGCAGGTGACGGCCCGGCAGTAGGACGGGCTTGCCGCCAATCTTCGCCGAGAGCTTGCCGAACGCAATCAGCGAGCCCGAGAACGTCACGGCGCCAATGAGAATGCCTACGTAGATTTCGATTTCGTGGATCGCTTTTGCCGCGCCGGTAAGCGGTGTTGATGTATCCACGTAGCTGGCGAATCCCACTAGGCACGCCGCCAGACCGACGAGGCTATGCATCAGCGCAACCAGTTCCGGCATCTGTGTCATCTGCACGACACGCGCGGCGTAAAGGCCGATCGCCCCGCCAACGACCATGGCGCCGATGATCCACGGCAGGCCGGCCGTGCCGACGCGCGGACCGAACACCGTCGCGAGCACGGCAATGGTCATGCCGATAATGCCGTAGAGGTTTCCTCGCCGGGCTGTTTCTTGGTCGGAGAGGCCGCCAAGGCAAAGGATGAAGAGGATGGTGGCTCCGAGATAGGAGACTATGGACAGACCTTCAGACATGTTTTTATCTCCCTTACTTGCGGAACATTTCCAGCATGCGCCGGGTGACGGCAAAGCCGCCGAACATATTGATCGTCGCCAGCGCGATCGCCACAATGGCCAGCCAGCGAATCAGTTCGTCGGGGCGCGAAATGCCGCCGGCCAGCGGTGGCGCAATCTGCACCAGCGCGCCGATGGCGATTATGCTGCTCACCGCGTTGGTGACACTCATCAACGGCGTATGCAGTGCTGGCTTGACGTTCCAGACGACCATATACCCAACGAAACACGCTAGGACGAAGACCGTGAAGTGGCCGAGGAACGCCGCCGGAGCGTAGGCGCCAATCAACCAGAACAGAGCGGCGGCGACCACAACCAATATCGCAATCTTGTTGGCAGGCATCGGCTCGCTGCTGCCGCCGTGACCGTGAGCCGATTTCTTGGGGGCAACTGGCGCGGCCGCGGCCGGCTTGGCAGCGGGGGCTGCCGGGATTTTGGGCGGTGGGGGCGGCCAGGTAATGTTGCCTTCCTTGATCACTGTCAAGCCGCGAATGGCGTCGTCTTCCATATTGACGTTGATCAGGCCATCCTTGGTCTTGCACAGTTCCTCGGCCAAGCGCAGCAGGTTGTTTGCATACAGCGTCGAAGATTGCTTGGCGAGCCGGCTGGGCAGGTCGGTGTAGCCGATGATGGTGACACCATGCTTGACCACGGCTTGGCCGGGTTCGGTCAGTTCGCAGTTGCCGCCTTGTTCGCCCGCCATATCGACGATGACGCTGCCGGGTTTCATGCTCTTCACCATTTCGGCGGTGATGAGCTTGGGGGCGGGCTTGCCCGGGATCAGTGCGGTGGTGATGATGATGTCCACTTCCCGTGCCTGTTTGGCATACATTTCGCGCTGCGCCTGCTGGAAGCCTTCGCTCATGACTTTGGCGTAGCCGCCGCCGCCGGAGCCTTCTTCTTCGTAATCGACCTTGACGAATTCGCCACCCAGGGATTTGACTTGGTCGGCGACTTCTGCGCGGGTGTCGTTGGCGCGGACGATCGCGCCGAGGTTGGCGGCGGTTCCGATGGCCGCAAGACCGGCGACGCCGGCCCCGGCGATGAAGACCTTGGCCGGTGGAACCTTGCCGGCGGCGGTCATTTGACCGTTGAAGAAGCGGCCAAAGGCATTGGCGGCTTCAATGACGGCGCGGTAGCCACTGATGCCGGCCATGGAGGTCAGTGCATCCATCTTCTGGGCACGGCTCAATTGCCGCGGCAGCGAATCGATCGCCAGGACGGTGGCCTTTTTGGCAGCCAGCTTTTGCATCAGTTCGGGGTTCTGGGCCGGCCAGATGAAGGAGATCAGGGTGCCGCCTTCGCGCAGCAATCCAACTTCCTCTTCGCTCGGGCCGCGAACCTTGAAAACGATATCGGATGATGCCCAAAGCGCCGCAGCTCCGTCGACGATTTCGGCGCCGGCAGCGCGGTAGCTGTCGTCGCTGCAATTGGCGTGATCGCCCGCTCCGGATTCAACAAGAACCTTGAATCCAAGCTTGATCAGCTTTTCGACGGCTTCGGGAACAGTCGCAACACGCTTCTCCCCTGGAAATATCTCACGTGGTACTCCGATACTCAGTGACATTCAGATCTCCATGTCTTGATTCGAAAAATGACAAAAGCCGCCAACTGCGCAGCCTCTCTTGTGAATTGCGAATCCAAATAAGCAAAGATTGCGGGTGCGACTTAAGCAAGCTCATCAGCCAGAGTCTTATCCATCCATTATTGGCACGCTTTTTTAGGCTGTTGCTGCCGGTTCATTCGATAATTATGGTAATTAATTACTGTTTATCGAATTAAGGTTTACTTTAACATGCCTTCGCCACGGAAAAAAGGCCAATCGCGACAGTTGGTTATAGTGCGGCTATTTTACTATTTTCCGAGGATTCGGTGAGTTTGTGCGCAATCGGAAGATGTTTGTGCGTTCTGAGAATTTTGTTTGAACAGCCGCATTTTCGCGATATACTCACAGGTCGTCCGTAAGCACCACAACAGAGCTGGCCTGTGCCGGCTTTTTTGACGTTTAGGACGTCCGCCTTCTGTGCTGTCTCACCGATTTATGAGGACTCAAGCGTGATGGATTCGGCTGTACCAGAGCGGCAAGGGCTATATGACCCGGCCAACGAGCACGACGCCTGCGGCGTCGGTTTTGTAGCGCACATCAAGGGCCAGAAAAGCCACTCGATTATCCAGCAAGGTTTGCTGATCCTGAAAAATCTGGATCACCGGGGTGCTGTTGGCGCCGACCCTTTGATGGGTGATGGTGCTGGCATACTGATTCAGATACCAGACCAGTTTTTGCGCGAGGAGATGGAAAAGCAGGGCGTAACCCTTCCCCGAGCTGGTGATTACGGCATCGGCATGGTCTTCCTGCCCAAGGAATCAGCGTCGCGTCTGGCTTGTCAGGAAGCGATCGAGCGCGCGACGCGCGCCGAAGGCCAGGTGGTGCTTGGCTGGCGCGATGTTCCCGTCGACCGTTCGATGCCGATGTCGCCGGCGGTGCGAGCGCTCGAACCGGTCATTCGCCAGGTGTTCATCGGGCGTGGGCCGGACGTTATGGTCACCGATGCACTGGAACGCAAGCTCTATGTGATCCGCCGGCGAGCCGCCAACGCCATCCGCGCGCTGGGACTGGAGCACAGCAAGGAGTTCTATCAGCCGTCCATGTCGGCGCGTACGATCGTCTACAAGGGATTGCTGCTTGCCGATCAAGTAGGTCAGTACTATCTGGATCTGCAGGATCCGAGATGCATCTCGGCGCTGGCTCTTGTGCACCAGCGCTTCTCGACCAACACCTTCCCGACCTGGCCGCTCGCGCACCCGTTCCGCATGATCGCTCACAACGGCGAGATCAACACGCTGCGAGGCAACTACAACTGGATGCGGGCTCGAGAGAAGGGCACCTCGTCGCCGCTACTCGGTCCCGACCTCGAAAAGATCTGGCCGCTGATCTACCCGAACCAGTCGGATACGGCGTCCTTCGACAATGCGCTGGAACTGCTGGTGATGGGTGGGTACACGCTCGCCCACGCCATGATGATGCTCATTCCCGAAGCATGGGAGGCGCATACTCTGATGGATGAGAAGCGCCGGGCTTTCTACGAATACCATGCGGCGATGATGGAGCCATGGGATGGCCCCGCGGCGGTAGCCTTTACCGACGGGCGCCAGATCGGCGCTACGCTCGATCGCAACGGATTGCGGCCGGCACGGTATCTCGTGACGGATGATGACTTTGTGGTGATGTCATCGGAAGCTGGAGTTCTGCCGATCCCTGATGAAAAGATCATCAAGAAGTGGCGTCTGCAACCCGGCAAAATGTTCCTGATCGACATGGATCAGGGGCGCATCATCGATGACGTTGAACTCAAGGAAACCTTGTCACGGCAGAAGCCTTACCAGGATTGGGTTTCGCGCATCAACATCAAGCTCGATGGGCTGGAAGCGCCGTCCGAAGCCGGAGCCCCGAAATGCGAAGCTTCCCTGCTTGATCGCCAGCAGGCCTTTGGGTTCACCCAGGAAGACATCAAATTCATCCTTGAGCCGATGTCGAAAGCCGGCGAGGAAGCGGTTGGCTCAATGGGCAATGATTCCCCGCTGGCCGTTCTGTCGAGCAAGAACAAGCCGCTGTACAACTACTTCCGGCAATTGTTTGCCCAAGTGACGAATCCGCCGATCGATCCGATTCGTGAGCAACTCGTCATGTCGCTGGTCTCTTTCATCGGCCCGAAACCGAATCTGCTGGGCATCAACGAAATCAATCCCCCCTATCGTCTGGAGGTGTCGCAACCGGTGCTGACCTACGCCGACATGGCCAAGCTGCGCAAGATCTCGGCCTATACGGACGATAAGGTGCATTCGGCCGAGCTGGACATCTGCTACCCGCTCGCCTGGGGCAAGGAAGGAGTCGAAGCGCGCCTCGCTTCGCTCTGTGCGGAGGCGCAGGATGCCGTGTTGAGTGGTTGTGGCCTGCTGATCGTGTCCGACCGCAAGCTCGATCAGAACAACGTAGCGATCCCCGCGCTGCTTGCGCTTTCGGCGGTGCACCAGCACCTCGTGACGCAAGGCTTGCGCACGCGCGTTGGACTGGTCGTCGAAACCGGGTCGGCGCGCGAAACGCATCACTTCGCGCTGCTGGCAGGCTATGGCGCCGAAGCCGTTCATCCCTATCTGGCGCTCGAGACCATCGAACAGATGGCCGGAAACGACAAGAAGGAACGCGAGAAGGCGGTCAAGCACTTCGTCAAGGGAATCGGCAAGGGACTGCTCAAGGTTATGTCCAAGATGGGCATTTCGACCTATATGTCCTACACGGGGGCGCAGATTTTCGAATCCATCGGCTTGCAGAAGAAAATGGTGGACAAGTATTTCACCGGCACTTCGTCTCAGGTCGAAGGTATTGGCGTTTTCGAGGTGATGGAAGAGGCCATCCGGCTGCACAGATTGGCGTTCGGCAATGAGCAGGTCATGGAGAACGCGCTGGACGCCGGTGGTGATTACGCATTCCGGGTGCGGGGCGACGAACACATGTGGACTCCCGATGCGATCGCCAAGCTGCAGCACTCGACGCGCTCGGGAAAGTACGACAACTACAAGGAGTACGCGCGCATCATCAACGACCAGACGCAGCGGCACATGACGTTGCGCGGCCTGTTCGAGATCAAGCCTGCCGGCCCGGCAGTGCCGCTGGACGAAGTCGAGCCGGCCAAAGAGATCGTCAGGCGTTTCGCTACCGGCGCCATGTCGCTCGGTTCGATTTCGACCGAGGCACACACGACGCTGGCGATCGCCATGAACCGCATCGGCGGGCGGTCGAATACCGGCGAGGGCGGTGAAGATCCCGCACGTTTCAGGCCCGTCAAGGCCGGCCAGATGGTTTCCGATATCGTCGGCAAGGGGCGCATCGAGCGCGACTACCCGCTGAAGAAAGGCGACAGCCTGCGCTCGTCGATCAAGCAGGTGGCCTCGGGGCGCTTCGGCGTGACTGGCGAGTACCTCGTCAATGCCGACCAGATTCAGATCAAGATGGCACAGGGTGCCAAGCCCGGCGAAGGCGGACAATTGCCGGGCCACAAGGTGACGGAGTACATCGGCTTCCTGCGGCATTCGGTGCCGGGCGTCGGTCTGATTTCGCCGCCGCCGCATCACGACATCTACTCAATCGAGGATCTTGCGCAGCTGATTCACGACCTGAAGAACGCCAATTCCAATGCCTCGATCAGCGTCAAGCTGGTTTCCGAGGTCGGCGTCGGTACCGTGGCGGCGGGCGTGACCAAGGCCAAGGCCGACCACGTAGTGATTGCCGGCCATGACGGGGGCACCGGGGCAAGCCCGCTTTCCTCGATCAAGCATGCCGGCTCGCCGTGGGAACTCGGCCTCGCCGAAACGCAGCAGACGCTGGTGCTCAACCGCCTGCGCGGCCGCGTGCGCGTCCAGGTCGACGGTCAGCTCAAGACCGGCCGCGACGTGCTGATCGGCGCGCTGCTCGGCGCCGACGAGTTCGGTTTCGCTACAGCGCCGCTGGTCGTCAGCGGCTGCATCATGATGCGCAAATGCCACCTGAACACCTGCCCGGTCGGCGTTGCCACGCAGGATCCGGAATTGCGCCGGCGCTTCACCGGCCAGCCCGAGCACGTGGTCAACTACTTTTTCTTCGTTGCTGAGGAACTGCGCGAACTGATGGCGCAGATTGGTATTCGCAAGTTCGACGAACTGATCGGCCGCGTCGATCTGCTCGACATGAAGAAAGGTATCGAGCACTGGAAGGCGCGGGGCCTCGATTACGGCCGTATCTTCCAAAGCCCGGTGCGCGCGTCGAGTGAGCCGATCCGCCACTGCGAAGGCCAGGATCACGGCCTCGCCAAGGCGCTCGATAACCAGCTGATCGACATGGCCAAACCGGCGCTGGAGAAGGGCAAGGCGGTTCGCATCGAACTGCCGATCCGCAACGCGAACCGCACCGTCGGCGCGATGCTGTCCAGCCGCGTCGTCGAGAAGTACGGCCACGCCGGCTTGCCTGACGACACGATCCACGTCGCGTTGCAAGGTACGGCCGGGCAGAGCTTCGGTGCGTTCCTCGCGCATGGCGTCACGCTCGAACTCGTCGGCGAGGGCAACGATTACGTCGGCAAGGGGCTGTCGGGAGGGCGCATCGTCGTGCGGCCCAGTCCGGCGTTCCCCGGCGATTCGGCCCGGAACATTATCGTCGGGAATACTGTCCTTTACGGAGCCATCGAAGGCGAAGCGTACTTTTCGGGCGTTGCGGGTGAGCGCTTCGCTGTGCGCAATTCCGGAGCTACCGTCGTGGTCGAAGGTGTAGGCGACCATGGCTGCGAGTACATGACGGGCGGGACGGTGGTGGTTCTCGGCATGACCGGGCGTAACTTCGCCGCTGGCATGTCGGGAGGCGTGGCTTATGTCCTGGACGAGGAAGGAACGTTCGAGTCCCGTTGCAACATGGCTCAGGTCGCTCTGGAACCCGTCGAAGAGGAGTTCGTCGCCCGAAAGGGGAGCGAATCTGGCGATGATCTGGAGGGTCATGGCAAGGTCGCGGTCCGTCACCTTGGCATGGCCGACGAGGTTCTGCTCAAGAGCCTCGTGGAGAAGCACGCTAAATACACGGGAAGTCAGCAGGCGCGCAAGATCTTGGAGGACTGGCCGGGATACCGAGCCCGCTTCGTCAAGGTTATGCCGAATGAGTATCGTCGCGCACTCACCGAGTTGGCTGCGCAAAAGCAATTGGAGGCTGCGTAAATGGGTAAGCCAACTGGTTTCCTGGAACGTCAGCGCCTCTCGGAGGCCTATGAGCCCGCCGAGACGCGCCTGAAGCATTATCGTGAATTCGTTGCTACGCTGAATGACGAGCAGACCCGTGTTCAGGGCTCTCGTTGCATGGATTGCGGCATCCCGTTCTGCAACAACGCGTGTCCGGTCAATAATGTCATCCCCGACTGGAATGATCTGGTTTATCGCGGCGAATGGGAGCAGGCGCTGAAGGTTCTGCACTCGACCAACAATTTCCCGGAATTTACCGGGCGGATTTGCCCCGCGCCCTGCGAGGAAGCATGTACGCTCAACGTCAATGACGAGTCCGTGGGGATCAAGTCGATCGAGCACGCGATCGCCGACAAGGGTTGGCAGATGGGTTGGATCGTTCCGCAGCCGGCCAGGCAGAAGACCGGCAAGAAAGTCGCGGTCATCGGATCCGGTCCGGCCGGTTTGGCGGCGGCCCAGCAACTGGCGCGTGCGGGACACGACGTAACCGTCTTCGAAAAGAACAGCCGCCCCGGAGGGCTCCTGGGATACGGAATTCCAGACTTCAAACTCGACAAGTCGCTGATTGAGCGGCGAGTGAAACAGATGGAGGCGGAAGGAGTAGTGTTCCGGACGAAGGTCATCGTCGGGAGCAAGGATGTTCCGGCCGGTGTTGCCAACGACGCCAGTGAGTATGTTTCGGCCGAGAAAATCAGTGCAGAGTTTGACGCGGTCGTCCTCGCCGCAGGTTCCGAGATGCCGCGGAACCTTTCCATCCCCGGCCGGGAATTGAAAGGTGTCTATGCGGCGCTCGAGTTCCTGATTCCGCAGAACAAGCAGGTCAGCGGCGGCAAAGCCAATCCTATCAATGCCAAGGGCAAGCATGTGATCGTGATTGGCGGTGGTGACACCGGGTCCGACTGTGTCGGCACCAGTTATCGTCACCGTGCGGCATCGGTGACCCAGTTCGAATTGCTGCCGCAGCCGCCGGAGAAGGAAAACAAGTCGTTGACCTGGCCATATTGGCCGATCAAGCTGCGGACATCGTCGTCCCATCTGGAGGGTGAGACGCAGCGCGTGTTTTCAATCGCGACCAAGGAATTCATTGGCGAGAAAGGTGTCCTTAAGGCGCTGAAGACCATTGATCTGGAATGGAAAGACGGCAAGATGAGTGAAATTGCCGGCAGCGAAAGGACCTTTCCAGCCGATCTCGTGTTCCTGGCCATGGGTTTTGTCAGTCCGGTGCCCAGTCTGCTCGAAGCTTTTGGCGTGGAAAAGGATGCACGCGGCAATGCCCGGGCGACAACCGACGGGCCCGGCTGCTATGCGACGAGCGTGGCCAAAGTATTCGCCGCAGGCGACGTTCGCCGGGGGCAGTCGCTGGTTGTCTGGGCCATCCGCGAGGGGCGCCAATGTGCGCGTGAAGTCGATGCTTTTCTCATGGGATCGAGCATCCTGCCTCGTTGATCGGTGCAGGCTGCTCGTTCCGCAATAGGCACGACGCACTGGTCAGTGTTCATCGAAACCTCATTACTGCTTTGCAGTAATGAGGTTTTCTTTGGCTTCGGACACGGCTATGGCATAGTAACGTCTGCTTTTAGGGGGAGGGGCCGATGAATCCTGAACTACAAAAATCCCTGCAGGTAACCGCGCTGTCCAATTCGCTGGACAGTTACATGTTGATTATCCTGCTCATCATGATCGTGGCCGGAGTGCTGGGCGGGATCGCCAACTATTTCCTGACCGACAGAAGCGGTGATCCGGGGCGTCGGGAGTGGAGCAAATACGTCATCCTCGGCGTTATTTCCGCGCTGACGGTGCCGTTGTTCCTGAACATGCTTTCCAGCAACCTGCTCGAGGCCGCGCGCACCCGTCCAGTCGACTTCTTCGTTTTCGCCGGGTTTTGCCTGATTTACGTGGTGGCTTCTCGGCGGGTCGTGGAAAACGTAGTCAACCGCCTGCTCGGTCAGATGGATCAGATGAAGCGCGAGATGAGCCAGATTCGCCAATCGAGCCAGGAGGCGGCAATGGCGGCTGTCCGCGAAGAACCTGTGGCTCCGCGCGAGATGGCGCAACCTGCGGCCAAGCCCGACGTGGCACGGGAGTCGCTATCGTACAACGATGTCGAAATACTGCGCGCCCTGTCCGAGGAAAACTATGTCTATGGGAACCTCGTCGGGATTACCGACAAGACCGGCTTGGCACGTGACTTGGTCAGCGCGCGTCTAACGGTACTGAAAAGCCTGGGCCTGATCGAGACGCGCATCAACGACAAGAATGTGTTGCACTGGTATGTTGCCCCGAAAGGCAAGCAGATGCTCGGCGAGATTCTTGCCGGGCAGGAAGATCGCTAGTTTTCAAACAAAGGTTTTGCATGAATATCGTCATTCTCGCTGCCGGACAGGGCAAGCGTATGCATTCGAATTTGCCCAAGGTGCTGCATCCACTGGCGGGCAAGGCGCTCGTTTCGCACGTCGTCGATACGGCGCGCAGTCTGTCGCCGCGCAAACTCTGCCTGGTTTACGGCCACGGCGGAGATGTCGTTCGCTCGACGCTGGATGCGCCTGATCTGTCGTGGGCATTGCAGGAACCGCAACTCGGTACCGGGCATGCCGTCCAGCAGGCGTTGCCGTTCCTCGATGAGGCAGGAACCACGCTGGTGCTCTACGGTGACGTGCCGCTGATCCAGGCGGATACGCTGAAACGATTGGTACAGGCGGCGGAGGGCGGGCTAGCCATTCTCACGGTCGAATTGGCGGACCCTCACGGCTATGGGCGTATTGTGCGCAATGCGGACGGGCAGGTAGTCCGTATTGTCGAACAGAAGGATGCCAGCGTAGAAGAGCGCCGCATCCGCGAGATCAATACCGGGATCATGGCCATGCCGACCTCGCGCCTCGGCGAATGGCTGGCGCGTTTGTCGAGCAACAACGCGCAGAACGAGTACTACCTGACGGATATCGTGGGCATGGCCGTCGATGCGGGTTTGCCGGTCCGCACTGCCAATCCGGCTCACGAGTGGGAGGTGCTCGGCGTCAATAGCAAGGTGCAGTTGGCCGAGCTTGAGCGCGTGGCTCAGCGCAGCATGGCGGAGACGCTGATGGAGCAGGGCGTACGGCTCGCCGACCCGGCGCGCATCGACGTGCGCGGGTCTTTGCAATGCGGTCGCGACGTGTTCATCGACGTCAACTGTGTGTTCGAAGGGAATGTCGTGCTTGCCGAAGCTGTCGAGGTCGGTCCCAACTGCGTGCTGAAGAATGCGCGCATTGGGGCGGGGTCTCGGCTCGCGGCATTTACCCATATCGAGGATGCCGTGGTCGGTGCGGATGGCATGATCGGGCCGTTCGCCCGCCTGCGCCCCGGAACCGAACTGGCCGAGGACGTGCATGTCGGGAATTTTGTCGAAATCAAGAAAAGCCGGATTGCCGCCCACTCCAAGGCCAATCATCTGGCGTACATCGGCGACGCAACGATCGGCAGCCGGGTGAATGTCGGCGCCGGAACGATCACCTGCAACTACGACGGCGCCAACAAATACCAGACGATCATCGAGGACGATGTGTTCATCGGCTCGGATACCCAACTCGTCGCGCCGGTGACCGTCGGGCGAGGGGCCACCCTCGGGGCCGGCACGACGCTGACGAAGGACGCGCCGCCGAACACACTGACCATTTCGCGCGCCCGGCAGACGTCGATTCCGGGCTGGAAAAGGCCGGTGAAACCGTCCGGGGGAAAGAGCGGGGCGTGAGTAGTAGAATCTGGTCCTTCACCTCTCTCTTTACCTTTCGGGATTAATCATGTGTGGCATCGTCGCCGCGGTCGCTGACCGCAATATCGTTTCCGTCCTTCTCGAAGGTCTGCGTCGCCTCGAATATCGCGGCTACGATTCGGCCGGACTGGCCCTGATCAATGCCAGGGGGCTGCATCGGCTCCGTGCGGTCGGCCGGGTGGCGGAACTCACGGCGCAGGCCGAGACGTCGCAGGCCAGCGGCAATACGGGCATTGCCCATACCCGCTGGGCGACGCACGGCGTGCCCTGTGAACGCAATGCGCATCCCCACATTTCGGGTGGGCTGGCCGTCGTGCATAACGGCATCATCGAGAATCACGAGGCGTTGCGTACGCGCCTGAAAGGCGAAGGGTACGAATTTACCTCCGATACTGATACGGAAGTGGTTGCGCACCTGATCGCTTCGGAGCTTAAGAAGACTCCCGACTTTTTTGCGGCGACGCGTGCCGCGATTGCCCAGTTGCAGGGGGCCTACGCGCTGGCCGTCTTGCGGGAGTCCGAGCCGGATCGCGTGGTCGTGGCGCGTGAAGGTTCGCCGCTGTTGCTCGGGCTGTCGGCCGAAGGAAACTACGCCGCATCAGATGCTTCCGCACTGCTGCAGGTGACGCGCCGTATCGTCTATCTCGACAACGGCGACTGCGCGGAGTTGACGCGGACAAGCTATCGCATCACCCGGGTCGACGGTAGTCCGGTCACGCACCCCGAGACTGAGACGCACTTGTCGGCGGATGCCGTCGAACTCGGCCAGTATCGCCACTACATGCAGAAGGAAATTTTCGAGCAGCCGGTTGCCCTGGCCAACACCCTGGAAATGCTGGGAACCGCGCGGAGCATCCAACCCGGTCTGTTCGGCGCCAACAGCGAAGCAGTGCTCAAGGAAATCCGTCAGGTACTGATCATTGCCTGTGGCACCAGCTATCACGCGGGCCTTGTGGCGCGCTACTGGCTGGAGGCGTTGGCGGGTGTTCCGTGCAATGTCGAGGTGGCCAGCGAGTATCGCTACCGGGAATCGGTCGCCGACCCGCAGACACTGGTCGTGACGCTTTCGCAATCCGGCGAGACGGCCGATACGCTGGCGGCGCTGCAGCACGCGAAATCGCTCGGCATGAGGCATACCCTGTGCATCTGTAATGTGCCGGAATCCTCGCTGGTGCGCGAGAACACGCTGCGCTTCATCACGAGGGCGGGGCCTGAGATCGGTGTGGCGTCGACCAAGGCCTTCACTACCCAACTCGCGGCGCTGTATCTGCTGACTCTGATCATCGCGAAACTGCGCGGAAGGCTATCTGCCGAAACCGAGAGTGCCGAACTGCAGCATCTGCGGCACCTGCCCATGGCGGTTTCCCGTGTGCTCGAACTCGAACCGCAGATCCGCGAATGGGCCGAGCACTTCGCCATGAAGCAGGACGCCCTGTTCCTCGGACGCGGTCGGCATTACCCGATTGCCCTCGAGGGCGCGCTCAAGCTCAAGGAAATCACCTATATCCATGCCGAGGCCTACCCGGCGGGAGAACTGAAGCACGGTCCGCTGGCCTTGGTGGATAAGGATATGCCGGTTATCGCGGTGGCGCCGAACGATGCTCTTCTGGAAAAACTGAAATCGAACCTGCAGGAAGTCCGCGCGCGGGGAGGCGAACTGTACGTATTCGCCGACGCGGACAGCGAAATAGCAGCGACTGAAGGCGTCCATCTGCTTCGCCTGCCCGAGCATTACGGACAGCTTTCCGCCTTGCTGCACGTGGTTCCGCTGCAGTTGCTGGCCTACCACGTGGCGCTGGTTCGTGGAACGGATGTCGATAAACCGCGCAATCTGGCCAAGTCGGTTACCGTCGAGTAACCCGCTCGGCCCATACGGGCTTGCTGCCTCTGGCGAAGGGTCATTTACGGCCGTTCGCCGGAAACGCGGCGAAGAGTCCCCGGAATCTGCTTTGCCTGATGTCCGGTTTGCGGAGCATGGTCATGGGTGACTTGCTGTCCGTTGCAGTCCGTTTCATTGCCGAACACTGGAAAATCCTGGACCTGTTGCTTGCGGTGCTGGGACTCGCCATTTACGTCGGCGGGTCGCATACCCTCAATCAGCGGCGCCACCCCTCGGCGGCCATCGCGTGGGTGCTCGGAATATTGCTGGTACCCTATCTGGCGTTGCCTCTGTATCTGGCTTTCGGCAGCCGCAAGGTGGTGATTCCTTCACCGTTGGGCGGGGTTCGACCGCTTGCGGTTTCAGCGGCGGTTGCCTATCCGACCATGGCGCGCTCACTGCAATTGGGAGCCGCCATGGGTCTGCCGGACCCCGTCTCCTACGACGCATTGACCATTCACGGCGACGGCACTCATTCCTTGCAAGCATTGCGCCGCATCATTGCCGGCGCTGCGTCAAGCCTGGAAATCTCGACGTTCCTGATCGGCCGCGACACGCTGGGCGACGAAATCCTGAGATTGCTCGGGGAGCGCGCTCGTGCGGGGGTTCGCGTGAGGTTGCTGATTGACGGTATCGGAATCTATCTCGGCGGGTACCCCGATCTGAAAGCCCTAGAGCGTGCCGGGATCGAAGTGGTCCGTTTCGTGCCGCCTTTCAACTCGCCGAAGCGGGGAAGAACCAACCTGCGCAACCACCGCAAGATGGTCATCGCTGACGGGATGTGCCTGTGGTGCGGCGGGCGAAATCTTGCCGCTGAGTACTTCGAGGGCGATCCGCGTCCGATTCTTCGCCGGATGCCCTGGGTCGATTTGAGTTTCGATTTGTCCGGGGAGTTGGTCGCGCAGATTCGCCGGCAGTTCGAGCAGGACTGGGCTTTTGCCACCGAACGGGAGGATGTCCCGGAACGCGTCAGTCCCTCGGTGGTGACCGGGGCCGGAGGAGCTACACCCGCTTTGGCGCAACTGGTCGCCAGCGGCCCCGATCGGCCCGATGACACCCTGTTTACCCTGCTGGTTTCGGCGTGTTTTACGTCGCAGCAGCGTATTTTGGCGATCACTCCGTATTTCGTTCCCGAATCATCTTTGCTGACGGCGTTGATGCTGGCGGCCCGTCGGGGAATTCAAGTCGATCTGGTGCTGCCCGGACGATCCAATCATCGTCTGGCCGATTTTGCCCGCCATCGCGCCCTGCGCGATCTGGTGGTCGCCGGCGCGCGCGTCTGGTTGCATCCGCGCATGGTTCACGCCAAGGCTGTTCTGGTTGACGATGAACTTGCTCTGGCCGGATCGGCGAACCTCGATGGGCGCAGCCTGTTCCTCAACTACGAAATGATGGTCGCGTTCTATGATCGGCCAGCTGTCATGAATTTCGCGCACTGGGTGGAGGCGCGACGGTTGGAGTGCAAGCCCTACCGATATCGCCGGCCAGGAGTGTTGCGCGAAGTGGCTGAAGGCCTTTTGCTCTGGCTGGCCTTCCAACTCTGATTCGGCGACTACTTGGCGTTCTGCGGTTGGTCCAGTTTCTTCTCGATTTGGGCGAGGGGAACAGCTCCGGGTACTCGCGTTCCGTCGGCGAAGAAAATGGTGGGAGTTCCCGAAACAGCGAGTTTCTGGCCGAGTTCGACATTCTTCTGGATGGCTGCCGTATCGCAGTCTGCTTTGCCGGCAGGGGCCTTGCCATCGATCATCCAGTCATTCCAGCTCTTGGCCTTGTCGGCCGAGCACCAGATCCGGTTCGATTTTTCCAGTGAATCAGGCGAGAGGATCGGGAAGAGGAAAGTATAGATGGTCACGTTGTCGAGCTTGACCATTTCCTTGGCCAGACGTTTGCAGTAACCGCAGTTGGGATCCTCGAAGCTGGCCAGGACGCGCTTGCCGTCGCCACGCACTTGT
>DBMG01000124.1:229-7704 GCA_002304785.1 Candidatus Accumulibacter sp. UBA704 | reverse complement strand
TTGGTTTCTTCCAGAACCGCGTTGAGTTTCCGGAGTTCGTCTTCGGACAAGGCTCTGTCCAGCAACCCTTGCACGGCTTTGTGGATCAGGTGAATCGCTTCATAGCCGATATAGGCGCCAACGGCCAGGCCGATCAACGCGTCCAGCAAAGGCAGCTTGAAAAGCATCGCGCACGACACTCCTGCCACGACGCCCGCTGTCGTCCAGACATCGGTCAGCAAGTGCTTTCCGTCGGCCACAAGGGCGATCGAATTCTGTTTCTTGCCCGCGCTGACCAGCAGCAAGCCCACCCCCAGGTTGATCGCCGTAGCCGCGCAAGAGATCAGCAAGCCGATACCGCCCTCCGGTAGCGGTTTGCTGTGCATGATGCTCTCGATCGAGGCATACCAGATCGAGGTCGCCGCCAGCAGAATGCATCCCCCTTCGAAGGCTCCGGCGAAATACTCCGCCTTGCTGTGACCATAAGGGTGTTCGGCGTCCGGTGGTGTCTGCGCGACCGAGATCATCCACAAACCAAAAATCGCGGTCAGGATATTGGCCACGGATTCAATGGCATCGGAATACAGGCCCACGGACTGGGTGAGCTTCCATGCAATCAATTTCGATCCGAGCACGATGAACGATGCAACGATCGAGACATAGAAATAGAACTTGACGGGTTTATTGGTTATTTGCATTGGCCTTCACACGTTTCTTTTCCTGGAGAGAGGGAAACACTCGACCGGTCCTCCGTCGTTTTGCGAGGCGCGAATATAGCGTTCGGAACGTTAACCGGAGATGAACAATTCTTTGTCGCGTCAAAGGACCAGCAAGAATCTCCTCGCTGTACGGAACTAAATTCTCAAACCACTGCCTTATATTATATAAGTTAATATATTAGTATATTTGGAATTTCTTTTTACTCTGGACTCATGACCCCCCTGACACTCGATATCGAAGCAATGCGCATGGCCGCCGGCCAGGCCACCAGGCTCTTGCACACCCTGGCCAACCCCGACCGGTTGTTGCTGCTGTGCCAACTCAGCCAAGGCGAAAAATCCGTCGGCGAGCTCGCAGCCCTGCTGGGCATCGTGCAACCGACTCTCTCCCAACAACTTGGCGTGCTCCGGCTGGAAAACGTGGTCAGCACGCGACGCGCCGGCAAGCAGATTTTCTATACGGTGAAGGATCCCAAGGCGCTGGTCATTCTCAACGAACTATATTCACTGTATTGCGGAGGTCATCATGACCATTGACTGGATTGATTTCACCCCGATGGCGGCCGTATCGGGCGGCGTTCTGATCGGGCTGGCCGCGGCCATCTTCGTGCTGTTCAATGGCCGGATCGCCGGCATCAGCGGAATCATCGGCGGTTTGTTCCGTCCCGGGACAGGCAGCACGGCCTGGCAGGCGGCTTTCGTCGCCGGATTGCTGCTCGCCCCCTGGCTGTTGCACACCGTCGCACCGCTACCCGTCGTACGCATCGATGCCGGAACTGGAACGTTGATCCTGGCCGGCCTGCTGGTCGGGATCGGGACGCGCTACGGGTCGGGGTGCACCAGCGGCCACGGGGTCTGCGGCCTGTCGCGGCTATCGCCGCGCTCGCTGGTCGCCACTGCCTGCTTCATGCTGGCCGGCTTCATCACAGTCTTCATCGTTCGCCATCTCTTTGCCTGAGGAACTGCCTTGAACGTCATGTTTTCATTGTTATCCGGCCTGGTCTTCGGACTCGGCCTCCTCATCTCCGGAATGACCGACCCGGCCAAAGTATTGGGTTTTCTCGATCTCGCCGGCCTCTGGGACCCTTCGCTGGCGCTGGTGATGGTCGGCGCGATCGCTGTCGGCCTCGTTGCCTTTACGGTTGCGAAGAAGAGATCCTTATCATGGCTAGGTTTGCCGGTGCATTTGCCGACGGCGCGGCAGATCGACCGGCGACTGATCGCCGGCGGTCTCACTTTCGGCATCGGCTGGGGGCTCGCGGGAATTTGCCCGGGGCCAGCCGTCGTTCTGGTCGGCTCGGGGGATGCCAGGGGGTTGATATTCGTGGGCGCCATGCTCGCCGGCATGGGAATTTTTGAACTGCTGGAACGTCGCAAAACCTGACCTCCCGACGTCGAAAGCCAACCATGGAAATCTCACTGTTTCTCGGCGTTCTGATCGGCCTGATTCTCGGGCTGACCGGAGCAGGCGGCGGCGTGCTTGCCGTGCCCGCCCTCGTGGCCGGCATGGGATGGTCCATGCAGCAGGCCGCTCCCGTGGCCCTGATCGCGGTGGCCGGCGGCGCTGCGTTGGGCGCCGTCGAAGGATTGCGCAAAGGGCTCGTTCGCTACAAGGCGGCCATCCTCATGGTGCTGTGCGGACTGCCATTGACCAAAGCGGGCGTCACGGTCGCCCACCTGCTGCCCCAGAAATGGCTGCTGGGGCTTTTTGCCGGCGTGATCCTGATCGTCGCGACGCGCCTGATCCGGCAAACGATGTTGCCGGGGCAATCCAAATCCGCCACGCATGCCCTGGCGCATCTCGATCCGGCGACTGGGCGGTTTCACTGGACATGGACCAGCGGGTTGCTATTCGCCGGATTTGGCGCGCTCACGGGATTCCTGACGGGTCTTCTGGGAGTCGGGGGCGGATTCGTCATCGTTCCCGCGATGCGCCGCTACACCGACGTGTCGATTCACGGCATCGTGGCCACTTCGCTTCTGGTCATCGCCCTGGTCGGCAGCGGCGGAATCGTCGTTGCCGTCGCCAACGGGGCGCAACTGCCTTGGCCGGCGACCCTCCTGTTTGCGGCAGCCACCGCGCTGGGCATGGGTGCCGGGCGTAAGATAGCGCCCCACCTGTCGGAAAAAACAGTGCAGCGCGGTTTCGCGCTCGTCCTGTTGTGCGCCGCCGCAAGCTTGGTCGTCAAGGCCGCCATCAGTGCCTAATGCCGTTCGCACATAGCCATCAAGGAGACTCTCGTGCCCCCTCAATCGCCCATGAAAATCGAAGGCTTCTTCGACCCCGCCACCTGGACCATCAGCTACCTCCTTCTCGACACGCGCACCATGAGCGGCGCGATCATCGATAGCGTGCTCGATTACGATCCGAAATCGGGACGGACCGGAACCGCCTCGGCCGACCGCCTGATCGAACGCGTCCGCGAACTGAACGCGACGATCCAGTGGATTCTCGAAACGCACGTTCATGCGGATCATCTCTCGGCGGCGCCCTACCTGAAGGAGCAACTGGGCGGTCAGGTGGCGATCGGCGCGCACATCACCGCCGTGCAGAAGTTCTTCGGAAAGCTGTTCAATGCCGGTGCCGATTTCGCGCGCGACGGCAGCCAGTTCGACCGCCTGCTGGCCGACGATGAAACCTTCACGATCGGTTCGCTGAAGGCCCGTGCCATGCATACGCCGGGGCATACCCCGGCCTGCCTGACCTACGTGGTGAGCGATGGTGAGGAATCCGTCGCCTTCGTCGGCGACACCCTGTTCATGCCCGACTACGGAACCGCCCGGTGCGACTTCCCCGGTGGGGACGCCAGAACGCTCTATCGGTCGATCCAACGCATTCTCAGCCTGCCGGAAACGACCACGCTCTACATGTGCCACGACTACCTGCCGGGTGGGCGCGAACCCAAATTCGTCACCACGGTTGCCGAACAACGCGCCGCCAATATCCACATCCGCGAAGGGGTTGGCGAGGACGAATTCGTCACCATGCGACAGAAACGCGACGCCTCGCTGGAAATGCCCGTGTTGATACTGCCATCCGTCCAGGTCAACATGCGCGCCGGAAATCTACCGGAACCGGAATCCAACGGCACGCGCTACATCAAGATTCCCCTGAACGCATTGTGATCAACGGATAAGATAGCGAATGCGCCACTGGCGGCTGGAAACACGAATCTCCGCCTCTTCTTCGGTAACGGACCCGGCATGGTGAGCAGGAATTCAAAGCAGCGTTCTTGGCTGAGACTGATCGCATTGATGACTCTTGTCGTCGGTTTATCGGCGTCCGCATGGATATTTCATGAAGCGGAGGAAGACGCCAGCGACGTCATCGGTTACGTCATCGTAGACGGGCAGTCCTATCCGGTCACCACGCGCGACTCCAAGCTGTATCGCCACAATCTGGAGCGGTTTGGCGGTAAGGCAGCCGTCTTTGCGGACGATCTGAATCGCTGGTTCACCAGCCTGACGCACGGAAGACCGCTGGCCATCCTGACGGCGTTGTCGTCCATCGGAGTCGCACTTGTCTGTTTCCGGGCGGCTCGGAGAACCAATGATCCATCACGATAAGACACCGTTTGATCGTAAAGCAGTACAAGTCCCCATTCTTGCCACGTCGTCACCCAAGGAGAAAACGAAATGATCCACGTCATCGCCTCGCTGCAGATCAAGGAACAGTATCTGGCCGAGTTCATCGACATCTTCAAGGCCAACATCCCGAATGTGCTGCGGGAAAAGGGATGCGTCGAATACGTGCCGACCATCGATGTTCCGACCGACCTGCCGCCTCAGGAAAGGGTCAGGAACGGCGTCACGATCGTCGAGAAATGGGAAACCCTGGAAGACCTGCTGACCCATATCAAGGCGCCGCACATGCTGGCGTATGCAGAGAAGGTCAAGGACATGGTCGAAAAGAAATCGCTGAAGATCCTGGCGCCGGCCTAAAAAGCCTTGTCCCATTCAAGAATCCCGCCGTCCGCCATCAGCGACATGAAGAGTCTTCCTTCCTTGAACAGGTAGGAACGCACGTACGGCAACTGGCGCATCAGTCTCTGGTCGAGCGATCCGGGCGGACACATGGCCCGGGTGGCCGCCACGGGGCCGAATTCGAGACGGCCCGAATCCGTCCCGCTTGTCGTGGCCTGCCAGATGCCTGAGCCGCGATTGCAGTCGAAGCGGAAAGACGCCTTCCCGTCAACGCCGAAACTTACGGTGTAGCGTTCCGGATCGCCAACCACAGTCGTTCCCTGCGCGTCGTCCATCGACTGAATCGCCCGCAGCCGCCACCCGGTTCCAGCCAGCCGGAAAGACGACGATTGGGCAGCCCCGGCCTTCTTCACGCAGCGCATCTCCCGTGCCTCGAATCCCCAGCGGATGCGCGCCTCGCCGTCATGCTCCCAGAACATTTCGTTGCGCCCCTCGTATTTCGCTCCGCTCGCGGCCGGCTGCTGGAACATCAGCGAAAAGCTGTCGCCGCGTTCGGCAATCAGCGACGGCGGTTCGGTCTCGAAGAAGGTCACGGCGACTTCGTTCGCCGGATTGCCATCGCAGGCAAAGAACGCAACCGGCGAAGCCGCCACCAGCCGGTAGCGCGCCTGCAACTCGGCGATGCGCATACCATAGGACTCGGCCACGCACCGGCGCGTGTCCTCGCTCTTCCAGCAATCGTTGCGCCCCTTGATCCAGCCGCGCTGCGCGGCTTTGAGAAGGGGGGGATGCTCGTTAACGGCCTTTTTCGTCGC
This sequence comes from Candidatus Accumulibacter sp. UBA704, assembly GCA_002304785.1. Taxonomy (GTDB): domain Bacteria; phylum Pseudomonadota; class Gammaproteobacteria; order Burkholderiales; family Rhodocyclaceae; genus Propionivibrio. The sequence continues at coordinate 2,267 of DBMG01000124.1, read as the reverse complement.
AGCGTCATAAACGGCTGCCAACCGCCGGTCGAGTGCCGACAATTCGACATCCTGGCAGACCATCGCCTCGATGCTTCCGGCTTGGGCCTTGCGACAATCGAAGCTGGCACCTGCCGTCACGGAGGCAGCGAACAGCAGTCCGCAGGCAAACACGCCAAATGGCAACGTCAGAAGATTTTTCATGAAGACTCCCGATGATGGATCCGATCGTATTGACCGCGACAGGATAGCGGTAGTTGCCCGATCGCCCCATCAAAGGCCCATTCGGAATGGCTGCTCAAGTTGTCGCCCCGTATTTCGGCTACGATGAACAAGGTGACGATCCGCTTGAGGACTCCGAAGCGACGCCACAGTCCGCTGCGGAAAGGGGTGTGCGTTGGCCAAGAACTTCACCGCAGCCGGCGTCGATACTGAACCGATAAAGGAGGAAACATGATCCGAGCCTTTGTGTTGTTCGTCATGGCAATGGCCGCCAGCCAGGCCACGGCCGAGGTCTTCATGTGCAAGAACGCCAGTGGCGGGACAGAGTTCTCGGATACGCCGTGCAAGGCGGGCAGCACATCCGAAGTCGTCCCGGATCGCGCCCCTTTGACGCAGCAACAGCAGAACGAGGCGCAGCAAAAAACAGCGCAACAGAAAAGCAAGGCGGCCGAGCTTGAGAAACAACGGGCGGCAGGGCAAGACAAGCAGGGGGAACGTCAGGCCGCCCCTGCTCCTGCTCCGGCGCCCACTGATCTTGTGGACGACGAGGGTGCAGTAGCCACTTGCGACGACGGCAGGAGGCTGAACAGCAACTGCGCCAGGACATTGAACGACGTCCAGCGGAACCAGAAGATCAGGCAGATCCGACAGAAATGAACCGAAGCAAGGACATAATCGCACGGCGGCATTTACGCACCAGTCAGCGTGCCGACAGCGCACGACGTAAACGCCGCATCAGCCACCCGACAATCGGCAACGTCATGTACAGTTCTTCCGCCGCGTCCCAGTAATCGCGGTGGACAGCCACCCTGCCGGCAACATCGAAATGCAGGTGCGAGGCGCCGCGAATGAGCTGCGGCGTGCCTTGGCGCACGAAATGGAACTCCCAGACGAGCATCGCCCGGTCAGCTTGGGCCAGACGCTCGGTGACGACGAAGCGCGGGTTCTCCACCTGCCGGAACATGTGTTCGAAAATGCGCCGGATCGCGTCGACGCCGTGCACTTCGTTGAACGGATCCTTGAACCACGCGTCGGCCGCGTAGAACTCGGGGAAGCGTGCGAGGCTCTGCGGCGTCAGCGTCTCGAAGAAGCCGACCAGGTCGTCAAGACGCATCGCTGCCTCCGGTAATGCGGCGGATCAGCGGGAAATAGGCGGCGTAGGGCAGCTTCGACAGCAGCTTGAGGACGCAGGTGAAGCGTTTCGGGAAATGGATTTCGAACGCTCCCGTCCGGAAACCTCCAAGGATCGACGCTGCCGCCTGTTCCGGCGTGAGCAGCGACGGCATGGCGAAATCGTTTTTCGCGGTCAGCCGCGTGGCCACGAAGCCGGGGTTGATGACCCAGACGCCGATCCCCTTGGGCGCGAGATCAAGGTGCAGGCATTCGGCGAAATGGATGAGCGCGGCCTTGCCGGGTCCGTAGGCCAGCGCCTTCGGCAGCCCCCGGTAACCCGCGACGCTGGCGACGAACGCGATGCCGCCGCCCGACCGCAGGTCGCCGAGCACGGCGGCGGCCAAACGCATGGCGCCGTTGAAATTTACCGCCACGATCCGTTCGGCACGCGCCAGGTCGAGATCCGCCACGCTCATCGGTTCGTAATCGCCGGCCAGATACACAACCAGATCGAACCCGCCCCAGGCCCCGATCAGCGTCGCCCGCGCGGCGGCGAGCCCGGCGTCGTCGAGGCAGTCGCACGGCAACAGCAGCGCACCGTCGATGCCGAGCGCCTGCAGCCGCCGGCCGTCGCCGATGCCGGACAGTTCGAGCAGTTGCGGCGAATTGACGGCGCCCGATGTCAGCAGCACCTCGGCGCGCGCCCGCACGATGCATTCGGTGC
>DBMG01000124.1:0-188 GCA_002304785.1 Candidatus Accumulibacter sp. UBA704 | reverse complement strand
CCGGTGACGACGGTGAGATTGGGCCGCGCCATCGCCGGACGCAGGAACGCCTTCGACGTGTTCCAGCGCACGCCGCGCTTCTGGTTCACCTCAAAGTAGCCGACGCCGCTGTTGTCGCCGCGATTGAAATCGTCGGTGGCCGGAATGCCGGTCTGCTGCGCGGCCTGCGCGAACGCGTCGAGAATCTC
>DBMG01000093.1 GCA_002304785.1 Candidatus Accumulibacter sp. UBA704 | reverse complement strand
TCTGCAGCATCAACATGGATGACCTTCACCCCAAGGTTACGGCCGAACGTTTTCATCACCTGCTCCGCTTCATTCAGGCGTAGGAGACCGTTATCCACGAACACACAAGTCAACTGATCACCGATCGCGCGATGCAGCAATGCCGCGACTACCGAGGAATCGACTCCACCCGAAAGACCAAGGATGACTTCCTCATCACCCACCTGAATCCGTACCTTTTCGATCGCTTCGTTGACATAGTCGGGCATGTTCCAGTCATGGCCACATCCGCAGATCTCGTGGACGAAACGGTCGAAGATCTCTTTGCCTTTGAGGGTATGGGTGACTTCCGGATGGAACTGGACGGCATAAAACTTGCGCGCCTCGTCGGCCATCGCAGCGATGGGACACGAGTCGTTGCCGGCGATGATTTTGAAGCCGGTCGGCATCTCGGTTACCTTGTCGCCATGGCTCATCCAGACATCGAGATAGCTGCTGCCCTTTCCATCGACTCTGTCCTGAATCCCTCTGAACAGGTCTGAATCGCCGAGCGGGCGCACTTCTGCATAGCCGAACTCCCGCTTGCCGGAACTCTCCACCTTGCCGCCCAGTTGCTGTGCCATTGTCTGCATGCCGTAGCAAATACCAAGCACTGGCACCCCTAGTTCGAAAACGATCTGCGGCGCGCGCCATTCCTCGGCTTCATATACCGAATTCGGCCCGCCGGAAAGAATAATGCCCTGTGGGTTGAAGTCGCGAATGAAATCATCACTCACGTCGTAGGGATGAAGCTCGCAATAGACCTGCTGTTCGCGAACTCGCCTGGCGATGAGTTGGGTGACCTGGGAACCGAAATCGAGGATGAGAATTTTCTGGTGTGCCATCTTCAAGCCCTGAATGAACAAGGGCGGCTACCCGAGCCGCCCTCCTGTAATGGGAAACGGTCAATCAACGTGGTAGTTCGGCGCTTCCTTGGTGATCTGTACATCGTGGACATGGGATTCGCGCACCCCAGCCGAGGTAATTTCAACAAACGCAGCCCGCTCATGCATGTCACGGATCGTCGCGCACCCCAGATACCCCATTGAGGAACGCAGGCCGCCCATCAACTGATGGATGACTGCAAGGACCGACCCCTTGTAGGGAACGCGCCCTTCAATGCCCTCGGGAACCAACTTGTCGACGTTGGAGGAACTGTCTTCCTGAAAATATCTGTCAGCCGCGCCATCGGCCATCGCGCCAATCGAACCCATGCCGCGATAGGACTTGTAGGAGCGCCCCTGGAACAGTTCGACCTCGCCGGGCGCCTCTTCCGTGCCGGCAAAAAGGCCGCCCAGCATGACGCTGTGACCGCCGGCGGCAATCGCCTTGCAAATATCGCCCGAATAGCGAATGCCTCCGTCCGCTATCAATGGAACGTTGGTTCCTTCAAGCGCTTCGGAAACCATTTGAATGGCCGTAATCTGCGGTACTCCAACACCGGCGACGATACGCGTCGTGCAGATCGATCCAGGGCCAATCCCGACTTTCACTCCATCGGCACCATGATCGACAAGCGCTCTCGCCGCGTCGGTCGTCGCAATGTTCCCACCGATGACTTCTATCGAGGGGAAGTTCTTCTTGACCCACAACACGCGATCCAGAACTCCTTGGGAGTGACCATGCGCCGTATCGACAACGATGACATCGACACCGGCCTCGGCCAGCAACTCTGCCCGCTCCTCGGTACCGGCCCCAACGCCGATGGCCGCCCCAACCCGCAAACGTCCCAGCGGATCCTTGCAGGCATCCGGATGTTCGGTGGTCTTGATGATGTCCTTGACCGTAATCAGACCGCGCAGCTCGAAAGCATCGTTAACCACCAGAACGCGCTCGAGACGGTGTTTGTGGATAAGCGACTTGCCTTCCTCGACAGTGGCGCCCTCCTTCACGGTAACCAGGCGTTCCGCCGGAGTCATGATATTGCGTACCGGCTGGTCGAGGTTGGTTTCAAAACGGAGATCGCGGTTGGTCACGATGCCGACCACGCGTGAGCCTTCCAGAACGGGAAAGCCGGAAATCTTGTGCAGACGGGCCAGTTCGAAAACATCGCGAACCGACATCGTCGGGGGAACGGTAATCGGATCCTTGAGGATTCCCGACTCGAAACGCTTGACCTTGGCCACTTCGGCGGCCTGCGCCTTGGGCGCCAGATTCTTGTGCACGATGCCGATGCCGCCCTCCTGGGCCAGCGCAATGGCAAGACGGCCTTCGGTGACCGTATCCATGGCGGCCGAAACAAGCGGCATATTCAGGGAGATGTTGCGCGTCAGGCGTGTTTGCAGGCTGACGTCACGGGGCAGAACAGTAGAATGGGCGGGAACGAGCAGAACGTCATCAAAAGTAAGTGCCCTTTGAATTACACGCATGGCCTTTAATCCGATGTCACAAAAACGTATTATACAGTATCGCTGTCTTTCAGGACGACCATGAGACGATTCGCCCTCCTTCTTGCCGCGCTTTTCCTTGCCCCGTCGGCCGGTGCACAAATCTACCAATGGAAGGACGAAAACGGGAAAACGGTGATCTCCGACAAGCCTCCCGTAGGCTACGTACGCCAGCAGAAAACAATCGACTCCGACACTCAAGCACAAAGCGGCCAAAAGCAGAAGTCGCTGGCCGATCGCGAAATGGAATTCCGCAAGCGCCAGAAGGAATCCCAGGAAAGCGGTGACAAGGCACGAAAGGAAGAAGCCAGCGCATCGGAAAAACGGGAGAATTGCGACAACGCGCGCCGCCAACTGCAGGCTCTCGAATCGGGAGAACGCATCGCCTTGCGCGACGACAAAGGTGAGCGTTACTACATGGAAGACGCGCAGCGCGAGCAAGAGACGGCAAAGGCCCGCAATTTCATCGAGTCAAGCTGCAAGTAATTGTGTCTGCTGCAACCACTGCAAGTGAACGGAAACCCGGTTGCGCGGGCCGGCAAATTGCTTAAGGCTGCACGTTCCTTTATTCTTCAGGCTTTGCCCGTTTCCGCCCGACCCTATGAGCATCATTCTGAAAACCCCCGATGAAATCGAGAAAATGCGGGTCGCCTGTCGTCTCGCTTCCGAAGTACTCGATTACATCACGCCGTTTGTCAAACCCGGGGTCACTACGGGAGAACTGGACAAGTTGTGCCATGACTACATGGTCGACGTCCAGGGTTGCATCCCTGCGCCGCTGAATTACGCCCCTTCGGGTTACAAGCCCTATCCCAAGTCGATCTGCACGTCGGTCAATCATCAGATTTGTCACGGGGTTCCGGGCGAGCGGCAACTCAAGAACGGGGACATCGTCAATCTCGACATCACGACGATAAAAAATGGCTACCACGGTGATACCAGCCGGATGTTCCTGGTCGGCGATGTATCCATCCAGGCCCGGCGACTTTGCGACATTACGTTCGAGTGTCTCTGGAGAGGCATCGCCCAGGTCCGTCCGGGAGCGCATCTCGGCGATATCGGGCACGCTGTCCAACAGCACGCTGAAGCGGCGGGCTTTTCCGTCGTGCGCGAATTTTGCGGTCATGGCATCGGCGCGCGATTCCATGAAGACCCGCAGGTGGTCCATTACGGCGATCCCGGGACCGGTGTCGCCCTTCGGCCCAACATGATTTTCACGATCGAACCGATGATCAATGCCGGCAAGGCAGCGATCCGCACCCTGGCGGACGGATGGACTGTCGTCACCAAGGATCACAGCCTTTCTGCCCAGTGGGAGCACACCGTACTGGTGACCGACTCGGGCTACGAAATACTCACCGTTTCCAGCGGAATGCGCCAGCCTCCAGAATGGATCAAGTAAGCCGATGAAACTCGATTCCTCCGCCCGGTCCGAACTCCTCACCCGCTACAAGTCGAGTATCCAGAAAGGGCAGATCGAGTTGCGCGAACAGTATCTGGCCGACCCCGATCCGGCACGCCTGCTCTACGAACGCTCACGCCTGGTCGATGAAGTACTGCGCGACCTTTGGACGGAATTGTGCTTTCCCGATTCCATGGCTTTGTGCGCGGTCGGTGGGTACGGTCGAGGCGAGTTGTGGCCGGCGTCCGACATCGATCTGCTGATCCTGCTGCCCGACGAACCCGATGCAACGAGAGCCGAACAGTTGGAACAACTTGTCGGACTCTTCTGGGATATCGGATTGGAAATCGGACACAGCGTCCGCACCGTCGAAGACTGCCTGAAAGAAGCCACCGGCGACCTAACCGTCCAGACCGCCCTGGTCGAAGCGCGCCTGATCATTGGCAATTACAATCTGTTCAGCCGGATGGTTTCCGAATTCAAAAACCACCTTGACCCCCAGGCCTTCTACCACACGAAGCGCGTCGAACAGGAAGAGCGCTACCGGAAATACCACGAAACCCCATACAGCCTGGAGCCGAACTGCAAGGACAGCCCGGGCGGGTTGCGCGACTTGCAGACGATTCTCTGGATTGCCCAGGCGACGGGCTATGGCAATAGCTGGCGTGACCTGAAGCGCCACGGATTCATCACCTACCAGGAAGAACAAGGTCTCGAGCGCCGGGAAAAATTCCTGCAACGTTTGCGGATACATCTGCACCTTCACGCGGGGCGCCGAGAAGATCGTCTGTTGTTCGATTTTCAAACGGCCCTGGCCGAACAACTCGGATTCCAGGCGACTCCGACGCGACGCGCCAGCGAACGACTGATGCAGGAGTACTATCG
>DBMG01000145.1 GCA_002304785.1 Candidatus Accumulibacter sp. UBA704 | reverse complement strand
CTCGCTTCCGACGCTCACGTCGATGAAGCCGCCGTTAAGCCCTTGCCGAATTCGCGCAAGATCTACGTGGAAGGCAGCCGGCCGGACGTCCGGGTGCCGATGCGAGAAATCACCCAGGCCGACACTCCGACGGCGTTCGGTGGCGAGAAGAATCCACCGATCTACGTTTACGACTGTTCCGGTCCCTATACCGATCCGGCAGCGAGGATCGATATCCGTAACGGCCTGCCGGCGCTGCGCGCCGGATGGATTGCCGAGCGCAACGATACGGAAGCGCTTGCCGACCTTTCCTCCGAATTTGGCCGGAAACGCGCTGCCGACACGTCGCTCGACGAACTGCGTTTCCCCGGCCTGCACAGGAAACCGCTGCGCGCCAAGGCCGGCGGGAACGTGACGCAGATTCATTACGCGCGGCAGGGCATCATCACGCCGGAGATGGAGTTCATCGCCATCCGCGAGAACAACAACCGCCGCGCCTACATCGAGTCGCTGAAAACCAGCGGCCCGCAGGGGCAACGCTTTGCCGACATTCTCTGCCGCCAGCACCCCGGCCTGCATTTCGGCGCCTCGATTCCTGAGGAAATCACGCCGGAATTCGTGCGCAGCGAAGTCGCGCGCGGCCGCGCCGTGATTCCGGCCAACATCAACCACCCGGAAGCCGAGCCGATGATCATCGGCCGCAACTTCCTGACCAAGATCAACGCCAACATCGGCAACTCGGCGCTCGGCTCCTCGATCCAGGAAGAAGTCGAGAAGATGACCTGGTCGATCCGCTGGGGCGGCGACACGGTGATGGATCTCTCCACCGGCAAAAACATCCACGAAACGCGCGAATGGATCATCCGCAACAGCCCGGTGCCGATCGGCACGGTGCCGATCTATCAGGCGCTGGAAAAAGTCGACGGCAAGGCAGAGGAGCTCACCTGGGAGATCTTCCGCGACACGCTGATCGAACAGGCGGAGCAGGGGGTCGACTACTTCACCATCCACGCCGGCGTGCTGCTGCGCTACGTGCCGATGACCGCCAATCGCCTGACCGGCATCGTCTCGCGCGGCGGCTCGATCATGGCCAAGTGGTGTCTCGCGCACCACAAGGAGAGCTTCCTGTACACGCATTTCGAGGAAATGTGCGAGATCATGAAGGCCTATGACGTCGGCTTCAGCCTCGGCGACGGCCTGCGCCCCGGCTCGATCTACGATGCCAACGACGAAGCGCAGATCGCCGAACTGAAGACGCTCGGCGAACTCACCGACATCGCTTGGAAATACGACTGCCAGGTGTTCATCGAAGGCCCGGGCCATGTGCCGATGCACATGATCAAGGAGAACATGGACCTGCAGCTCGAATACTGCAAGGAAGCCCCGTTCTACACACTGGGCCCGTTGACCACCGACATCGCGCCGGGCTACGACCACATCACCAGCGGCATCGGCGCGGCGATGATCGGCTGGTACGGCACGGCCATGCTCTGCTATGTCACGCCCAAGGAACACCTCGGCCTGCCGGACAAGGACGACGTCAAGGAAGGCATCATCACCTACAAGCTCGCCGCCCACGCCGCCGACCTCGCCAAGGGCCACCCCGGCGCGCAGATCCGCGACAATGCCATGAGCAAGGCGCGCTTCGAATTCCGCTGGGAAGACCAGTTCAACATCGGCCTCGACCCCGACAAGGCCAAGAGTTTCCACGACGAAACACTGCCCAAGGAGTCGGCCAAGGTCGCCCATTTCTGCTCGATGTGCGGCCCGCATTTCTGTTCGATGAAAATTACGCAGGACGTACGTGATTTTGCTGCGCAACAGGGGCTGGACGAGAAGGTGGCGCTGGAGATGGGGATGGAAACGAAGGCCGTGGAGTTTGTGAAGACCGGGGCGGAGGTGTATCGGAAGCTGTAAGTCGCACCCGACTCAGCCTATGCCCGTCATCCCGGCGTATGCCGGGATCCGGAGGTGCCACACTGGATTCGGGGTCAAGCCCCGAATGACGGATTCCGTACCGTTTATTTGATTCGTCCTGACTGATGACGGGCTGGGAACGAGTGTCCATCGTCATGGCGCAATAAGCTGACACAGAAATGACAACATTGCCTTTAACCCCCGATGGCTCGGTGCACCGCTGGAAAGTCCTCTGGGCCGGGTTTCTCGCGTACCTTTTCGACAGTTACGACCTGATGGTGCTGGCCATCGCCATGCCGGTGTTGCTCAAGGTTCTGGCCATTTCTCTTCCCGATGGCGGACTGCTCGGCTCGGCCACCGGCTTGGGAGCGATGCTCGGCAGCATCGTGTTCGGACTGATCGCCGAGAATCGCGGCCGCCGCTTTTCGCTGATCCTCGCTCTCGTCTGGCTTGGCGTCGGCATGGGCGCCGTCTACCTCGTGAACACTTGGTCGTCGTGGATGGTCTTGCGCTTCCTCACCGGACTCGCCATCGGCGGCGTCTGGGGCCCCTGTTCGGCACTCATCGCGGAACACTGGGCGCCACACTATCGTGCCCGCGCTGCATCCTTCGTTTTCAGCAGTTTCGCGATCGGCGCGGTCGTTGCTTCACTCGTTGGCCGCTGGATCATCACCGTCGACTGGCGGTTATTGTTCGCCTTCGGCGCCGTATCGATTCCGTTCGCGCTGATCGTGCTGCGCCTGATACCGCCCGACACTCGAACAGCCGAACAAAAGCGCCTGGCCGGACCGGCCACGGTCGGCATCACGACGATCTTCTCCAGCAATCTGGCGCGGATCACCCTGCCGGCGACGCTGGTGAGCATCGTCAATCTCGCCGGCTACTGGGGCGCCGCCTTCTGGATCCCGACCTTCCTGACCCGGGAACGGGGGCTCGACGTGACGACCATGCTGGGTTTCTCCGTCGTGATGTATGTCGGCATGTTCTTCGGCTTCCAGTTTTTCGGCCTGCTGGCGGACAAGATCGGGCGACGCCGCGCGATGATGACGGCCTTCGCGCTCTGCGCGGTCGCCATCGCCATCTACATCCTCGTGCAGAACCCGACGTTTCTGTTCTGGTGGGGCGCCGTCGTCGGTTTCGGCCTCTGCGGTTCGGGCGGCATTCTCGGCGCTTACTATGCCGAACTGTTTCCCGAGCACGTGCGAGCGTACGCCGGCGGGTTCTGCTGGAACATGGGGCGCATTGGCGCGATCGCCGCGCCCTTCACCATCGGCGCGCTCGGTAAAACCTACGGATTGCAGACCGGTCTGTTGGTTACCTGCGGCATTTACCTCGTCGGCGCAATCATGCTGCTTCTGCTGCCCGAGACCTATGCCGGCAAAGACCTGCGCAGCGAGGCAGCTCGATGCTGACCCCGCCCGGCGCCGGTTGCCTCGGGAGGCGGATCCTGGTGGTCGGCGACGTCAACACCGGGAAGACCACTCTGTGCCAACGGTGGCTGAACGAACTCTGCCAGCAGGGGCTCGGAAGCCGGATTGCCCTGGTAGAAATGGCACCGACCATCTCCCGTGAATTGGCCATGAAACGCGGCATCGTCGGTGCCGGCGGAGAACTGCGCGTGCCCGCGGGAAGCGAAGTTCTTGATCTGCGCGCGTCTCTCGTGCCGCCGCGGCTGAGTTCAAGCTCGGAAAGCGAGGCGCTCGAGAAGGCGGAGCGCAACGCGCAGATCATCGACACGCTGATCGGCCGGCTGGAACCTCAGCGCGACATCCTGTTCATCAACGACGTCACGCTTTTCCTGCAAGCGAGGAGCGCGGCCAGCCTGATCGAGGCCGCCGGATTCGACAAGCGGACGACGCTGGTCATCAACGGCTATCGCGGCGAACGTCTGGGCGGAGGGGCGTTGACCCGGCATGAAACGGCGGAGATGAGCGAACTGGAGAGGGCGTTTGCGGAGCAGGGCGAGGTCGTCAGGCTGACGCACCGCTACGACTCGACGCCGGGCTCCGCGTAGCCGATCAAGACCGAGTCGCGAATTTCTTGCATTCAAAGTTTGTTCCGGCGCAAGACGAATTCGCGCTTCCGGTGCTTTGTCCGGCAGCGTTGAGTCAGCGGGAGGTCGTCCGGCGTGGCGGAAATACGGTGTTTCGAGCGGCGTTGCAGGCGCCCGGAATCGCTCCGGTAGAAACGGCGTCCCTTTCTCTACCCCGCATGCCGATCCAGCCACTTGAACAGGCTGGCAAACAGCTGGTCGGGGTTGAACGGCTTGACCAGGAAGTCGTTCATTCCGGCGTCCAGGCAACGGGCTCTGTCTTCGGCGAAGGCATTGGCCGTTATGGCCAGGATCGGAGTTTCCTCGTAGCCCGGTATCAGGCGGATGTGGCGCGTGGCGTCCGGACCGTTCAGGTTCGGCATCTGCATGTCCATGAGGATGAGGGAGTAGGCGTTCTCCCGGACCTTGTCGATGGCCTGCACGCCGTCTTCCGCGGCATCGACGATCAGCCCGGAATCCTGAAGCAGGCACCGGATCACTTCCAGGTTCAGCGGCTCGTCGTCGACCAGAAGGATGCGCCGGTCGCGATGGTGCTGGCGGATCAGGGCTTCGGCTTCGGCAATCTCCGTGGAAGGTTCGCTGGAGTCATGCGGCGGCGTTTTCTTCAGACGGACCGTGAACCAGAAGGTGCTGCCGACCCCGGGAGCGCTGTCGACGCCGACTTCGCCACCCATCATTTCGGCCAGCCGCTTGGTAATGACCAGGCCGAGTCCGGTTCCCCCGTAGCGGCGCGTGGTCGAACTGTCGGCCTGCTCGAAGGCGCCGAACAGCCGGTTCAGCGTTTCGGGTGGAATGCCGATGCCGGTGTCGTGAACCTCGAACCGCCCGACCACGTGTCCGTCGATTTGCTCCAGCGGACGGGCACGCAGGGTGACGGTGCCCGATTCAGTGAACTTGATCGCATTCGTCGCGTAGTTGAGCACTGCCTGCTGTATGCGCGTCGGGTCGCCGCGCAGGTTTCCGGGGAAGGGCTCGATCTCGATCTTCAAGTTGAGGTTCCTGGCCTGGGCGCGCTCGGCCACGATCGTGCCGACGTTGCTCATCAGATTGTCGACGGCCACCGTGGCATCTTCGAGAACGAGTTTCCCGGCTTCGATCTTGGACAGGTCGAGAATGTCATTGATGATGCTCAGCAGGTGCCGGGTCGCGGCGTCGATCGTGTCCAGCCGCTCTGCCTGCGCGGGAGTGACCCCGCTTCGCCGCAGCAGGTTGGCCATGCCGAGGACGGCGTTGATAGGCGTGCGAATCTCGTGGCTCATGTTGGCCAGAAAGGCGCTCTTGGCAATGTTGGCCGCTTCGGCCGCCAGCTTGGCCTGGGTCAGTTCGGCCGTGCGCGTGGCCACCAGTTGTTCGAGATGGTTGCGATGCTGCTCGAGTTCGTTCTCGGCGCGCTTGCGCGCGGTGACGTCGTTCACGATCGAAAACAGCAAGGGCCGGCCCTCGCTCTCGATCGGCGTGAGATGTACTTCCACGTCGCGGACCTCACCGGTGGCGAGGCGGTGGCGGAACAGGAAGATCCTGCACTCGCCGTTCAGCGCGCGCTGCCTTTCCCTGGCGATGTGTTCCGGCGGCAACGTGTTGATGTCGCTGATCGACATGCGCAACAGCTGATCCCGCGGGTAACCGTAAAAGTCGACGCCCGATTTGTTGATGTCCACGATTGCGCCGGAAACGGGGTGGATCAGCATCATTACCGAAGAGTTCTGTTCGAAGAGCTTGCGGAAACGCGCTTCGCTCTCAATGAGCGTCTGCTCCCAGCGCTTGCGCTCGGAGATGTCGCGGGTCACCGACAGCAGGCATTTCTCACCCTTGATGGTGATCAGGTGCGAGGAGATCAGTGCCTTGAAGACCTTGCCGTCGCGGGAGCGCAGGTCGGTCTCGAAATTCGAGCAGTGGCCGTCGCGATGGAGCATCTCGATCATGACCTGCCGGTCATGCGGGTCATGCCAGATACCGGTTTCCAGGGAGGTGTGGCCGATGATGTCGTCCCGCGGCCAACCGTGGATGTGCGAAAAGCCTTCATTGACGTCCACGTACAAGCCGTCGCCCAGGCGCGTGATCGCAATGGCGTCGGGAGTGGTCAGGAACGCCGTGCGGTACAGTTCCTCGCTGTCGCGGATCGCCTTTTCCATGAGGTAATGCTCGGTGACGTCGGAAAAGACCAGCACGACACCGACGATCTCGCCGTCGTCGCCACGAATCGGTGCGGCGCTGTCGGCGATCTGGTATTCCCGTCCATCGCGCGCCAGGAGCACCGTGTGGTTGGCCAGCCCGACCACCTCGCCGCGTTCCATGACCAACTGCACGGGATTGTCCACCGTCTTGCGGGTATCGGCATTGACGATGCGAAATACGTCGGGGAGCAGGTGGCCGATGGCGTCGTTCAGAGGCCAACCGGTCAGGCGCTCGGCGGTCGGATTCATGCGCGTCACCCGTCCCTGGGCATCAGTGGCGATGACGGCATCGCCGATCGAGTGCAGCGTGGTCGCCAGGCTCTTCCGGCTTTCCCGAAGGCTGGCTTCCGTCGTGAGGCGCCGCCGGATCTCTTCACGCTGACGCCGGTTGGCGACGGCCAGCGACGCCGTCTTGATCCTCACTTGCCGGCGCAGCGTGCGAATCCACAGCCAGGCGACCAGTCCCGAACACAGGACGGCGCCGAGCGCTGCTGCGGCCATCTGGAGATTCCTTTCCAGGCGCTCGCTCCGGGTTGGAACGATCCATTTTTCGCGCAAGCGTTCACGGGTGCCGTCGGCGATCACCAGCGACAGCCCCTCGTTGAGCACGGCGAGCAAGTCGTGATCGCCCTTGCGCACGGCAAAACAGAAGTCGTGATAGCGCGCCAGCGGCGGGCCGACGAGCTCGAGGTTGGACAGGCCCAGCGCGTTGATCAGGTTTTCGGCGGCCAGCGTCTGCATGACCATCGCGTCGTGCTTTCCGGCAGCCAGTTGGCGTAGCGCTTCTTCGAGGGTATCCGTGGTGGCGATCCGGTCGCTCAGGCGAAAACGATGTACGTATTCCTCGGAACTGTCGCCCTTCATCACCACGATGGTCTTGTCGCGCAGGTCTTCGGCTCTGCGGATGCGGGAATCGCCCTTGCGCACGACGACGCTGCCGTGCAGGGTCAGATACGGGGCGGTGAAGTCGAACTGTGCCTGACGCTCCTCGGTTCGTGCCACCAGCGGCAGAACCTGAATGCGCCCCTCGGCCAGATCCTGCTTGATCCGATGCCAGGGACCGACGGCGAAACGGACCTCACGCCCCATGGCGTGCAGCGCTGCGCGCAGCATCTCGACCCCGAAGCCATCGGCCTGGCCGTCTCCGGTGACCACGGCGTAGGGCGGATAGTCCAGTTCGCTGGCCGAACGGATCGGTTCGGCGGCGCCGGCGGCCGCGCCGCCCAGTGCGAGAACGAGGGGGATGGCCCGGACAAGGAGTTGTGACGCGTGCAACAGCCTGGACAGGACGAGACGTGACCTACGGTAGATCATCGAGGAACCTCTGATCGCGGTGATGCCGTGCGGGAATGTTTCGGTCGAGGACGCAACTCCGGCTGCGTCGGGTAAGCCATTCTAGCAGCATGGGTATGGCCTATCGAGTGGGTGTTGTTCGTTGTGTTGTCCGCGGTTAACGCGAGCTGGCCAATCAGGTGATCGACCGCGGTCTTGAAGGAGAACCGATGGGGGTCCCAAGGGCTGCTAGAATCGAAGTTTTTACCGCCGAAGCCCTGACCGCCATGCATCCGGATTACCTCGAGAAAATCCTCAACGCGCAGGTTTACGATGTTGCCGTGGAGACGCCCCTTGATTTCGCTCCGGGTCTGTCGGCGAGGACCGGCAACACCGTCCTCGTCAAGCGCGAGGATATGCAGCCGGTGTTCTCGTTCAAGCTGCGTGGCGCCTATAACAAGATTGCCGGGTTGTCGCCGGAGCGTCTCAAGCGCGGCGTGATCTGCGCTTCGGCCGGCAACCATGCGCAAGGCGTGGCTCTGGCGGCGGCGAAGATCGGCTGCCGGGCGGTGATCGTGATGCCGACGACGACGCCGGCGATCAAGATCGACGCGGTGAAGAGCCGCGGCGGCGAGGTGGTGCTGGCTGGCGAATCTTTCGACGAAGCCTACGTGCATGCGCTGGAACTGGAAAAGGCCGAGAAGTTGACCTTCGTGCATCCCTTCGACGATCCGGA
>DBMG01000049.1 GCA_002304785.1 Candidatus Accumulibacter sp. UBA704 | reverse complement strand
TGAGCATGGCCGTGGTCATGGAAACATCGCCGTCAGTGGCGGACCACGCCAGCGCCAGCTTGCGCCTGCACGGATGCGGACACGGCTTCGCTTCGGTAGATGGATCGGTAGGCAGGAATGTCATGGTGCTGCCCCAGGAAAAGATTGGCGATATCGAACAAGGCTTGCCGCGCATGGCGGTAGCCGACCCAGCCGCGTGCGTAGCCGCCGACCCAGTCGTACAAGGGAAAGCCGGCACGCAGCAACGAAATACCCAAGCGATTGGCAACCTCGACGCCGTGTGAATTGCTCACCAGCAGTTGCGCGCCGCTCGTCGCCGCTGCGATCTCCAGATCTTCGAGATCGCCGACCAGCACGGTCGCGCACGGCAGCGATTCGAGGATCTCCGCGCGTGCCGGGGCGACGGCGGTGACCACTTCGGCGCCCATGCCGACAAACAGATCGGACAAGCCTTTCAGCAGGTCCGGGTCGAGCCCCAGCGCGATCTTCAGGAAACCGGTCATGAAGTGCGTGTCGACCATCGCGTCCTGCAACTGGCTGCGCTGCCGCTCGATCTTCGCAGGCACCGGCTGGCCGGAGATCTCGGCCAGCGTTTGTGTGAAGGCATCGCAGGCGTCGAGACCGATCAGATGGTCGAAGCGGAAGGTCGGCACGGCAGTGCGCGCTTCCAGGCGATTCGCGGCGTTGGCGATGGATCGGCCGACAGCCAGCGTGGCGATCGATTCACCCATCGCGCCGATCTCGGCCAGCGGAGCGCCACCCAGCGTCAGCGGGGTATGCTGTCTCTCGATCAAGTGCCCGTCCATCGAATCGCCGATGTCGGGCACCACGACAGGGCGCAGGCCGAACGCCTCGATCCAGTCCTTGATCGCCTCGATGTCACCGGGCGAGAGCATCGACGACGCCAGCACGTTGACCTGCTTGTGTCGCCGCCCCGCATGTTTCGTTTCGGGGACCAGCGTGTCAATGATGGCATCGACGGCCAGGGCGAAGCCGCTTTCGAAACATCCGTTGAAATCGGGCGTATTCACCGGCACGATCGCCGTTCTGGCATGCTCCGGGTGCTTGGCGCGGAATTCGCGCACCAGCCGCAGGATGTCCGTACCCTGCGTTTCGGACAGCCCCGTGGTCGGCAGGCCGATGACATCGGGCTTGCTCTTCTCGCAGATCGTCTTCAGGCCGACGATGACGTTCTCGTCGGAATTCATCACCGTGGCGATCTGATCCATCGCCGTCGTCTGCAACGGAATCGGCTCGCGGAAATGGCGCACCAGGAAGACCTTGCCGAAGGCCGTGCAGCCCTGCGCGCCGTGCAGCATCGGCAGGCAGTTGCGCAGCCCGAGGAAGGCCAGCGCGGCGCCGATCGGCTGGCTGGCCTTGAGCGGGCTGACCGTCAATGGTTTGGCGTGGCGGATGATTTCAGCCATGGTTTTCTCCTGGGATGCATCCATTTCCCAAAACCCCGTCATTCCGGCGAAAGCCGGAATCCAGGTTTTCGGAGCGCAGACTGGATCCCGGCCTTCGCCGGGATGACGGAAGAAATGAGTTCATCGCACCACCCCCACGACTTCTCCAACAGCCTTCCCGGTCGCCCACGGCGCCGGTTTGCGCACTGCCGTCCACACAGGGTTCTCGATGGTCAGCGCCAGTTGCCGGGCCATTTCGACCATGCCGGCGTAACCGGCGTAGGCGTATTCGCGCTCCTGGTTGATGTCGAGGAAGGGGATGCGCGCCTTCATCGCGGTGTAGAGGTTGCGCCCGCCGGCGATCAGCACGTCGGCGCCCCGTTCGTTGAACACCTTGAGCAGCCCGGCCGGATTGCCGTCTTCCAGCATCAGGGCATCGTCGCCCAACAGGTCACGGATGCGCTCCTTGTCGCCTTCTGTGGATTTGCGCACACCGGTGGCCACCACCTCCATGCCAAGATCGTGCAGGGCCGAAATGATTGACCACGACTTGACGCCGCCGGTATACAGCAGGGCACGCTTGCCATTGAGGCGGGCGCGCCACGGTTCAAGGCTGGCGTTGACTCTGGCCTCCTCGCGAAGAATCAGCGCTTCGGTGCGCGCGGTGAGATCCGGGTCACCGAGCAGCCGGGCGAACTCGCGCAGCGCCTGCGACATGTCGGAGATGCCGTAGAAGCTGCCCTCAAAGTACGGCACGCCCCACCTGTCATTGAGCTTGCGCGCCACGTTGAGCAACGCATTCGAACAGACAACCATCGATGCCTTGGCACGGTGCATTGTCTGCACTTCACGGAAGCGGGCGTCGCCGGAAAGAGAACCGATGACCCGCAGGCCGAGTTCGTCGAACAGCGGCGCCACGTGCCAGAACTCGCCGCGGATGTTGTATTCGGCGATCAGCGCGATGTCATGCACCGTGATGCCCGGACGTTGCGCCGATTCCGGCACCGGATCGGGCTCGCGCGTGCCGATCACATACTCGAACATGGCCTCGCCGGCAATGCGGTCGCCGAGTTTCTTGGACCCGTAGAATCCCGCCGCGTCGATGGGCACCACCGGCACGCCCCAGCGCTTTTCCGCCGCCTTGCACACCGCCAGCAGATCGTCGCCGATCATCGCGGTGACGCAGGTGGCGTAGACGAAAACAGCCGCCGGAGAATGACTGTCGATGGCCTGTTTGATGGCATGGAACAGGCGCTTCTCGCTGCGCCCCATCACGATGTCCTGCTCGGACAAGTCAGTGGTCATGCCGATGCGGAACAGGCCCGGCCCGGTCGTGCGCGTGCCGCGGTTGTCCCACGAATCGCCGGCACAGGCGATCGGCCCATGCACGATGTGCGCGACGTCGGCAATCGGATACAGCGTGATCTGCGCGCCATCGAACGAACAACCGCCGGCGGTGGCACCCGGCTTCGGGCGCGTGCAGCCGCCCTTCTCCTTGTTCGTGTTGTTCGAACAAGCCGGCTCGTCGATCAGCAGGGCGATGTCGCTGGTTCTCATGGTGGCATCCTTTCGCCCCTGCCCATGCAATCGCCGTGCCACGGCTAATACGCTGTTTTCATGGGATTTCGCACGTTGCATGCTTGTGACAATCGTGACAGACAGGCGTAGGAACACACGCTCGATTGTCGGGAAAGCGACATTCAAATACCGGAAAACACCGGTTTCCAACCTGGAAAGCGTCTTGCTTTGTGATGACAAGGCTCAGCACCGTCATTCCAGCGCAGGCCGGAATCGAGTACGCCGCGCTGGGTCCCGGCGTCCGCCGGGACGACGGAGAAACGACGCATCAACTATCGAGGAGACGTTATGCCCCTGCCCTCTTTGCCCCCTCTGGCCCTCGCCCGCTACCCGGACGACCCAGCCACCATCGCTTTCGCCGGCGTCATCACGCAGTCCCTGCTGGCGATGCGCCAACCCCTGATCCGCGGTCTGAACGAAGACGGATTCCGCAACCTGCTCGACGCCTTCTTCCCCGGCCTGGAGTGCCGCAACGGGACTTCTGGCGATTTGAGACTTTTCGAATACGACGAATTCGACGACATCGTCGCCCTGCTGCTCGCCCACCGGGCGCACGGCGAGGAGATGGAAACCTGGCTGGCGCACGCCATCGCCACCGCAGCGATGGGGGAGAACCATCTCTGGCAGGACATGGGCCTGCCCAGCCGAAAGGTACTCTCGACCCTGATGCAGAACCACTTCCCGTCGCTCGCCGTGCTGAACGACAAGGACATGAAGTGGAAGAAGTTCTTCTACCGCCAGTTATGCGAAAGCGCCGGCGTGCTGATCTGCAAGTCGCCGCACTGCGCGGAGTGCTGCGACTACCGGATCTGTTTTGGTCCCGAAGGCGCGTGAGGCGGAGAAACCGAGTGCAACCGTAGATGCTCTTATCAAGCGCAACGAGTGGCTTAACTGCGAACTGCGCGGTTAAAGCTACATGACAACCGACAGAGTGCAGCGGCGAGTTTACACAGAACTCTAGACACGATGCTGGAAACGGATGCGCGCCGCCCGGTGTGAGGCCGGCGAACTACCCTTTTGGACGCTTGCCCGCAATCACCAAGCCAATACCGCCCAAAATTGAAATCGAACAGAGCGCAAGGCGGAGGGTGAAATCTTCGCCGAGGAAAAGGACGCCACCGACTGCCGCAATGACCGGTACCGAGAGTTGAAGGGTTGCCGCCACGGTTGCTGACAGCGATGGCAATACGGCGTACCAGATGGAGTAGCCAATTCCTGATGCCAGCGCGCCTGAAACCATCGCATACGCGCTCCCCGCGCCGTCAAGTCGCGCCGAGGATAAGGTGACGACACTCAGGATGGCTGTGAAGGGCAACGTGAGGACGAAATTGCACGCGGTCCCTGCACTTGGGTTGCCGAGTTTGCGACCGAAGAGCGAATACGTGCCCCAAGCGCAACCGGCAAGGAGCATCAACCCTCCAGCGAGCGGTTTTGGCGCCGACAGGCCGGGCAGGAGCAAGTTGACCAACCCCCCAACCGCCAGCAGAAATCCCGCCCACTGCAGCGCGGAGAATCGCTCCCCGGTCTTGAGTCCGACACTGATCATCGTCACCTGCACAGCCCCAAAGAGAAGTAACGCGCCAACTGCCGCAGGCAGGTCGATGTAGGCGTATGAGAATGCGGCCGCATAGATGAAAAGGGCCGCCGCGGCCGACCATGAACCGCAGAATGCACTGCTAGCTCCGCGCACATAAAGAATCGTCATCAGCACGAGAGCGCCGGAGGCGAGCCGGATCGTCGTAAAGGTCGCGGCGTCGATGTCGGTTGTCTTTAGCGCCAAGCGGCAAAGAATCGAGTTCGCCGCGAAGGCGAGCATGGTCAAGGCGACGAGCGAAATCAGGCGGACTGGAGGTAACGGTTGCGTGCTCATGGCCTGTTTACCTCCGAGGAAGGCATACATGAACTCCGTATCACCGCACGAAAGAAAGACTGTGCGATAACGCCTCGTTGAAGTCGGTGATCAGTTCGACTTCATCTTCGGGATCTACAGCTACGCGAATCAGACATTCTGCAATAGCCATTGAGCGGCACGCTTCCACACATCGAATGAGCAGGCGATCGCGTCGTTGGGAGGCTGGTACCAGTGGACCTCTGCATGTTAGTCAGCCAAACGAATTCGGTCGGCTAAAGAGCGGTCGCACGAAAGCGTGCCTCCGCCTCACGAAACAATGCCTTCGCGTGCTCAACATTCCAGCGTTGTTCGGTCAGCGTTTCGTGGTCCCATTCACTTCGCGGGGTGGGCGGAGCGAAGAAATCGCCGCCATAAACGTGAATCGCACAGGTCATTTTCCCAATCGGGTTCAGTACTGAATGGATGGCATCACGGTCGAGCGTGGCCACCTCTCCAGCAGCCAGCGATTTGGCGCCTGCCGCCGCGATCGACATTCCTGTCCGCTTCCAAAAGACGTTGTCCTCGCGCCCCGTATAAATGCCGACCACGGAAAACATTTGGTGGTTGTGCGGCATCAAGCTCATGCACGGCGCCCAGACAAAGTTGATGATCGTCAGATCCGGCGATCTGTATAGCGGCGTAAGCCCTGCATGTTCCGGCTCGCCAAGCCCGGCCATCATCCCCACTCGATCGGAAACTGCTTCTGCCACCAACTCCCTGATTGCCTCATGGCCTTCGGATATAGCGCCCAAACAATCCTGAATGAACCGATCCTTATTGAACATGATTAAGACCTCCCGACGTGATGTGCGAAATCCTCGCAACGGGACGACTATTTGACGAAAGGCCACGCTGTGGCCTGTTTCTATTTCTTTGACTGCCACTTCTCTCTGCATGTTCCTGAAGAAACATCCTCGCCCGGTACGTTGATCAACAAGATTCCGAATTTGTAGCGTCTCCCCCAACCCGTGTTGGGAACGTGCCATTCCGCCTACATCTCGCCAAGATCGCCTGTGGCCGTCTCCTCCTTTGATTTGCGGGCCGACGTCGCAAAATGAGACACCTCACGAACATTCCGGCACTGTTCCGGCACTGTTGTTGCTAGCGTTATGTAGTGTGTGGTAATAACGACGAACCGCACGAACTGGAAGATGAAAACCATGACCGACCCATCCGCCGCGATCAAGCCTTTTCCGTCCCTGCTGGCGCGGGGCAAGCGCTGGGACCACCTCGAACTGCTCGAACGCATCGACGCCACCGGCTCCATCTCGACCGCCGCAGGCGCCATGGGCATGAGCTACAAGGCGGCCTGGCAGGCGGTGGAAAGCATGAACAACCTGTCCGAACAGCCCGTCGTCGAGCGTCAGACCGGCGGCAAGCACGGCGGCGGAACCCGCCTGACGCCGTATGGCCGGCGTGTCCTCACGGCCTACCGGCGGCTGGAAAAGGAACGGGAACGGGTGCTCGCGGCACTGGGGCAGATCATGGACGACTTTGAACAGTACTACCAACTCATCCGGAGATTCGACATGAAAACCAGTGCGCGCAACCAGTTCCTCGGCAAGGTGAAATCGGTCAAGCACGGCCCGATCAACGCCGAGGTCATTCTCGACATCGGCGGCGGCGACGAACTCGCGGCGGTCATCACCCACGACAGCGCCGAGCATCTCGGCCTGACCGAAGGCATGGAGGCGTATGCCCTGGTCAAGGCACCGTGGATCATCGTCACGACCGATGATTCCCTGAAGACCAGCGCACGCAACCGTCTGTGCGGGACGATCGTGCGCTGCCAGGAAGGCGCGATCAACGGGGAGGTGGTCATCGAACTGCCGGGCGGCAAGCTGGTCGTCACCACCATCACCAACGAAAGCATCCACGAACTCGGCTTGGTTGAAGGCAAGCGCGCCTGCGCGCTGATCAAGGCCTCGCACGTGATCCTCGCCGTCGCCAACTGAAAGGATATCCGCTATGTTCAGAAGAATTTCCTTCATCTTCGCCCTCCTCGGCACTGCCCTCGCCCACGCCGACGAAGTCCAGGTCGCCGTCGCCGCCAACTTCACCGCACCGATGCAGAAGATCGCCGCCGAGTTCGAGAAGGACACCGGCCACAAGGCGCAACTGGCCTTCGGTTCAACGGGGAAGTTCTACGCGCAGATCAGGAACGGCGCGCCGTTCGAAATTCTGCTCGCCGCCGACGACACCACCCCCGAAAAACTGGAGAAGGAAGGTGCCGGGATAGCCGGCAGCCGCTTCACCTACGCCATCGGCAAGCTTGTTTTGTGGTCGTCGAAAGCGGGGTTTGTCGATGACAAGGGCGAGGTCCTGAAGAAAGGCGACTTCAAGCACGTGTCCATTGCCAATCCAAAGCTCGCGCCGTACGGCCAGGCCGCCATCGAAACCTTGACCGCGCTCAAACTGCTCGACGTGATCCAGCCGAAGTTCGTGCAGGGCGAAAACATC
>DBMG01000079.1 GCA_002304785.1 Candidatus Accumulibacter sp. UBA704 | reverse complement strand
CCGCGCAACGCCGGTCCCTTGGACGGCGCCAACGCCGTCGGGGACGTCGGTTCGATCCAGTGCGGCGACGCGCTGCGCCTGATGCTCAAGGTCGATCCCGAATCCGAGCGCATTCTCGACGCGCATTTTCAGACCTTCGGATGCGGCTCGGCCATCGCTTCATCGTCAGCTTTGACCGAAATCGTCAAGGGCATGACGCTCGACGAAGCGCTGCAGGTCTCCAACCAGCAGATCGCCGACTATCTCGATGGCCTGCCGCCCGAGAAGATGCATTGCTCGGTGATGGGGCGCGAGGCTTTGCAGGCGGCGATCGCCAATTACCGGGGCGAGACTTGGGTCGACGATCATGAGGAAGGCGCGATGGTCTGCAAGTGCTTTGCCGTCGATTCCGTGCTGATCGAGGACGTCGTGCGTGCCAACAACCTGACCACGGTGGAGCAGGTGACGCATTACACCAAGGCGGGTGGTGGCTGTTGCAGTTGTCACGAGGGCATCGAGGAGATCCTGTCCAACGTCTCGGCCGAACGGTGCACCGCGCCGATGCCGCCGTCGCTGGCCGACGCGCCGAAACCAGTTGCACAGCCGATTGCGGTTCACGCTGCGAAGCCCGCGACGGAGCCGGCTGCCAGGCCGCGACTGACCAACTTCCAGCGCATGCGCAAGATCGAGGAAACCATCGAGGGCATCCGCCCGATGCTGCAGCGCGATCATGGCGACATCGAAGTGGTCGAGATCGACGGCAAGAACATCTATGTCAATCTCAAGGGCGCCTGCCAGGGCTGCATGATGGAGCAGGCCACACTGTCGGGCATCCAGGCCCAGCTCGTCGATGCGCTCGGTGAGTTCGTGCAGTTGCTGCCGGCCAGTCTGCTGGCGATGGCGTCCCGGAGATGAGCATGAAACCCATCTACCTCGACAACAACGCGACCACGGCCTGCGATCCGGCCGTGGTCGAAGCGATGCTGCCTTATTTCACCGAACAGTTTGGCAATGCCTCGTCGATGCACAGCTTTGGCAACAAGGTGGCGCAGGGGTTGAAGGAGGCGCGCGTCGCCGTGCAGAAGCTGATCGGTGCCGAGCACGAAACCGAGATCGTTTTCACCTCCTGCGGTACCGAATCCGACTCGACGGCGATCCTTTCCGCACTCAAGGCGCAGCCGGAGCGCAACCAGATCATCACCACGGTCGTCGAGCATCCGGCGATCCTGGCGCTGTGCGAGCACCTGGAGAAAGAGGGCTCGGTCGTCCATCGCCTGAAGGTCGACAAGAAGGGACGGCTGGACATCGACGAATACAAGTCTCTGCTTTCGCCACGCACGGCCATCGTCTCGGTCATGTGGGCCAACAACGAGACCGGCATGCTGTTCCCGGTCGAGCAGATGGCCGCGATGGCGCGTTCGGTCGGGGCCATGTTCCATACCGATGCCGTCCAGGCGGTCGGCAAAGTGCCCATCGACCTCAAGAAGAGCAAGATCGACATGCTGTCGCTCTCCGGCCACAAACTACACGCCCCCAAAGGCATCGGCGTGCTCTACCTGCGGCGCAACACGCGCTTCCGCCCGTTGCTACGCGGTGGGCATCAGGAGCGGGGTCGACGGGCCGGGACAGAAAATTCGGCATCGATCGCCGGTCTCGGCAAAGCCGCGGAGCAGGCCCTGGAATACATGGAATTCGAGAACACCGAGGTCAAACGCCTGCGCGACCGGCTGGAGGCCGGGATCTTGGCGCAGGTGCCGCACGCCTTCGTCACCGGCGATCCGGCCAACCGCCTGCCGAATACGGCAAACATTGCCTTTGAATACGTCGAGGGTGAGGCCATACTGTTGCTGCTCAACAAGCAGGGCATCGCCGCTTCCAGCGGTTCGGCCTGTACCTCGGGATCGCTGGAGCCGTCGCACGTCATGCGCGCCATGGGTATTCCCTACACCGCCGCACACGGCACGATCCGTTTCTCGCTCTCGCGCTACAACACCGAGGAGGAAATCGACCGCGTCATCGAGGCGGTTCCACCGATCATTGCCCAGTTGCGCAAGCTGTCGCCGTACTGGAACGAAAGCGGGCCTGCGGCGGTCGAGCAGGCATTCGTGCCGGCATACGCGTGACCTGATCTGCCAATCGTCGCCAATGGCCTGCGGTCACCCCGGCGAAAGCCAGGGGGATGTACTCATTTGCTCGGCAAGAGCAACACGAACTCCTCTACAGGTGACGGCCGGCCAATCAAGAAACCCTGATAGGCGTGGCATCCGTATTGACGCAATGCATCCATCTGTTCGGATGTTTCTACTCCCTCGGCGAGAACAGAGAGGCCCAGGCTCCGGCCCATGGAAATCACCATGCGGGCAATAACTTCATCGTTTTCGCTTCCGGGGAGTCTGGCGACAAACGATCGGTCGATCTTGAGTTCGTCCAGCGGCAAGCGCGACAGATAGGCAAGCGACGAATAACCGGTGCCGAAATCATCCATCGAGAATCCGACCCCGAGTTGCTTGAGCGCGCGCATTTTCTGCATCGCGTTGTCCAGATCCGCGAGGATCACGGATTCAGTCAGCTCGAGCATCAAACGATCCGGCCGTGCGCCGGTCCCGGCGAGAATGCGCTCGACAGCTAGCGCAAAATCGTCGAGTTGAAACTGGTGGGCGCTGACATTGACCGAGACACGCAGGCTCGAGGTGTTTTCCAGCGCTGACCAGAGGCGAATCTGGTGGCAGGCCTTTTCGATGACCCAATAGCCCAGTTCCTCGATGAGTCCGGTTTCTTCGGCAATCGGAATAAACACCAAAGGTGAAACGAGTCCTCGCTCGGGATGGTGCCAGCGCAACAAGACCTCCGCCCCGATGATCGATCCCGAGTTGTCCGTCTGCGCCTGGTAGTGGAGCGCGAGGTTCTTGTTCCTGACGGCGATTCTAAGGTCCTGCTCCAACGAACTCCGTTGATCGAGTGCCGCCTGCATTTCGGGATCGAAAAAGCGCAGGGCGTCCCTTCCCGACGCTTTGGCCTTATGCAGCGCGATGTCGCAGTTGCCGAGAAGTTGTTCGACCGATTCCCCGCCGCGAAAAAGCGATACTCCGATGCTGGCGCCGATCGTGATGCCGGGGATCGCCAGTTCAAATGGCTCGCGAAGCGTATCCCAAATCGAGATGGCCATTGCTTGTGCCTTCGTTGCGGCAGATTCATCGTCCGCCCCGAGATCTTCGATGACAACCGCGAATTCGTCTCCGCCAAGTCGGGCTAAAGTGTCGGAGTCCCTCAACGTATGACGGATTCTCTTGCCGGCCTCGATCAGCAGCCGGTCTCCGATCGCGTATCCGCGTGTGGAGTTGATCGTGCTGAAATCATTGAGATTGATGATAAGGAAAGCGCCGCGCGATCCCGATGTGTGTGACAAGGCAACGGCTTGGTTCAGACGGTCACGGAGAAGGTCGCGATTCGGGAGTCCGGTCAGCTGGTCGTAGTATGCAAGCCGGTGAACCTCGGCTTCGGCATCCGGATTGTGCGTGATATCCGAGAACGATCCGACATACTGGGTCACCGTGCCTTTGGGAGACAGAACCGCGTTGATGGTCAGCCATTCGGCAAACACGCTGCCATTCTTGCGACGGTTCCAGACGACCCCTTGCCAGAAATGGCGTGTGGCGAGTTGATGCCACAGGTTATGGTAGAACGATTGGTCGTGTCGACCGGACTTGAGGATCGAAGGATTTCTTCCTACGGCTTCTGCCGCGGAATAGCCGGTCGTCTTGGTAAAGGCGTCGTTAACGCGCAGGATTGTTCCATTGTGGTCAGTGACGACCATGCCCACTTGAATGTCGAAGGCTTTTGCTGCGACCCGAAGTTCCTGATCTGCCTGCCGTCGCTTGACGATGCTGGACCAGAGCGCAGCCGCGAGCGACAGAAACGCCACCACGGTGAATGCAGCCAACCAGATCAGCCACCGGTAGGTTACGTGCCACGGTTCGTGGCTGATGATGCTGTAGTCGGGGAGTCTGGGTTTCGATATGCCGAAGCGTACGAGTTGGCGATAATCAAAGGCGATTCGGCTGGGGGTCTGCAGTCTGACCGGAATTGAATCCGCCGTTTCTCCGGACAGTATCCGGGACAGCATTTCTCCTGCCGCTGTTCCTTGATCTTTGGCCGAAGTCATCGATCCTCCGACGATTCCATAGCCCAGATAAAAGTCCCAACTGGCGTAGACCGGTGCCGGGCTGTAGGTCGAAACCAGATGGGCGATGGCGGAATAGGGTACGAACTGGCCTCGCGGATCCGCGGCATAGGGCATCAGCATGACCAGTGTTCTTTCTGGCAATGCGGTCAGTTTCCGTGAAAGCTCGTCTTGAGAGAAACTGTCCCATATCTCGAGCTTCACGCGTGCGTTCAACGGCTCGAACGCCGACTTCAGCTCTTCCTGCAGCAGGCGTCCGGTTGTCGTGGTGTCGATGATGGCGACGATACGTTCAGTATCGGGGTGCAATCGCAACATCAGGGCGAGGGTCGCAGAATGATCAGCCGTTTCAGCAACGCCGGTAAATCCGCGCAAGCCGCTAAGCTGTTCGGCGCGGAACCAGTTGACTCCGGTGAAGACTACCGGAATTCCGGGGAAAAGTTCGTCGCGGTAGCGTCGCATGAACTCGAATGCGTCATTGTCGGTTACCGCGATTGCGTCGAGTTTGATCGAGCGGTACTTGTACGCAAGAAGCCGCCGGATGTTCTCGAAATGAACCGGATCAAGCAGACGCTTGCTGTCCATGTACTCGATGTAGAGTTCCGCCGCGTGCCTTTTGTCCAGGGTTTCTCTCAGCCCGGCCAGTTCACCGTCGGTCCAGTCCATCCCCTGATGGTAGGAATTCAGGACGAGGACGGCGCCTGAGGCGAAGGCCAGCGCGCTCTGAACGCAAAGAGAGACACACACGAAGAGCTGCTTTGCCTTTAGGCAGAGGTGTTCCATCCCAATATGTTCCCCATCTGACCATTCGGAGCGTCGTTCGACCAAGGAGTCTGTGCGTGTCGAGAGCAACAGTTCCCGAGATCTTTGGGAGACCTGTGTTCTTTCTATCTTCTCGCTATCACCTGGTACGACCAACCGGTTTCAGCAACTTTGTTCTGTCCGATCCCTCTTTTCGTTCGACACCGGAAGCGACCTACGAACGGCGAAAGCCCGTGTGTCGGCCAGATATCCTTGGATGCCATGCTATTCAGCAGGCTACCCAAGCCACCTTCAAAAATCAACGCACAGCCCTTGAGGATTGCCTCAAATCCTCTCCCTCCGTTGTTCAGTACGACACAACGCGCAACGCAAGGAGTGCAAGAATCGCGCGTTTCAATTAGATTGAGTGGGTTTCTTCGTCGTCGACTAATTGCATCATGACCTATGGGGAGAATCGCATGAACGCTCTGCACAAACTGGGCTGGATAGGCGGATTGGCCGGGGTGGCCTTGTGCGCGGCCAGCGTTGCGGCGCGTCTGGCGGGCAATTTCTGGCTCGGTGGATTCCAGACCGGAACGCTGTTGCAGGGAGGGATCGCGGCCATGGTATTCGGTTGCTTCTGCTTCCTGGCGGTTCTCATGGAGCGGCGATGAGTCCGCTCTCGGGCGGCACGAGTTTCTGCAACTGGTGGGCAGCAATCCGGCGTTGAATAGATCCTGTTGCAGGCCATGCCACCTGCACGGCCTTCTTCAATGATCCGTTTGAACGACGGGAACTTCGCGAGATCGATCAGGCGCTGCCGGCTTCGCGCATTCCCGCGTGCCGGGCGAGTTGGGGGTATACGTTGCGGTTTGCCACCAGCACCGGGTTCCCGTGCCGCAGGCCATCGTTCTCCATGAACGGATTGCAGACCCCGCCGGCCTCGCGGACCAGCACCAAGCCGGCCAGCGCGTCCCACGAGTTCATGTGCGGCTCGAAATAGCCGATCAGGCGGCCGGCGGCGACGTAGGTGATCATCAGCGCACCCGAGCCGTTGCGGATGAACATGCCTCCGTCACGCATGATGGATTCGATGAAGGGCACGAATGCCTCGGTGCCCACGCGGAACGAAGTCCCGACGCCGAGGGCGCCGTCCTTGAGCAAGCATCCCGTATGAACGCGGATCGGCTTGTTCCAGCAGTAGGCGCCGCCGCCGGAACGCGCATGAAAGAGTTCGTCGGCATTCGGATCGTAGACGACGCCGATCACCGGCTCGCCGCGATGCACGACCGCGATGGAAACACACCACGAGAACATGCCGTTGACGAAACACGCCGTGCCATCGATCGGGTCGACAACCCAGACGAAAGCGGCGTCGTCCCGATCGCTTCCGCCTTCCTCGCCGAGGAAACCGTCGTCCGGGAATGATTCGCCTACCCGTCGCCGGATATAGCCTTCGACGTTCCGATCCGCTTCGCTGACCATGTCCTGCAGTCCCTTGTACTCCACGACCAACTGTTCCCGCCGCCGGAACATTTCCAGTGCGATGGCGCCGGCGTCGGTGGCCACGCTTTGCGCCAGGCGATAACGTTCATTCAGGTTGTCTGTGGCGTTCGTGTCGGACCTCAAACTCATGGCTTGCTCCCAGGAGATCTCTGCCGTCTTTAAGAGCACGGCCTTTTGGCGGTTCAGTTGATGGACTTGGCATGCATTGACATTCTTTTTTACAAGCGAGGGCCTGCTGCCGCCCGATTGTACGTATCCGCCGTCTCTGTTGGAAGTTGCAGCCGGGTTCCGGTCGCAACGGCGAGTCAAGGACGATTGCTCGTGCCAGAGTATTCCGTAGAATTGCCGGAAACAGGAGGCTGCTCATGGAGATGAAACGCATCAATTCCGGAAAACTGCGCGCAGTCGGATACGACCCGCGGGCGCGGACCCTGCGGGTCGAGTTCGATAACGGCAGCGTGGTCGAGCACACGGGCGTGGGTGACGAGATCTGGCGCCGGCTGTCCACGTCTGGGGCGGCGTGGAGCTATTACCGGGACAACGTCGAAGAGGAATTCTCCGCTCGCCCGCTTGGCGCTTCCGCGGAGAAGCGGGCAAATCCGCTCGACGATCTGTTCAAGAAGTAAGCCGGCCTTCGCCACCGCGCGGCGTGAAATCCGGGCTGAAGTGTTCCGGGTTCCAGCGGGAGTGCGGCGGGTGGTTGTGCGGGCGGTTGTGTTGACATTTTGTATATAACTTTACAAAATGACTACATGGCTAAGCATACATCCGAACAAGACATCCTGCTTGACCAACTCAAGCAGGTTGCTGAGGGGATTGGCGAGACCTTCGCGCCTTTCTGCGAGGTCGTCGTCCACGATCTGACCGATCCCGGCCATGCCATCCTGGCCATCCATAACAACCTGTCCGGGCGCGCGGTCGGCGATCCGGCCACGGAATTGGGACTCGCGCGCATCGCCGACCCGGCGTATCCGCAAGTCATCGCTAACTACGCGAACCAGTTCGCCGATGGGCGACAGGCCAAGAGCACGTCGGTCGGCGTCAAGGATTCGAGCGGGCGCTATGTCGCGGCCCTGTGCCTGAATGTCGATCTCACCCTGTTTCGCAGCCTGCAGAGCGCGGTCGGGCAGTTCCTGACGGTCGATGCGGGCGCCACGCGCCGGGAATCGCTCGACCCGGCTGGTGCCGACGCCATCCGGGCACGCATCGACCAGTTCGCGGCGCGTCTGGCGACCACGCCGCGTTCGCTGAAGGCGGAAGAGAAACGGGCGCTGCTGCAGGAACTCAAGACCGCCGGGCTGCTGGAAATGCGCCGCGCTGTCGAGACGATCGCGGCGCATCTGGGGGTGTCGCGCGCCGCGGTGTATGGCTATGTCAAATAACGCCGAACTGGTCTTGCTGGACAAGGCGGCGGTCGAAACCCTGCTGCAGCCGGACGACGTGCTACGGGCGGTGCGGGAAGCCTTCGAACTGCACAGCCGGGGCGAAGGGCGGGTTTTTCCGGTGGTGCGCGAGTCGTTGTCGACTGGCGGCGTGTTCGGCATCAAATCGGGAGACGTTCCGGCCCAGGGGCTGCTCGGTTTCAAGGCGGCGGGGTTCTGGCCGGGGAATCGCGCGCTCGGCGGCGAGCCGCATCAAGCCACGGTGGTACTGATCGACCCGGCGACCGGCCGGCCGACGTGCCTGATGGACGGCAATGAGATCACCACGCAGCGCACCGGCGCGGCGGGCGGTCTCGGTTTGCGGCAACTGGCCCGGCCCGGGAGCCGCCGTGTGTGCATTTTCGGAACCGGCGTCCAGGCGCGCGTCCAGCTCGATTTCGCGTTGCGGTTGATGCCCTCGTTGCGCGAGGTCGCCTATGTGGCGCACAGCGGGAAANNGCGATGCGGACTTCGAGGGCTTGTTCGCCGGGCGGTGCGCCATCCGCCATAACAACGACGGCAATGCCGCCGTCGCCGGCAGCGATGTGGTCATTACCGCCACGCCGGGCAAAGGGGCATTGTTCGATGTCGATGCCGTGCAGCCGGGTACGCATCTGAATTGTGTTGGAACCGACACCGCCGGCAAGCGCGAACTTCCCGATGGTCTGCTGTCGCGGGTACGTCTGTTCGTCGATGATGCCGGCCAGGCGCGGCNNGCGACCTGCTCACCGGTCGATCGCGATTCGACCGGAGCAACGCCGAGATCTCCGTCTTCGACATGACGGGGCTGGCACTGCAGGATCTGACCACGGCACGGATGCTTTTTCAGCGGGCCGGGGAAGCGGGGATCGGAACGCGTATCCCTTGGCACTGGTGATTTTTTTCAGTCTTTGGGACGTTTGATCCATGAATACACCGAATATTCCCGTCTTCGACGATGTCATCGCCGCCGCGGCGCGGATCAAGGGGTACGCGCACCGCACCCCCGTCATGACCTCGCGCACCATCAACGAAGCGCTGGGCGCCGAAGTCTTCTTTAAGTGCGAGAACCTGCAGCGCAT
>DBMG01000081.1:2663-7015 GCA_002304785.1 Candidatus Accumulibacter sp. UBA704 | reverse complement strand
TGCGCCTGACCGGCGTCGGCGGCGTCCCCGACAACCCGCAGTTGCGGGTCGCGCGCAAGGAGCGCAGTCAGTCCGCGCCGAAAGAGCGTGTGGTCATCGACAACGAGGATTCGAATGGGAATGGCCGGAATGGTTTGGCTGTGATCGTTCATGTTCGGGTGCTCGTAGTGTCCGTGCTGGCAAGCGACGATACGGGGTGGGCATTGGGCTGAAGCGTNNAGAATGATCGAACTGCCATGGCCCGGCGAGGAAATGAGTTCGAGGTTGGCGCCGATGAGTTGCGCCCTTTCCCTCATGATGCGCAGTCCGACATGTGTCTCGTCCGGCCGGTCTTCATCAAGGTTGAAGCCAACGCCGTCGTCCCGCACTTCGAAACGCCACGCCGGTTGCTGTTGAACGTCAAGGCTGACGTGCGACGCGTGAGCGTGCTTGCGTACGTTGGACAAGGCTTCCTGAACGATATGCAACACCTGGATCTGCGAGTCCGGGAACAGCGGAATGCCGCGTCCTTTAATGGATAGTGAGGTTTTGACGCCGCTCTGATGTTCGAACTTGCGCAGCGTCGTCGCCAAGGCGGGTTCGATGTCTTCGGTGTTGGCCCGGGTCCTGAAATGAATCAGCAACTCGCGAACGTCGCCATAGCTTTCGCGGACGCCGGTGTCGATTTCTTCAAGGATCTCCTGTATCGCGTCCGGATTGCCCGATCGAACGGCATCGCGCATCAATTGCACCTGGATCTTGATGAAGGCCAGCGACTGGGCGATGGAGTCGTGGAGTTCACGTGCAAGATAGATGCGTTCCTGCGAAACCGCTGCCTCTTTTTCCAGCGCGTTCAACCGCAGGTTCTCCATGGCGCTTGCCAGATGGCTGGCCAGCGCTTCCAGCAATGACCGTAGCGCTGGGGTCGGGCTGATTTTGGCGTTGAAGAACAGATCGACTTCGCCCATCAGACGCTCATGCAAACGCACCGGAATGTTGATTACCGTCTTGAATCCGGCTTTGGCACAAGACAGCTGTGATTCGTCCGAATCGTCTCGAATCGGGATAATCCTCAAGTCTGAATTTGCAACGACGTTCCCGCAGTAACACCCGCCCTTGTCAATGCATTGCTCGGCGTCCACCAGCGATTGGGGCATGCCTTGAGCCGCCAACATCAGGTAGCGTTTGTTGTCGCGGTCTGACCAACGAATCGTCGCGCCGTCAGCGCGCGCGATTCTGACCACGCTCTTGGCGAAACCCTGTGCCAGTTCATCCAGGACTGTTGTATTTGCGACCAGGGCCGTGACTTCATACAACCCCTCAAGACGTTCCCTTTTCTCCTCCAGTTCCGCAGTTTTCTCGGCAACCTTGTGTTCCAGGTTGCGGTACATGAACTGCAAGTTGTCTGCCATGCCATTGAATCCTCTGGCAAGCGTCCCGAACTCATCGCTGCTCTCATGCACGACCCGAGCGTCGAAATTGCCTTCCTGGATTTTTTCGATGGCTCGTTTGAGCAGCCCCACGGGTTCCAGCACGAAGACATAGCCCGTGTAGATCAGAATTGCCGCCCCCACGATCGCCAAGGCTAGAACGGACATCTGGAACACGTAAAGTAAAGCTGTCCACCGAGCCATGTGCGACTCGATTCCCACTACCAGTTCATCGATACCCCGAACGAATGCGCCTGTTTCAGAACTCAAGGCGGCGAGATCGTCCTGCTTGCCCTCCAGCCAGCGAGAACGGAAATCGGACCAATCACGTGCAACAAGATCATATTTCTCCCGCACCCTATCGTCCCACGGGACAAAGAGAGGCCGCTCGGGATTTCCAGTGCGCAGCAGCGACATGCTTTGATCGAATTCCCTGATTTGATTCTGCTGTACCGCATCCGGGAGGCCCAAGCCTACAGACAGGGATATCCGGTAAGCCTGCATTCGCATTCGACCGGCCTCATTGACGGCGGCGGCCCCACCGTCGAGTTGCCACGACACCCAAAGTGTTGCAGCGGTCGAGAACAGCACAAGTAGCAGGAAGGGAGCGCCCAATAAAGCTAATTTGGCGCCTAAACTCCATTGCCTGTTTGATGTCATTGAAAGTGTCTGATGGCCAAATAATCCGATTTTAAGGTGACTGGAAGCCTTTCGGTTGAGAACCGATCAGTAGGAATATTGATCAGCTAACTCGTTTTCTTGGGGGTGTTCGCCATAAAGCGCAATCTGAGGAATAGTGCCGTCCAGACCCCGAATTTCAATGCTGCGTTTGAGTAGTCCGCGATTGTCTCTGTGTCAATTCGACCTGCCGCCTGAGGGGGCATTCAGATATTAGGGCTTGTTTTCCGGCAGCGCGCCAACCAGGCAATGCCCACCCATACCGCAGTACGCAGGGCCATCGCGCCGACGGTGCGCATTTCGAAGGGCGAACCGGTTAGGACGAGTGCGCCGAATGCAAGAAACACCAAAGCCGTAGCCGCTGCGATGATCAGCGCCAGGCGCGGCGCCCAGCGCTGCGCGGTCAGTAGTCCTATGGCTGCGGCAACGTAGGCAAATCCGGCAATGAAGTTGAACCCCACGACAAAGGGCAGGTAATTGCCCGCCGCCTCGCGCGCGGCCGCTCCGCCAAAGATTACCTGGCCGCCCGAGTAAATAGTGAGAAGTCCGAATATCAGGGCGAAGACAGCAAAGCCCATCAGGGCGAATCGGGAGACTTTTGCGTTCATGTCATTCCTTTCCCAACGATTGGTTCAATGTTCGTCATTGGCGAACAAATCATCGTTTTCTTGATTTACGAGGTCGCATGAAGTATGTTAGTAACAAGTTACTTACTTTACAAGCCATGAACGCAAACCTTTCCATTTCCCCTGCCGTCATCCAAAAACGCCCCCGCCTGTCCGCTGAAGAGCGACGCCGTGAAGTGGTGGCTGCTGTTGTGGAACTCGCCCGTGACAACGGCCCGGAGGCCATCACCACGCAGGCCATTGCCGACCGCGTCGGAGTCACTCACGGCGCGTTGTTTCGCCATTTTCACGACAAGACGGCCATGTGGGCAGCAGTCTTTGACTGGGTTCAGGCGGAACTCGGCCGGGTCGTTGGCGAAGCCTTCGCAGCGGGCGGAGATCCTCTGGCGACCATTGAACGCGTCTTTCTGGCTCATGTCGGTTTCGTCGCGCTTCATCCGGGCGTGCCGCGCATCCTGTTTCATGAATTGCAGCGCCCGGCCGATACGGCATTTCACGACCACGTGCGCAGCATGATTGGCGCGTACCGGGAACGTCTGTGCGTGCTGTTGAGACTGGCCAAGGCACAGGGGCAGTTGCCGCAACATCTCGATGAGGAAGCCGCAGCCATCCTGTTCCTCGGCACGGTGCAGGGACTGGTTGTACAGAGCACATTGTTTCACGGCGAGGCCGGCATGCTCGATGCCGCCCGTCGAATCTTCCCCTTGCTGCTGGATGGCTTCCGGGGGGCGCCACCGAGGGACGTCGCATGAAGATGCTTTCCCGACGTTCCGCGCTATTGGGCGCAGTGGCTATCCTCTTTCTCATCGGCTTCGGCTGGGTTGTGGCCAACCAGGGGCCGCTTGCTGCCATCAAGGTGACGATAGCCGGTGCCCGCGAAACCACCCTGCAGCGTACGCTGTTCGGTATCGGCACGCTGGAGGCGCGGCGCAGCTATGCGGTCGGCCCGACTGTTGCCGGTCGCGTCGCGGCCGTGCGGGTCGACCAGGGCGACGTGGTTCATGCCGGACAATTGCTGGCCGAGATGGACCCCGTCGATCTTGAATCGCGTCAGGCCGCAAGCGGAGCCGCGGCCGCACGCGCGGCGCAACTCGTGTTTTCCGCCCAGGCCGCGCTCGCCGAAGCGGCCAGCCGGGCGCAAATGGCCCAAGCGAACGCGGCGCGCTTTGCCAGCCTGCGCAGCAGGAACTTTGTCAGTCAGGAAGCCGCTGACACCAAGGCGCATGAAGCTGCCGCGGCTCATGCTGGCCGCGATAGCGCTACGGCTGCCTTGGCTGCGGCCAGGGAAGAAGCCCGTCGCGCGCAATCCGACCGGGAGGGCCTCGGAAAAAGCCGTGCGCACTTGCGATTGACCAGTCCGGTCAACGGTGTCGTCAGTGCGCGTCTGGCGGAGCCGGGCTCGACCGTGGTGGCCGGCCAATCCGTGGTGCAGGTCATCGATCCAGCCAGCCTGTGGCTGCGTGTACGCATTGATCAGGGGCGATCGGTCGGTCTTGCCGTGGGGCTTGCGGCGGATATCGTCTTGCGCTCGTATCCCGGTCAGGTTCTGAAAGGGCGCGTCGAGCGCGTCGACATGGTGGGCGATGCCGTGGCCGAGGAACGTATCGCCAATATCAGTATTGGCCAGGCGCCCGGCAAT
>DBMG01000081.1:1129-2628 GCA_002304785.1 Candidatus Accumulibacter sp. UBA704 | reverse complement strand
GTCAAGCGACTGGGCCGGGACGAAGGCGTCTGGCGCATCGAGAATGGCCGGGCCGAGTTCAGCAGGGTCACCACGGGCATTACCTCCAGCGACGGCATGACGCAGGTGCGGAACGGCCTGACCGCCGGCGACAACGTCATCGTGCATAGCGAAAAGGTGCTGTCGGCGGGTGTGCGC
This sequence comes from Candidatus Accumulibacter sp. UBA704, assembly GCA_002304785.1. Classification (GTDB taxonomy): domain Bacteria; phylum Pseudomonadota; class Gammaproteobacteria; order Burkholderiales; family Rhodocyclaceae; genus Propionivibrio. The sequence continues at coordinate 2,451 of DBMG01000081.1, read as the reverse complement.
GTAAAGACTGTCGATGCGCTGGTGCAATCCGCGCCATGATCAACCTGGCCGGTCGCGACATCCTGCACGGGTGGGGACGATTCCTCTTCACCGGTGTCGGCCTGGGGCTTTTGATCGGCGTGACGCTGTCGATGGCAGGAATCTTTCGCGGCATGGTTGACGATGGGCAGGTGTTGATCGACAACAGCGGCGCTGACCTGTGGGTTGTGCAGCAGGGCACGCTGGGCCCGTATGCCGAACCATCGAGCCTGCGCGACGACGTCTGGCGCGGCATCGCCGGATTGCCCGGTGTCGCGGAGACCGGAAATGCCGCCTATCTCACCATGCAGATCGAGCATAAAGGCCGGGAAGATCGCGTGATGCTGGTCGGCATGGAGGTGGACCGGCCGCACCGCCCCGGTGCTCCGGCCTACCTCACCGCAGGCCGTCCCGTGCTGGTCGGGCATTATGAGGCCATTGCCGACGAGCGCACCGGCCTTGAACTGAACGAAAAGGTACGTATCCGCCGCCATGACTATAGGATCGTCGGCCTGACGCGGCGCATGGTTTCGGCGAGCGGCGATCCGATGATCTTCGTGCCGCTCAAGGATGCCCAGGAAATCCAGTTCCTCAAGGACAACGATGCGTTGCTCAACGAACGCGCACGCACCGCCGCCAACCCGGCCTTCAACCGTCCCGGCGTGCCGGGCCTGCTGGAAGCCGTGCAGGCCGCGGGAGCGCAAAGCCGGATGGTCAACGCCGTGCTGGTGCGTCTTGAACCGGGCGCGGATCCGGAAAGCGTGGCCGCCGAGATCCGCCGCTGGAAGCGCTTCCAGGCGTACACGCGCGTCCAGATGGAAGACATCCTGATCGCCAAGCTGATTGCCACGTCGTCGAAGCAGATTGCGATGTTCCTGGTCATCCTGTCCGTGGTAACCGCCGCCATCGTCGCCTTCATTATCTACACCATGACCCTGGCCAAGGTACGCGAAATCGCGGTGCTCAAGCTCATCGGCGCCAGGAATAGCACGATTGCCGGCATGATCCTGCAGCAGGCGCTGGGCCTTGGCCTGATCGGCTTTCTGGTGGGTCGCGTCGCCGCCGGACTGTGGGTGCCGATCTTTCCAAAATACGTGTTGCTGCTGCCCGAGGACGCCTTGCGCGGATTTGCCATCATCATGGTCATCTGCGCATTGGCCAGCGTCATTGCCATCCGTGCCGCGCTGCGTATCGATCCCGCGGAGGCCATAGGTGGATAGTCCTGATGAAACGAGGGTTCCCGCGATCCGGCTGAGCGGTTTGAAGAAACGCTATGGCACGGGTGAGGCTGCCGTCGATGCGCT
>DBMG01000081.1:0-1115 GCA_002304785.1 Candidatus Accumulibacter sp. UBA704 | reverse complement strand
ACGCTGCTCAAGTGCCTGGGCGCCGTGATCGAGCCGACCGGCGGACGCATGGAAATGTCTGGTGAAACGCTCTACGACGCTGCCGCGGGCGGCTGGAAAGTGGCCGACCTGCGCGCGATGCGCCGTGACCGCATCGGGTTCATCTTCCAGGCGCCTTACTTGATTCCCTTTCTCGATGTCACCGACAACGTCGCGTTGCTGCCCATGTTGGCCGGCGTTGATAACAGCGCGGCGCGCCAGCGGGCGCTGGAGTTGCTCACCGCGCTGGATGTCGCCCATCGTGCCGGAGCCCAGGTCTCGCAACTCTCCGGAGGCGAACAGCAACGCGTGGCCATTGCCCGCGCGTTGGCCAATCATGCGCCGGTGATCCTGGCGGACGAACCCACGGCGCCGCTTGATTCGGAACGTGCCCTGACCGTGGTGCGCATCCTCAACGAAATGGCCGTGCAATTCCGCACGGCAATCATCGTCGTTACCCACGACGAGAAGATCATTCCCACCTTCAAGCGCATTTACCATATCCGCGATGGCGTCACGCACGAAGAGGTGGGCGAGGGGCGGGCATCCTATTAGAACTGGCCAAATTCGGTAATTCAATGAACTGAGACAATCGACGAGTGGAATTGCCGAAAACGATGAAAATCCGGCCGTCCGACCCTCCTAGAATAAATTGACCACGCTATCGTGGGTATTCCGGTTATTGACTGTCTGAGCTGTTGAAATCCGCTGTTGATTCGTTCTCTAACGTCAGTGTGGGCGAGTGCTACCGCCAGCTACCTTCTATTTTGCTTCCCCGCGAATCATGATCAGCAGCATCTTGAAGCCACCCAACGGATTGACCGCATGCGGCACGTTGGCCGGCATGAGCAGGGAATCCCCTTCGCCCACCGAATGGCTCACGCCGCCGATCGGAATCTCGGCACGACCCTCGACCCCAATCACCAGAGCGTCGAAAGGTGCAGTATGCTCGCTCAACCCCTCATTGCCGTCGAAGGCAAACAGTGTGACGTTGCCGGCAGAATTCCTGACCAGCATTCGGCTAACGACGGCCTTCTCCTGGTACTGAAGCATTTGTTTCAGATTGCGTACTTCAGGCACTGCGTTTTCATTGCTCA
>DBMG01000069.1:19886-21696 GCA_002304785.1 Candidatus Accumulibacter sp. UBA704 | reverse complement strand
GCCCGGGGCTTCGGCCCAGACGAACATGCCGCCGGCGGGTTCGGCGTAGGGCTTCAGGCCGCATTTCTCGAGCAGGCGCAAGGTGCGTTCCGTTGCACCGGCGAGCCGGTTGTGCACGCGCTCGATGAACTTGCGGTAATGGCCCTCGGTGAGCATCAGGTATACCAACCGCTCGGCGAACTCGGATGTCGCCACGCAGGTGATGATCTTGACATCGGTGAGTTTGGCGGCGAGCTCCATCTCGCAGGCGATGAAACCGACCCGCAGGCATCCGGATAACGTCTTGGAGAAACTGCCGACGTAGATGACCCGGTGCAATTGGTCGAGCTGGGCGAGCCGAGTGGCGTTGCCGGGATGAAAGTCGGCGTAGGTGTCGTCCTCGACGATCAGGAAGTCATGCTTCTCGGCAAGCTGCAGAATGCGGAAGGCGGTCGCCGGCGTCAGGCTGCAGGCGGTCGGGTTATGCAGAACCGAGTGGGTGAAGAATGCCTTCGGCCGGTGGTGGGCCAACAGAGCCTCCAGCGCGTCCGGGTCGGGACCGTCGGCGGTGCGCGGTACGCCGATCAGGTTGATGCCCTGCAGGCGCAGGACCGAGAACAGATTCCAGTAGCCCGGATCATCGACGAATACGCATTCGCCCGGTTTGACCAGATAGCGGGAAATGATGTCGAGCGCGTGCGTGGCGCCCTGGGTGAGGACGATCTGGCTCGGATCGGCGGCAATGCCGAAATCGCCGAGGCGGATCTGCAGCTGGTCGCGCAACGGACGGTAGCCACGTGGCGTCCCATAGGCGACCACGCGGGTGTCGGCGCGGCGGGAGAGCGTGCGGATGTTGCGCCGGACGCCTTCCTCGTCGAGCCATTCGTAGGGCAGCCAGCCGGCGCCGACCTTGAGCCGGTCGGAGGTGTCGTCGAGGCTCTGGTACAGCACGCCGGCGTTGTCGAACGCGCGCTCGGCCTCGCAGCAACGGCTCGCGGGCAGGGCCGCTTCCTGCCGCGCCGCGACGAAGAAGCCCGCGCCCCGTCGTGACTGCAAGTAACCGAGGGCGACCAGGCGGTCGTAGGCTTCGACGACAGTGAACCGGCTGATCCCGTGCGTTTCGGCAAAGTTGCGGATCGGCGGCAGGCGCATCCCCGGGCGCAGCACGCGGTCGTCGATCAGCGTGCGGGTTCCGAAGACGATCTGGTCGATGAGCGGCAGGCCGGATTCGCTGTTCAGGCTGAGTTGCATGGTCGTTTCTCCGAGACTGTACCGGTCGCTACGCCTGTACAGTATTCGCCAGCGTCGGCAAAAGTGTATATGGGAGGCCGGAAAAGTGTCCGGTATTGTGCCGGTCATGTCAATTGCCGGCAAAGGAGAGCGCCATGTCCGGACGAAACATCTTCATCGGATTGTTCCTCGCGTTGATCGCCATTCCGCTTGCTGCCAGCCTGAGGGCGGACGTGGTGCCTCAGCCCGAGCCGCTGCCGAGGCAGTACCTGGTCGAATGGCCCGAGGAACATCTGCTGTTCGTTGCCGACGAGCGGTCGAGCCGCATCCAGTCTTTCCATCTGAACGCCGGGGCGCCGGTGGCTTACGCGCAGACGCGGCGCCAACAGCATTCCCGCGTGCGGGACATGCAGCTCGACGCGCAACGCGGAAAACTCTGGGTCCTCGGCTACAACGGAGTATCCGTTTACGACGCCCGTTCGCTGGCCTTGCAGCGCCACATTCCGCTCGAGGGGGCGAGCATCTCGGCCATGCGCATCGAGAGCGAGCGGGTGGTGCTGCTGGCGGGTTCAGGCATGCCGGTTGGCGAGATCGACAGCCG
>DBMG01000069.1:17913-19740 GCA_002304785.1 Candidatus Accumulibacter sp. UBA704 | reverse complement strand
AGCGACAGGGCCGCGGTCAGGGCATAGGCGCCCCAGTTGGAGATTCCCGCGGCGATGACATGGTCGGCCGCGGCGACGCTGAAAATGAGTTCGCCGTGGCTGATTCGCCCGCTTAATTCGTCGCGCAGGCCGCCTAGGCCCAATTCGTTGCCGCCGTCACCGATGGCCATGGTCGTGTAATTCCGTTGACGCGGCGGGGCCAGCAGGCGGTCGGCCGAAGCGACCAGGTCGTCCAGCGTCTCGCCGCGCATCGAGTACCGGTGTCCGTCGCTGGCGTTGCCAGGGCGTTCGATGGCCAATACGTGGGTTGGCGCATGGCTGGCGATCAGTTCGTCGATGGCCGCATCGGCGCTTTCCTGCGGCAGGTTCATTGCGGCGATGCGGGGGTTCCATCCCGACGCCGAGGCGCCCGCTTCGAGAAGCGCGGCGCTGAAATCGTCGGTCAGCAAGACCACGCTCCTGCCGAGGCGAACGAGGGCGTCGGCAACCGCGAGGGCGCCCGGTGGACCGTCCGTCTCCCCAATCATGGCGGCACGGATGCAGAAGCCGGTGACGATGATGATGCGTTCTCCTTGCATCAGTTCGCGCGCTGCGGGGAGAAGCCGGCCACCTTCGGCGTGGGCGGCAAGCCCCCTTCCTCCCGGATCTCTGCGGGAAAACGCTTCAATACGGCTGACTGCATCGTGCAAGGAGGTCGCGCTCACGATCTTTTTGTTTCTCCACTGTGGCTTGCTGCGTCGAGTTGCCGGCGGACCGCTAGCATGCCTGACAGGCCCGGCCGGTGTCCAGAAAAAGGAGGGCGGGGTTTATGCACCACAAAGATGCGTTGCTGTCCATTTTGGTGCGGACGGCGATCGTGTTCGGAGGGAAAGGTGCCGTTCGCTGGCCTTGTCAGCCAATTTTTGTGTGGCACGCAATGTGCTTAAGTTGGCGCCGTGTATAACTTTCCGCATATTCCGAAAAGCGTGGAGAAATCGTCAGGAATTGGGAATTGCGCGACTTTTGCGCTACTCTTCAAAATGCTTTTCCTGGCAACGGTTTGGAGGTTGAAGGACGTTTTTCGTGTTGTAAGGGAATAAGCGGTTATTCATCCTATTCGATCCCGTCAAGGGGTCTTCGCATACCACTGGAGGCATAAAAAATGAAAAAGCTAACCGTAATTGCTGCTGCCCTGGCGCTTGGTTCGACCTTGCTCGCCCCGGCTGCGGTTGCCCAGCAGAAATTCGTGACGATCGGTACCGGCGGCGTGACCGGCGTCTATTATGCGGCGGGCGGCGCCATCTGCCGTTTGATGAACAAGGAACGTGCCAAGCACGGCATCCGCTGCTCTGTGGAAAGCACGGGCGGTTCCGTTTACAACGTCAATACGATCAAGGGCGGCGAACTCGATTTCGGCGTGGCTCAGTCCGACGTGCAATACAACGCGGTCAAGGGGCAGGCGCAGTTCAAGGATGGCGGCCCGCACGCCGATCTGCGCGCGGTCTTCTCGGTTTATCCCGAGGCGCTGACGGTTCTGGCGCGCAAGGAGGCCGGCATCAAGAAATTCGAGGACTTCAAGGGCAAGCGTTTCAACGTCGGCAACCCGGGATCCGGGACGCGCGATACGGTCAATATCCTGCTCGGCGCCCTGAACATGAAGACCAGCGACTTTTCGCTGACTTCCGAGCTCAAGCCCGATGAACACGGTGCGGCGCTGTGCGACAACAAGATCGACGGCTTTGCCTATGTCGTGGGGAGCCCGGCCGCCAACATCCAGGATCCGACCACGACCTGTGGCGCCAAGCTGGTTCCGGTTACCGGCCCGGCAGTCGACAAGCTGGTCAAGGA
>DBMG01000069.1:0-17905 GCA_002304785.1 Candidatus Accumulibacter sp. UBA704 | reverse complement strand
GACGCGGTCAAGACGTTTGGCGTGATGGCCAGCTTCGTGACCTCGGCCAAGGTGCCGGATGCCGTCGTCTATGCCATGGTTGCCGCCGTCTTCGACAACTTCGAGGAGTTCAAGAAGCTGCATCCGGCGTTCGCCAACCTCGATCCGAAAGACATGATCTCGAGCGGTATGTCCGCCCCGCTGCATCCGGGCGCCGTCAAGTACTACAAGGAAAAAGGCTGGATGTAATGAGCATGGCGGGCTGATCGAGCAGCCTGCTTGAAGATGGACGGCTCCGACGCGGAGCCGTCTTGCGTTTTGGCTATTATCTGGAATCTGGAGTTGTCTGTGAGCGACACCACAACGAAGAAACAGTCGGACCTGTCCGACGAAGAAATCCGGCAACTCGTTGCCGAATCGGATACCGGGGGACGGCGACCAACGGGTCTGGCCGCAAATATTGTGATGTACGTGGCCTTGGCGTGGTCGATGTTCCAGTTGTGGATTGCCTCGCCGCTGCCATTTTCGCTGGGTGTTTTCGTCCTTAACGATACCCAGTCGCGTTCCATTCACCTGGCCTTCGCGATGTTCCTGGGCTACATGCTCTTCCCGCCGCTGAAGCACTCGCCGCGGACCCGGATTCCCGTGCAGGACTGGGTTCTCGGTCTTGTCGGTGCTTTCTGCGCGGCGTACCTCTTCCTGTTTTATGCGCAACTGGCGGCACGTCCCGGACAGCCAACGGGCTTCGATCTTGTGGTGGCGGTGACCGGTCTCGTCCTGTTGCTTGAAGGAACGCGCCGCGTTGTCGGCTTGCCGATGGCGGTCATGGCGACGCTGTTCCTCGGATATATCTTCCTTGGCCCTTACATGCCCGACATGATCGCGCACAAGGGAGCTTCCTTTGCCAAAGGCATGACCCACCAGTGGTTGTCGACCGAAGGGGTTTTCGGCGTGGCGCTGGGTGTTTCGTCTGGCTTTGTCTTCCTCTTCGTGCTGTTCGGCGCTTTGCTGGATACCGGCGGTGCCGGCAACTACTTCATCAAGTCGGCGCTTTCCTTCCTCGGACACATGCGCGGCGGGCCGGCCAAGGCGGCCGTGGTTTCCTCCGGCCTGACCGGCCTCATTTCGGGCAGTTCGATCGCCAACGTGGTAACGGTGGGTACGTTCACCATTCCGCTGATGAAGCGTGTCGGCTACAAGCCGCATATCGCGGGCGCGGTCGAAACCGCTGCTTCGGTTGACGGGCAGATCATGCCGCCGGTGATGGGGGCCGCAGCCTTCCTGATGGTTGAGTACGTGGGCATCCCGTACACCCAGATCATCAAGCATGCGGCACTACCGGCGATCATGTCCTACATCGCGCTGTTCTACATCGTGCACTTGGAAGCCTGCAAGGCTGGAATCGAAGGCATTCCACGCGACCATCTCGCGCCGCTGAAGAATCGCATCATCAACATCCTCATGACGGTCAGTGGCGTGATCATCCTGGCCAATGTCGTCTATTACGGCCTGGGATGGATCAAGGATCTGGCTGGTGAGGCCTCTGTTTTCATCATTGCCGTGCTGATGCTTGCCGCCTATATCGGCCTGCTCAAGTATGAAGCGCGCTATCCGGAGCTGCAGCTGGACGACCCGAACGCGCCGATCCTGAAGTGCCCCGAAGTCGGGCCCACGGTGAAGAGCGGCTTGCATTTTCTGCTGCCGGTGGCCGCGCTGATCTGGAACCTGATGATCGAGGAATTGTCTCCGGCCCTCTCGGCATTTTGGGCGACCACATTCCTGGTGTTCATCCTGGTCACCCAGCGTCCGCTCAGCGCCTGGTTCCGTGGTTCCCGAAACGTGAAAGGCGATCTCGATCAAGGTTTTGCTGATCTGAAGACCGGTCTCATTGCCGGCGCACGCAACATGATCGGCGTAGCTATAGCCACGTCGACCGCAGGTATCATCGTCGGCACCGTGACACTCACCGGTATCGGACTGGTTCTGGCCGAGGTGGTGGAAATGATGTCGGCAGGCAACCTGTTCGCCATGTTGTGCATGGTCGCCGTGGCGTCGCTGATTCTCGGCATGGGCGTTCCGACGACGGCGAACTACATCATCGTATCCTCGCTCATGGCGCCGGTGGTTGTCGAACTCGGCGCGCAGAGCGGGCTGATCGTGCCGCTGATCGCTGTGCACATGTTCGTGTTCTACTTCGGCATCATGGCCGACGTGACGCCGCCGGTCGGCCTTGCTGCCTACGCTGCGGCGGGTATCGCCAAGGCCGACCCGATGGTCACGGGGTTCACCGCCTTCTGGTACAGCATCCGCACCAGCGTCCTGCCGTTCATGTTCATTTACAACACGCAGTTGTTGCTGATCGACATCGGTAGCATTCCCGAGTTTGTCATCGTCGTGGTCTCGGCGATCGTGGCCAGCCTGGTCTTCGTGGCCGCATCGCAGAACTGGTTCGTCACGCGCAGCAAGTGGTACGAGACGGTGATTCTCCTGGTGGTGGCCTTCAGCCTGTTCCGTCCAAATTTCTGGATGGACAAGATCTATCCCCCGTACAACAAGATCGCCGCGACCGACCTCATGCAGATGATCGAGAAGGCTCCGGCCAACGAGCAATTGCGGGTATGGGTCGAGGGCGAGGATATGAAGGGCAATCCGGTCAGGAAGGGTATGCTGCTTCCGCTTGGCGAGCCAGGTACGCCGGCGCAGAGGCTTGAACGCTTTGGCCTCCGGCTGTTGCCGATGGCTGGGCAGATCGATGTCCTGACGGTGAAGTTCCGCAGCAAGGCCGAGAAAGCCGGTTTCCAGCAAGGCCAGAAGATTACTGATCTGGAAGTGGAGAACAAGCGGCCGGATCCGGCGTGGATATACATCCCGACACTGGGGGTCCTGGCGTTGGTTTTCGTCATGCAGCGACGCCGGGTTGTCGCGACAAAGTAGCACTTCGAAGAATATGATGCTTTCAGATAACGCCGCCTCTAAGCGGCGTTATCGCTTGTGCGCCCAAGGAATGCGATATTCGACCGGTCCCGGATTGCGGATCGCAAGGCATGCAGAGGCCGATCGTCGCAAGGTATAATCCCAGTCTCTTCTAAGCGACCAGCGATTCGTCCTGACGAATCCCTCCGACGGGGAATGAAATGGCAGCCGTGGCGATGAATACCGAAAAAGCGCGTTTCAACATGATCCAGCAGCAGATTCGCCCCTGGGAAGTACTTGACCCGGGGGTACTGGCCTTGCTGTCCGTCGTGAAACGCGAACAATTCGTGCCCGCGGCGCACAAGGATCTGGCATTTGCCGACGTCGAGATCCCGCTCAAGGCCAATGCGCAACCGGGGCAGACGATGCTCGCGCCGCGGGTCGAAGCACGCTTCTTGCAGGAATTGGCGATCAAGAACACCGACAAGGTGCTGGAGATCGGCACCGGCAGCGGTTACATGGCGGCGTTGCTGGCGGCCAAGGCCGAATTCGTCAATTCCGTCGAGATCGATCCGGAACTCGTCGAGCTGGCACGCAGGAATCTGCAGAGGGCCGGAGTTGCCAACGTCAGTGTCGATCAGGGCGATGGCGCGCTGGGCTGGGATCTCTATGCACCCTACGATGCCATTATCGTGTCTGCATCGTTGCCGGTGCTGCCTGAGACCCTGTTGCGCCAGCTGAAGATCGGCGGTCGTCTGGTCGCCATCGTTGGCGAAGAACCGGTCATGGAAGCGCAACTGGTCAAGCGCACCGACGAGAACGCCTTCAGCACCGTGAACCTGTTCGAGACTGTGGTCGCTCCATTGGTCAATGCGCAGCAGCCCAGCAAGTTCTTGTTCTAATTCATCGGGTCATACTACTGCGAGGCCTACATGCGCCGGAAGCAACTGGCAAGTCGACTGTCGATACTACTGGGAATGTTTTGTCTTTCCGGACAGGCATTGTCTGCCGATCTGCTGCAGGTCTACCGCGAAGCTCTGGCCAATGACGCGCAATACGCGGCGGCGCGCGCAACGGCCGAGGCCGGGCGCGAAAAACTGCCACAGGGACTGGCCGGTTTGCTGCCGGTGATCGGAGGTACGGCCAACACGGTGTGGAATGAAAACAAATACCGTGTCGATAGCGGGGCGCAGACACACAAGGAATACAACACCAACGCGTACAACGTCAGCCTGACCCAGCCCTTGTTCCGCTGGCAGAATATCGTTCAGTACGGTCAGGCCCAGTGGCAGGTCGTCCAGGCCGAGGCGAATTTCGCCCAAGCGTCCCAAGACCTTATCCTGCGTGTGGCGCAGGCGTACTTCGACGTCCTCTATGCGCAGGAGAACCTCAAGGCCGTGCGCGCCAACAAACAGGCCATCTCGCAGCAACTGGAACAGGCGAAGAAGAATTTCGAGGTCGGTACCGCCACGATCACCGACACACATGAAGCCCAGTCGCGATACGACCTGGCCAGCGCCCAGGAGATCGCAGGAGAAAGCGATCTGGAGGTCAAGCGCTATGCCCTGCGGGTCGTGGTCGGCAAGGATGTTGGCGAACTGAACAGGCTGCGCGCCGATGCGACGCTGTCCCCGCCGCAGCCGGCCGCCATGGAAAGATGGGTGGAGGCTGCCGAAAGCGGGAGCTTTTCGGTCCAGTCGCAACAGGCGGCCGTCGAGGTTGCCACCAAGGAGGTCGAGCGCATCCGGGCCGGACATTATCCGACGCTTGATGCGGTGGCCAACTATGGCCAGAACAACGCGGCGCTATCGTTCGCCGGAAATTCCAACCTGGAAACCGATGTGCGCAATGTCGGTCTGCAGCTCACCATTCCGATTTTCCAGGGCGGGGCAGTCAATTCGAGGACTCGCGAAGCGATTGCCAATCGCTCGGCGGCGCAGTCCGGGCTTGAAAGCGCGAGGCGTACGGCAACGCTTGGAGCGCGGCAATCGTTCCTGGGAGTGGTGAACGGGCTGGCGCAGGTGCGGGCGCTCAATGCGGCGCTGGTATCGAGCACCAGTGCATTGGAGTCCAACAAGCTGGGCTATGAAGTCGGCGTGCGCATCAATATCGACGTGCTCAATGCCGAGCAGCAGGTCTATGTCACCAAGCGCGACCTGGCCAAGGCCCGCTTCGATACGCTGCTTTCGCAGCTCAAGCTGAAGGCGGCAGTCGGTACTCTGGGCGAGAGCGATCTGGAGCAGATCAACCCGTTGTTCGAGGCGCAGTAGATTTCCTGACCAGGGCGATCGTCCGGGCGGTCGCTCCGCGATGCTCCTGGCTGAAGCTGACTGCCGACTCGCGCATCGCCTGTAGCAGTTTTCTATCTGCCAATAGGCTTTTGATCGCCGCCGCGGCATCGGTCGCGTCGGAAACGCGCTGCGCTGCGCCGCAGGCCAGTGCGTCTTCGGTCGCCTGAGCGAAGTTGAACGTGTGCGGTCCTACCAGCACCGGGCATCCGCAGGCCGCTGCCTCGATTAGGTTCTGCCCGCCGAAGGGCAGCAACGTACCGCCGATCAGCGAGATGTCGGCGGCTGCAAAGTAGGCGGGCATCTCGCCCATGCTGTCACCCAGCCAGACGCGTGTTTCGGGCCCTGGAAAGCCGCCTTCGCTGCGTCTGCAGAATGGCAATCCGCGCTCCTGGACCATCGCCGCCACCTCATTGAAGCGTTGCGGGTGTCGTGGTACCAGCAACAGCAACAGATCGGGTAGATCGAGCCGAGAAAAGGCGTCGAGGATGAGCGGCTCCTCTCCTTCACGGGTACTGGCAGCCAGCCACACCGGGCGCCTGCCGAACGACCGCCGCCATTCGGCGCCTAGTTGCAGCTTTTCAGGGGCAGGGGTGACGTCGAACTTCAGGTTGCCAGTGATGCAGATTTCCCCGGCGCCGATGGACTTCAGGCGTTTCCCGTCGGCGGACGTCTGCGCGGCGATGCCTGCAAGTTTTTCCAGAGCCGGCCGGATAAGCGGCAGGAAGCCCTGGTAACCCAGCTGTGATTTGGCCGACAGGCGGGCGTTGACCAGCAGCATCGGAATTTCGCGTTGGCTGGCGGCGGCGATCACGTTGGGCCAGATCTCGGTTTCCATGAGCAGGCCGAGGCGCGGCTTGAAGTAGTCGAGAAAGCGACCGCAGGCATCGGGCAGGTCGTAAGGCAGATAGGTTTGGATCAGGCGCGGTCCGTACTTGCCGATCAGTTCTCCGCCGACTGCGCGTCCGGTCGGCGTCATGTGCGTCATCAGCAGCGAATGATCGGGATACTCGGTGAGCAGCGCCTTGATCAACGGTTCAGCGGCGCGGGTCTCGCCGACAGAGACCGCGTGCAGCCACAGCAGACGGTCGGGGCATGCCTGATCGAGGAATCCGTAACGCTCCCCGAGGTGCTGCAGATACTCGGGCTGCTTGCGTGCCCGCCAAGCCAGCCGGATCCAGACAAGGGGCTGGGCCAGGTAGAACAGCATGGAATAGATCAGGCGGATCATCAGTGCAACTCCTGAGCGATGGCGGCCAGAACTTCGGGTACGTCTGGCGCACGGCCCGGGCCGCCGAGATTGCGGAAGTTTCGCGTGCCATGGACGCCGGTCAGCGCCGGATCGGTCGCGGTGTAGAGTGCAATGGTCGGAACATTCAGCGCGGTCGCCAGGTGCACCAGTCCGGTATCGACGCCGACCGCCAGATCGGCGTGTCCGATCAGTGCCGCCACTTCGCGTATCGTCAAGGGCGGCGCGGCGATTGAAACGGGGGCGCCGGCGGCAATGCGCTCGGCGCGTTGCCGCTCGACTGGGTTGCCGGAAGGCAGGACTGGAGTGATTCCACGGTCGACCAGGTGCCGGGCCACGCCAATCCAGTGTGCTTCGCTCCACAATTTGTCGTCGCGGCTGGTTGCCGTCAACAGCACGGCATGGCGTTCGGAATTCAGCCATGGAAACGCCAGGTCGGGTGCGGTGATGCCGTAGTCCAGGGGTAGATCCACCGGGTAGTCGAAGGCGGCGGCGCTCAACCAGCGGTTGCGTTCGACGGCATGGGCATTCGGCGGAATGACGAAGGTCTTGTCGTAAAAATAGGACGCCAGCGGTTCGCGGGCGACCTCGGCGGCATAGCCGTAGCACCTGCCGTGCGCAAGAAAGGTGATGAGCGCGCTCTTGATCAGCCCCTGCGTATCGAGCACGGCATCATAGGCGGTCTGGCCGAGGCGCTTCCTGAATTCCCCGATTTCCTGCCAGGTGGAGGCGTGGAACAGCGTCTTGCGCCAGCGGCGGATGGCCACCGGGACGACTGTTCCGACTCCGGGGTGCAGGCGCGGAATGTCGGCAAAGGATTCCTCGACGCACCAGTCGATGACGGCCTCGGGAAACTGGCGGCGCAGGTCGCTGGCGACGGGTAGGTTGTGTATGACATCGCCCAGCGATGATGTTTTGACCAGCAGGATGCGCATCGGCAGGAAGATTAGGCGCGCTAGCGGAAGGGCGCATTATACGCTCCGGGTAGCGATTTCGTCGGGAGTGAGCTTGGTCGGGGATTTGCCGAATTACGCCGTAATTCGAAGCCGAACGGGTTCCGTGCGAATACGTATCTCACTGAAATGCCCGCCGATTAACGTAAAATGTCGGGCATGACAAGATGCTGCCCCGGTGCAATTTTTCGATGATTCCCCATTCGCTGGCAAAACGTTCCCTGGCCATCCTGCACGACCTCGTGGCCGTGGCGGCCTGCTGGTTCATGGCGTATTGGCTGCGCTTCAATCTGGATATTCCCGCGGAACTTATGGAAAGCGCCCGCCATGCCCTGCTGCCGGTCTTCGCCGTCTATGCTCCGGCCTGCTGGTTTTTCGGTCTGTATCGCGGGGTCTGGCGCTATGCCAGCCTGATGGATCTGCGTCGTATCATCGTGGCAGTTGCGTCGGCCGCGGTCGTTGCCGCGGCAGCGATCTACATGCTGCGCCTGCCCGGCGTACCGCGTTCGGTGCTGATCCTCCACCCTGTCCTGTTGGTCCTGGCGATGGGGGGCAGTCGGTTTGCTTACCGGGCTTGGCGCGACCGTGCGCTCTATGGACGGGTAATGTTTGCCGGGGAACCGGTGCTGGTACTGGGTTGCGGCGACGCGGCCGAACGCCTGCTGCGCGAACTGGCCCATTCGCCCGAATGGTCAGTGGTTGGCCTGTTGAGCGAGGATGCTCGTCGTACCGGGCAGGAACTGCACGGCGTCAAGATTCTCGGCCCGCAGGAAGATCTGTCGGCATGGGCCGGGAAACTGTCTGTCAGGAAGGCGATCGTGGCCATGCCCGAAGCGTCGCCGCGGAAGCGCCGCCATACCATGGAGCTGGCCGTCCAGGCCGGGTTGTCGGTGATGACCGTGCCGAGCCTGGAGGACATGCTGGGCGGCAAGGTGGCGGTTTCCAAGATTCGCCAGGTGCAACTCGAGGATTTGTTGGGACGGGATGCGGTCGAGCTCGACAGCGCCGGCCTGCATTCCTGGATCGACGGGAAAACGGTTCTGGTCACCGGCGCCGGCGGATCGATCGGCTCCGAACTCGCGCGCCAGGTGGCCCTGTTCAATCCCGGTTTGCTGATCCTGCTCGATATCTCCGAGTTCGCCCTGTACCAGGTAGAGCAGGAGTTCCAGCGGCAGTATCCACAGGTCCGGTGCGCCTTCATCGTCGGTGACGTGAAGGACGTGGCGTGGCTGGATTGGATCTTTGCGCACCACCATCCGTCGGTGGTGTTCCATGCGGCAGCTTACAAGCATGTTCCCTTGATGGAGGGCGACAATGCCTGGCAGGCCGTCAGAAACAATGTGGTCGGCTCGAAACGGCTGGCCGAAGCGGCACGGCATTACGGAACCGAGAAGGTTGTCCTGATCTCCACCGACAAGGCGGTGAATCCAACCAATGTCATGGGCGCGACCAAGCGTCTGGCCGAGCGTGTCCTGTCCGCAATGCAGCAAGAACGGTGCGAAGACGAAGGAGGAACCCGCTTCATCACCGTGCGTTTCGGCAACGTGCTGGGCAGCAACGGCTCAGTGATTCCGACCTTTCGCGAACAGATTGCGCGCGGCGGACCCGTCACTGTGACGCATCCGGAGATCATCCGTTATTTCATGCTCATACCGGAGGCGGCGCAATTGGTGTTGCAGGCCGGGCTCATGGGCAAGGGCGGCGAGATTTTCGTTCTCGAAATGGGGGAGCCGGTACGAATCGCCGATCTGGCGCGCGACATGATCCGCCTGTCCGGTTTCTCGGAAGACGAGATCAAGATCGAATTCACCGGGTTGCGGCCTGGCGAGAAGCTCTATGAGGAACTTCTGACCGACAGCGAACAGACCGTGCCGACGCCACATGCCAAGTTGCGCGTGGCAATGTCGGAGGCGGCGCCGGACGCCGAGTGGCGGCGCGATCTTGAGAGCTGGCTGAGAGAACCGGCGCCCGAGACCAGCAGCGACCTGAAACTGCGCCTGCACCGTTTCGTCCCGGAATATTCGCCGCAACTCAACTGAGCTCAACTGAGTCCAATAACCATGTCCACCTACGCGATCGGCGATATCCAGGGCTGTTTCGGCTCGTTTTCGCGCCTGCTCGATCATTGCCGGTTCGACGCGGCGGTTGATCGCCTGTGGCTGGTCGGCGACTTGGTCAACCGTGGGCCGCGTTCGCTGGAAACCCTGCGTTTCGTTCGTGATCTGGGAGATTCGGCGGTTACCGTGCTGGGCAACCATGACCTGTCGCTGCTGATGGCGGCGGAAGGCTTCGGGAAGCGAGGCAAGGGCGATACCTTCGACGATGTCCTGAATGCGCCGGATCGCGAGGATCTGTTGTTCTGGTTGCGCCACCAGCCGTTATGTCATGTCGAGGGCGCTTATTGCCTGGTGCATGCCGGTTTGCTGCCGCAATGGACGGTGGTCAAGGCGCGGGCCCTCGCGGCCGAGGTCGAGGCGGCATTGAGGGCGCCCGACTGGCGCGAGTTCATGGCGCATATGTGGGGCAGCGAACCCGCCGCCTGGCGGGATGACCTGCAAGGCTGGCCACGCCTGCGGGCGGTCGTCAACGCCATGACACGCATGCGTTTCTGCACGCCCGACGGAGTCATGGACTTTCACGCCAAAGGCGAAATCGACAATGCTCCGGAGGGATGCGTGCCGTGGTTCGAGGCGCCGGGCAGGCGCAGCGCGGATACGGTTCTGGTCACCGGACACTGGTCGGCTTTGGGGCTGAAGATACTGCCCAACCTGCTGGCGCTCGATTCCGGGTGCTTGTGGGGCGGACCTCTCACTGCCGTCAGGCTGGAAGACAGGGCGGTATTCCAGGTGCCTTGCGCCCAGGAGGAAATTCGCGCCTGGTAGCGGCGCGGGTCGCTGCGCCGCGCTTTCAGGTTCTTACCAGGGGGATTCGCCGAAGGCCCTGGCAAAGCATCCGGCGATGTCGTTGCGGGTTGGGCGGTGGTTCTGCCCGCCGCGGGAAGTAACCTTGATAGCGCCCATGACAGCCGCAAGCCGGCCGGTCTTTGTCCAGTCCCAGCCCTTGGCGATGCCGTACAGCAATCCGGAGCGGTAGGCGTCGCCGCAGCCGGTGGGATCGACGACTTCCTTCGCCTGTACGCAGGGGATGTCGATGCCCCTGCCGGCCGCATAAATCTGCGATCCTTCTCCCCCTTTTGTGACGATGAGGGCCTGGAGTCTGCCGGCAAGCTGCTCCAGCGACTGGCCCGTGCGGTCGCACAGCAGCCGGGCTTCATAATCGTTGAAACAGGCGTAGTCGGCCAGTTGCAGGAAATGCAGCAGTTCCTCCCCGGAAAACATCGGCAACCCCTGGCCGGGGTCGAAAACGAAGGGGATGCCGGCCGCCGAGAGGTCCGACGCATGCTTGAGCATGCCCTCCCTGCCATCCGGGGCGACGATGGCCAGCTTCACATGTCGGGTATCGGAAATGCGGTTCTGGTGCGAGAAGCTCATGGCACCCGGGTGAAACGCGGTGATCTGGTTGTCGTCCAGATCGGTAGTGATGAAGGCCTGCGCGGTATAGGCGCCGTCGATCTGCCGCACGTGGGCACGGGACAGGCCCAGGCCGTCCAGCCGGCTGAGATAGGGGGCGGCATCCTCGCCGACCGTGGCCATGATCAACGGATCGTCGCCGAGCAGTTTCAGGTTGTAGGCGATGTTGCCGGCACAGCCGCCGAACTCGCGGCGCATTTCGGGCACTAGGAACGCCACGTTCAGGATATGGATCTGCTCCGGCAGGATATGGTTCTTGAAACGATCATGGAAAACCATGATGTTGTCGTAAGCAATCGAACCGCAGACTAGTGTGGACATGGGCATCGGCACCTTGTGATCGAGGCGCCGATTATAGCATCAGGCCTGGCGAGGCTCCTGCTGCCGCGAAGCCGGTTCAGGGATAGAAAATGTAGAGCCGGTAACCAGCCGCGCTGATGTCTTTGGCTTCGATCCACAGGCGCACGGCGATGTCTGAATTGGCGGGGAACGCTTGGTCGGAGGACACCTTTGCCGGGAGGTACTCCTTCGGCGCGAAGACACGCCGGGCGATGGCAACGTCCTGGGTATCGGTCAGCGACAGTTCGAGCGACGGGTAGGCTTGAGCATAGGGCGCTCGGTTACGCAGCGTGGCGTTCAGGACGAGCAGGTTGCCGCGAGCCGTGTCGGTCTGCAAGTCCGAGGTTTCGATGCTGACCAGTTCCGCGCGGGCCGGCAAGGGCAGCGGCTTGTCGAGAGCTTGCGAAAAGGTCAGCAGCAACGGTTGCAGGCTGGGGAATGCAACAGCCAGTTCGCTGCGGTAGTGAAATGAGGCCTGGCCGGCGAGACCCAGTGCGAGAAGCATGGTGGCCAGGGCAAACGGCCAGCGCGAGGATTTTTCCACCGGGGCAGCGACCGGGGCGGCCATGACGCCCTCGGCCCATTTACTGTAGCCGGGGATTTCCGTGGTGTCGCGCGGCAGGATCAGCCCGGCGGCCTTGCCGATTTCCTGTGTGGCGGAGGTGTCATGAGCTTGTTCCTCCAAGGGGAGAACCTCATTGCCGTCGGCTTGTTGAGTTTCGGGTTCGGCCTGCGCAGCCGGCTGTTCCATTTCCGGAACCAGAGCCGGTTCAGCGGTCAGAAGCGATTCCTCCTGGGAAAAGTCAACAATCGTCGCTGGAACCAAAGCGGGGGCGGTTGCCGCGCCTTGGTCTTCCAGGAGGGTGTCCAGTGCGTTGAAAACGGACTGGCAGTGTCCGCAACGGACTTTTCCGGCGCGCGCCTTGAGTTGTTCCGGTGTGACGCGGAAGACAGTCTGGCATTCCGGGCAGCGTGTTCTCATGAGCGGATCTTACGTGGGTTTGATCCCGGCCAGGCATACCCAGCCTTCCCTGGTGTCGGCAACAGCCAGTGGGATCCATGGCGCGTAGGCGGCGATCAATTCGTCGGTTTGCTCCGCCAGAATGCCGGAAAGCGCGAGTCTGCCGCCTGGGCGCACGTGCGAACAGATCGCCGGCGCGAGCGCCTTGAGCGGATTGGAGAGAATGTTGGCGACGACGATATCGAACTGTCCCTTGATTTCTCCGGCCGAGTCGGCAAAGCGCGCGCTCACCTCATTGCGCTCGGCATTGCTTTTGGCCGCACCGACGGCCTGCGGGTCGATATCGACGCCAAGCACGTCATGGGCGCCCAGTCTGGCTGCGGCAATGGCGAGGATGCCCGAGCCGCAACCGTAGTCGAGAAGAGACACTCCCGGGGTAACGCTACGCTCCAGCCACTCCAGGCACAGCCTCGTTGTCGGGTGGGATCCGGTGCCGAATGCCATCCCGGGGTCGAGGACGAGGACGATGGCGTCGGGGTCGGGGGCGGTATGCCAGGACGGAACGATCCACAGGCGTCCGGAGATACGGATCGGGTCGAACTGCGATTGCGTGAGCTGGACCCAGTTCTGCTCTTCCACTTCTTCCAGCGCGTAGGCCGGGGTTCGTTCGAGCCCGGCAATCGGGGCGCAGGCTTCCAGCAGCTCGTCGACGTCGGTGCCCGATTCGAGCAGGGCGATCACCCGCGAGCGATCCCAGCCGGGGGTGGTGACTGAACCGGGTTCGCCGAACTGCGGCGTTTCATTGGGCGTACCGGCGTCGGCATCTTCGATGCTGGCCGATAGCGCGCCGGCATCGAGCAGGGCGTCGGCCAGCGATTCGGCGTGCTGGCAGTCGGTCTCGATGGTGATGGAAAGCCAGGACATGCGTTTTTATCCGTTCTTTGTCACTTCGCTGCGCGCGGCGAGTTTCTTTTCGAGGTAGTGGATGCTGGTGCCGCCTTTCACGAAATTGGCATCGTGCATCAGTTCATGATGCAGTGCAATGTTGGTCTTGATGCCGTCAACGCTCATTTCCGAGAGGGCGATACGCATGCGCTGGATGGCCTGCTCGCGGGAATCCCCGTAGGCAATGACCTTCGCCACCATCGAATCGTAGTGCGGCGGCACGGTATAGCCCTGATAAATGTGCGAGTCGACCCGGATACCGGGGCCGCCGGGCGGGTGATACAGGGAAATCTTGCCGGGGAATGGCACGAACGTGTAGGGATCTTCCGCGTTGATGCGGCATTCGATGGCGTGCCCGCGCGGGGTGACCTCGCGTTGCCGGAAGCGCAGCTTCTCGCCAGCGGCGACGCGGATCTGTTCCTGCACGATATCGATGCCGGTGATCATCTCTGTCACCGGATGCTCGACCTGGATGCGGGTGTTCATCTCGATGAAGTAGAACTCCCTGTTTTCGTAGAGGAACTCGAAGGTACCGGCGCCGCGGTAGTTGATGCGCTTGCAGGCCTCCGCGCAGCGTTCGCCGATGCGCGTGATGTGCCGGGAGAGAACGCCGGGGGCAGGCGCTTCCTCGATGATCTTCTGGTGTCGCCGCTGCATGGAGCAGTCGCGTTCGCCCAGGTAGATGGCGTTCCGGTGGCTGTCGGCGAGCACCTGGATTTCGATGTGACGCGGATTCTCCAGATACTTTTCCATGTACACGTTGGGGTTGCCGAAGAAATTCAGCGCTTCGGTGCGGGTCATGTTGACTGCGTTGAGCAATGCCGCTTCCGTGTGGACGACGCGCATGCCGCGGCCGCCACCGCCGCCTGCCGCCTTGATGATCACCGGGTAGCCGATGGCCTTGGCGATGCGCAGAACCTCTTTCGGATCTTCCGACAAGACGCCCTCTGAGCCCGGTACGCACGGCACGCCGGAAGCCTTCATGGCGGCCTTGGCGAAAACCTTGTCACCCATCAGGCGGATCGTTTCCGGGCGTGGGCCGATGAAGACGAAGCCTGAAGACTCGACGCGTTCGGCAAAGTCCGCGTTTTCCGAGAGGAAGCCGTAGCCGGGGTGGATCGCCTCGGCATCCGTCACCTCGGCCGCAGAGATGATTGCCGGGATGTTGAGATAGCTCTGGTTCGACGGAGCGGGGCCGATGCACACCGATTCGTCGGCCAACTTGACGTACTTCGCGTCGCTGTCCGCCTCCGAATGCACAACGACCGTCTTGATGCCCAGTTCGCGGCAGGCGCGCTGAATGCGTAGCGCAATTTCGCCGCGGTTGGCGATGAGGATTTTCCCGAACATGGCGGAAACCTCCTAGCCGATGATGAACAGCGGTTCGCCGTATTCCACGGGCTGGCCGTTCTCGACCAGAATAGCCTTGATCGTGCCGGAAAAGTCGGATTCGATCTCGTTGAGCAGCTTCATGGCTTCAACGATGCACAGGGTGTCGCCCAACTTGACCGTGCTGCCGACTTCGACGAACGGGTCGGACCCCGGGCTCGCGGCGCGATAGAAAGTGCCGACCATCGGCGACTTGACGACCTCGCCTTCGGGTTCATCGGCGTCGTCTTCCAGATCGTCATCGTCGAATGTCGTTGATTTTTCACGCGGCGCAGGAGCGATTGCAGCGGGAACTCCCTGTGGAATCATGTAGGTCTGCGGCGCTGCCATGGCGGTATGCTTGACGATGCGAACCTTCTCTTCGCCTTCGGTGACTTCGAGTTCGGCTATGCCTGATTCCTCGACGAGGTCGATCAGCTTCTTGAGTTTTCTCAAATCCATAGGTTGCCTCCAGTGGGTCTGTTTAGAGCGGCTTCGGCGCGGCGAAGCTGTGTGGCCTATTGACGCTATCTTGCTGCGAAAATCCGTGAAAAACCGGGAATGCGACTATGTGGTGGCGGGGTCGGGCAAGCTGGCAAATCTGCTGTACTACATGCCAGAATTGCTTTGATAGCGGCTAGTTTGCCGTAGTTGGCGACATTTTGTCCAGTTAAGGGGTGGTGGCACTCTTCAGCAGGTTGTCCAATTCCGTTTCGGGCAGTCGACCGGTTCGGGCCAGGAGAGGTTCCCCGTTTCGGTCGAGAATCAGCGTGAAGGGCAGGCCCGATTGCCGGTTGCCCAGATCCATGCTCAAGGCAACGATTTGCGGACCGCCGATCAGCAATGGGTAGGAAACACCGTGTTGCTGAGCGAACAGGCGTACCGTCTCGGACGTATCGGTAGAAATTCCGACGAATTGAACGCCTTTTCCCGCGAATTTCTCGCTGATTCGTGAAAAATAGGGCATTTCTTCGCGGCAGGGAGCGCACCATGTTGCCCAGAAGTTGATGACCAGGATCTTCCCTTTCCATCGTGAGAAGGAATGAGGCTTTCCGTCGTGGTCATCGAACTGGGCATTCAGCAGGGTGGAAAGGGCCTCCTTTGACGCTGATTCCTGTAGCGGGCGTTGGGATATCTGTCTTTCGGGCCGGACGAGAAACCCGGCCGTGAATGCCACCGCCCCGACCGCTACGCATAGTGCGGGGAGCAACCATTTTCGGAGGATCATGCGCTGCCGCCGTCCAGCAATTTCCGGACCGCGGCGATACGTGCGTGCGCGCGCGGCCTTCCGTCGCGGGTTCTGAAGGTCACCCGCTCATCGTTGGACGGATAGACGACGAGATTGATGTCCGCGTCGTCATCATGCACGGTGAGAACGGCTTCCGCGCGCTCGGACCTCGGCGTGCTGTGCTGATAGTCGAGCTTCTGATTGAGGAGGAATATTTCCACATCCTTGGCGCTGTCGGTGAACAATTGGATGTCGATTTCGGCATAACGCCCAGCGGTGCCGTCGAGAACGGAACCCGTTAGATAAGGGTTGAATGCCTGCAAGATCGCCATGAAATCGACGGCTTTTTGTCGAAGATACTCAATCCTTTCGGATTGTTCGTCGCCCTGATAGAGGCGTTGGTAGAGACGCAGTTCCGCTTCGACTTCCGCGTCTTCGGGTAATCCCACGTTTTCGGGAAGTCCCAGGCTGATGGCTGCCTTGCGCTTGGCCGCGAAGGTGTTGTTGATGCCGTCTTCGGCCATCAGCCGGGCGGCGACGCTGGCTATTCGGGAACGTTGCGGATCGCTGCTCGGGAAGGGGCTGTCTTTGCTCATCGATCCGTGCTCCAGTGGTCAAGGCAGATGGAGCCCCGACGCGTCGCCCGTGAACTGCGGGGTACAATCCGTCTGATTGGCGAAAGGCTCGCCGGTTGGACAATTCTAACTTGGATTTATTTCATGCATATTCACATCCTCGGGATCTGCGGCACGTTCATGGGCGGGATCGCCCAGTTGGCACGTGCCACGGGACATCGTGTCACGGGCTGCGATGCCGGCGTGTATCCTCCCATGAGCACGCAACTCGAGGCGGCCGGCATCGAGTTGATCGAGGGGTACGGCGTCGAGCAGCTCGGGTTGAATCCGGACTGCTTCATCGTAGGTAACGCCATATCCCGCGGGAACCCGTTGCTTGAGGAAATCCTCGACCGCGGATTACCCTATGTTTCCGGCCCTCAGTGGCTGGCAGACAACGTCCTGCGCGGACGCTGGGTGTTGGCGGTGGCCGGAACGCATGGAAAAACGACCACTTCCTCAATGCTGGCCTGGATACTCGAGGATGCGGGATTAAGTCCGGGCTTCCTGATCGGGGGGGTGCCCATGAACTTTGGCGTCTCGGCGAGGCTGGCGGGCAGCCTGGAGGATTCTCCATTCTTCGTGATCGAGGCCGACGAGTACGACACGGCGTTCTGCGACAAACGGTCGAAGTTCGTCCATTATCGCCCGCGAACGGCGGTTCTCAACAATCTGGAATTCGATCACGCAGATATCTTCGCCGATCTGGCGGCGATCGAGACGCAATTTCATCATTTGGTGCGTACCTTGCCGCGTCAGGGACTGGTTGTATCCAATTCGGCCGAACCCAGTCTCGAGCGGGTCTTGGCCCGCGGTTGCTGGACGCCCGTCGAACGATTCAACGAGCCGGGTGGTTGGCGAGTGGAAGGCGACGATGCGTCCGGCGAGCTATCCCTGATGCACGGCAATGAAATGGTCGCCCGTACGGTTTGGTCGCTGTCCGGCGAACACAATCGTTCAAACGCGGTTGCGGCGCTGCTGGCAGCACGTCACGCCGGAGTTCCTCTGGAGCGGGGAGTTGAAGCCCTGTCGCGTTTCCAGAGCGTGAAGCGGCGAATGGAATTGCGTGGCACCGTGCGAGGGGTCAGCGTTTACGACGACTTCGCGCATCATCCCACGGCGATTGCCACGACGGTTGCCGGCCTGCGAAGGAAGATCGGGACAGAGGGTGGACCTCGTATCCTGGCGGTCCTCGAACCGCGCTCGAACACTATGAAACTGGGCGTGATGAAGACGCAACTTCCCGGCAGTCTGGCCGAGGCCGACCGCGTATTCTGTTATGGCGCCAATCTCGGCTGGGACGCTGCGGCGGCGCTGGCGCCGCTCGGGAACAAGGCGACCGTTGGTGACGAACTGGACGCGCTGGTCGCGCAAATTGCTTCGGAAGCGCGGTCGGGAGACCACATACTGGTGATGAGCAATGGCGGTTTCGGAGGAGTTCACAGGAAGCTGCTCGAAGCTCTTGGAAACTGAGGGATCAGCGGCGGCCAGAGAACGCTGCCATAATGGACTCACGATAACTGACTTAATTCCGGACC
>DBMG01000114.1 GCA_002304785.1 Candidatus Accumulibacter sp. UBA704 | reverse complement strand
GCCAAGTATTCCTCGTAGTTACCGAGGTAGTTGACGATCGATCCGTCGGTGCGGATTTCCAGGATGCGCGTGGCCAGCGAGGAGACGAATTCGCGGTCGTGCGAGACGAAGACCAGTGTGCCCTTGAACTTCTCCAGTGCGGTGTTCAGCGACTCGATCGATTCCATGTCGAGGTGGTTGGTCGGCTCGTCCATGATCAGCACGTTGGGCTTCATCAGCATCAGCTTGCCGAAGATCATGCGCCCCTGCTCGCCGCCGGAAATGACGTTGACCGGCTTCCTGACTTCGTCGCCGGAAAACAGCAGGCGGCCGAGCGTGCCGCGAATCAGCGTTTCGAGGTCTTCGCCGTCGGCTGCGTTGGCACGCGCGAACTCCGCCACCCAGTCGGTCAGCGCCGTGTCGCTCTTGAAGTCGTCGGCATGGTCCTGGGCGTAGTAGCCGAAGCGCGCCTTCTCGGCCCACCGGATTTCCCCGTGCTGCGGCGTGAGGGCGCCAACCAGCAGCTTGAGGAAGGTCGATTTGCCAACGCCGTTTTCGCCGATCACGGCCAGCCGGTCGCCGGCATTCAGCGACAGGTCGAAATTGTTGAAGATCCTCGGCCCGCCGTCGTAACCGAACGACAGGTTCTCGATCTCGAAGGCCTGGCGATGCAGCTTTTCCTTCTCGTCGTACTCGAAGCGGATCCAGGGATACTGGCGCGACGAGGGCTTGATGTCCTCGGGCTTCAACTTGTCGATCAGCTTCATGCGGCTGGTCGCCTGCTTGGCCTTGGACTTGTTGGCCGAGAAACGGCGCACAAAGTCCTGCAGTTCGGCGATGCGTTCCTTGGCGCGTTCGTTGGCGTTCTTCTGCTGCTGCCTGGCCTGCGACGAGGCTTCCATGAAATCGTCGTAGGTGCCCGGATAGACGGTGATCTTGCCGTAATCCAGGTCGGCCATGTGCGTGCACACCTGGTTCAGGAAGTGGCGGTCGTGGCTGATGATGATCATCGTGCTGTTGCGCTCGTTGAGCACGTTTTCCAGCCAGCGGATGGTGGCGATATCGAGGTTGTTGGTCGGTTCGTCGAGCAGCAGGATGTCGGGGTTGGCGAACAGGGCCTGGGTCAGCAGCACCCGCAGCTTCCAGCCCGGCGCCACTTCGCTCATCGGCCCGTAGTGCTGTTGGGTTGGGATTCCCACGCCATGCAGCAGCTCGCCGGCACGCGCCTCGGCGGTGTACCCGCCGAACTCGGCGAAGTGATGCTCCAGTTCGGCGGCATGCAGGTAATCTTCCTCGGTGGCTTCGGGGTTGGCGTAGATCGCGTCCTTCTCCTGCATGCACGCCCACATCTCTTCGTGCCCCATCATCACCACGTCGATGACTCGCTGATCTTCGTAGGCAAACTGGTCCTGGCGCAGATAGGCCATGCGTTCGTGCGCATCCTTGGAGATGTTGCCGGCGCTCGGCTCGAGTTCGCCGGCGATGATCTTCATGAACGTCGACTTGCCGGAACCGTTGGCCCCGATCAGCCCGTAGCGATACCCTTCGCCGAATTTGACGGAGACGTTTTCAAACAGGGGCTTGGCCCCGAACTGCATGGTGATATTGGCGGCGACGAGCACTCGGAAACCTCGGAAGTCGTTGATTCGAAAAGGGCGCTATTGTACCGGAGGAGAAACCTTGCCGCTTGCCTGAAGAACGCCCGCGGAACGACGGGGCCACTTCGCCGCGCCTTGCTCTAGCCGGCCCTGACCTGCCCTTTGTCTTCGAACATCCGCTGGTCGGCCAGTTCCAGCAACCGGCCGGCCGTTGCCGCTTCCTCAGGATAAAACGCGGCACCGATCGATGCCGTGACGGCCAGTCCGACGCCCTCGACGTCGAACGGCTCGCCAATCCGCTCGCGCAGCCGTTCGATCAGATGCGCGACAAGCGGCTCGCCCGCGTCTTCAATGACGATGGCGAACTCGTCTCCGGCCCAACGGGCCACCGTATCCCCGATGCGCACTTCGTCCCGGACGCGCGCCGCCACGGTGCGCAGCACCGCGTCGCCGAACTTGTGCCCGTAGACATCGTTGATCGTCTTGAAACCATCGAGGTCAAGGAAGATCGCCGCAATCTGCCCGACTTCGTTGCGCGCCCGGCGGCGGATGGCCTGATCCAGCCGGTCGTCGAACAGGCGTCGGTTGGGCAGTTCGGTCAGGCTGTCGAAACCGGCCTGGCGCGCCAGTTCGCTGCGCTGGCGCAGAACCGTATGCACACCGATCGCGGCCAGGATCGCCAGAACCAATCCCGCCACGCGAATACCCCAGGCCACCGAAGCGTTGCGCCGGTCGCTCGCGCGTACAGCGTACACCCATTTGCCGTTGGGCACGTCGGCCGATAATCGCAGCGCCAGAGGATCGGAGAACAACGCGGAGCGCCCGAAAAGCAGACCTCCACCGGGGCCGACCGGCTCCTCGCTGCGAATGGCAAAATCGAAACGCTCCGTGTCCAAGCCCTTGAATGCCGCCTCTTCAAAAGACGGCATGTCGATGACTGTCGCCAGCAGCCCCCAGTACCGGTCGCCAACGTAGATGGGTATTCGATAGATCAGGGCGGTTCCGCCCTGAACCAGATCGACCGGCCCGGTCAGCACGCCCCGGTGGGATTCGACGGCGGCTTTCACGGCCGGCCACTGCGCCGGGATGTCCCGGTAGTCCCGACCCAGCGCCTGTTCATTTCCGGCAACGGGATAGATGTAGGAAATCCTGTAGCCGACGGCGATCGAGAAGTTGCGGATATGGCGCCCGAAGTTATGCACCTCCTGCAGGATGCGCAGGATCTCCGTCTGGTCGAGGTGCTCATGCCGGACGACCAGGTAGCCGACCACCCCGCTGGCCAGGTAGAGCACGGAATTGAGTTCCCGGTCGGCACGGGCGCGTACTTCGGAGGCAAAGGCAAGGGTCGCCGCGCGACGTTGCGATTCCTCGTCCGCTTCGCGAAAACGAGACAAGACCTCGCTTGACACGACGATCGCCGCGAACACCAGAACGGTGAGGCCGGCAGCAAATCCGGACCCCATCGATTTTTCGCGGAGCGACTGCACAAAGCGATCCACCCGCAGGAACACGGCACGCATTCTGACAGTATGTTTCCCCGTTTCCCGACTGCGCATCAGGATCTCCCGCAACGACCACTTTCTGCACCGATCCCCCCCGATCCGCGCGAACGTCGGCGGATACCGGGATGTACGGCTTGCTGTTGATTTGATAGTAGCACTCGTATTCAGTATGTCAGGTTGACAACACGACATCGCTCCGGGTTGCAGGAAATGCACTCTTCTTGCAGGACGCAGCGCTTTTTCGTTCAACCCTAAACAATAGCCACTGGCTATTGAAACAATAGAAACAATTAATTTCAAAAAGACTCACGGGATGTCTATGATTCATCCGTCACCCCGTTCAACCACACAAGGAGCCACAACAATGAAATCGCTGATCAATACCGAAGTCCTGCCGTTCAACGCTACCGCTTTCCACAACGGCAAATTCGTCGCCGTTTCCGACGCGGATCTGCACGGCAAGTGGTCGGTTGTCTTCTTCTATCCGGCCGACTTCACCTTCGTCTGCCCGACGGAACTGGGCGACCTGGCGGACAACTACGCCGAATTCAAAAAGCTCGGCGTCGAAATCTACAGCGTTTCCACCGACACACACTTCACGCACAAGGCCTGGCACGATGCATCGGAAACGATCAAGAAGATCCAGTACGTGATGGTTGGCGACCCGACCGGAACGATCAGTCGTAACTTCGGCGTGATGATCGAGGAGGCCGGACTGGCCGAACGCGGCACCTTCGTGATCGACCCACAAGGCAAGATCCAGATCATCGAGATCAATGCCGGCGGCATCGGCCGCGACGCCTCCGAATTGCTGCGCAAGGTCAAGGCCGCCCAGTACGTCGCCTCCCATCCGGGCGAAGTCTGCCCGGCCAAGTGGAAGGAAGGCGAAGCCACGCTCGCCCCGTCGCTCGATCTCGTCGGGAAGATTTGATTGCGGTCGGAAAAACAACCGTCGCCCCGGCGAAAGCCGGGGCCCGGATCCTTAAGATAGGGAGAACAATAATGCTCGACGCCACCATCAAGGGGCAACTCAAGTCGTATCTCGAACGTCTGCAGCAACCGATTGAACTGGTTGCCTCGCTCGACGACGGCACAAAATCGCAGGAACTGCATTCGTTGCTGGAAGACATCGACCAGTTATCCAACAAGGTGCAGGTTCGCCTGGATGGGCACGATGCGCGACGGCCATCCTTCACGGTCAGCCGCCCTGGAGAGACTGCCCGGATCCGCTTTGCCGGCATCCCGATGGGCCATGAATTCACGTCGCTGGTCCTGGCGTTGTTGCAGACCGGGGGGCATCCGCCCAAGGTCGAAACTTCGGTGATCGAACAGATCCGGGCCATCAGCGGCACATTCCGCTTCGAGACATTCATTTCCCTGTCCTGCCATAACTGCCCGGACGTAGTGCAGGCGCTCAACCTGATGGCCGTGCTCAACCCGGGCATCAGCAGCACCATGATCGACGGCGCGGTGTTCCAGAAGGAAGTCGACGAGCGCCAGATCATGGCGGTACCGACGGTCTATCTGAACGGTGAACCGTTCGGCCAGGGACGCATGACGCTCGAAGAGATCGTCGCGAAGATCGATACCGGCGCCGCCGCGCGCGAGGCCGAGAAGATCGCCGGCAAGGCCGCTTTCGACGTGCTCGTCGTCGGCGGCGGGCCGGCAGGTGCGGCCAGCGCCATTTACGCGGCGCGCAAAGGCCTGCGCACGGGCGTCGTGGCCGAGCGCTTCGGTGGCCAAGTGCTCGATACGCTGGCCATCGAGAATTTCATCTCGGTCAAGGAAACCGACGGACCGAGACTCGCGTCGGGGCTCGAGCAGCACGTCCGCGACTACGAGGTGGATATCATGAACCTGCAACGCGCCGAAGGGCTGTCCAGTTGCCCGGACGGCCTGACCGAGGTGCGGTTGGCGAGCGGCGCGACGCTGAAGAGCAAGACAGTGATCCTCTCCACCGGGGCGCGCTGGCGCAACATGAACGTACCCGGCGAGCAGGAGTACAAGGCGCGCGGCGTAGCCTACTGCCCGCACTGCGACGGCCCGCTGTTCAAGGGCAAACGCGTGGCGGTGATCGGCGGCGGCAATTCCGGTGTGGAGGCCGCAATCGACCTGGCCGGCATCGTGGCCCACGTCACGCTACTCGAATTCGACCCCGCGCTACGCGCTGACGCGGTGCTGCAGAACAAGTTGCGCAGCCTGCCCAACGTCAGAATCATCACCCAGGCGCAAACGACCGAGGTGACCGGCGACGGCGAAAAGGTCAACGGCCTGGTCTACAAGGATCGCGTCAGCGGCGAGAAACACACGATCGAGCTCGAAGGCATCTTCGTGCAGATCGGCTTGCTGCCGAATACCGACTGGCTCAAGGGTACGCTCAACCTCTCGCCGCGCGGGGAGATTGAAGTCGATAATCGCGGCCAGACCTCGATGGCCGGGGTATTCGCCGCCGGGGACTGCACGACGGTTCCGTACAAGCAGATCATCATCGCCATGGGCGAAGGCGCCAAGGCCTCGCTTTCGGCCTTCGACTACCTGATCCGCTCGTCGGCGCCGGAGTAACGGCTGACAAAACGCAACGGGCGCGACGAAATCGTAAAACCCGACGCGCCCGTTGTGTTCATGGTCCGCGATCTAGCCCTGCCGCCGCCGCTCGTAGGCTTGCAGGTGCGAATAGGCCAGCCGCAGCAGCGGAACGTCGAGTTTCTTGTTTTCCGCCCAGGCGATCATGTCCCCGAGGATATGGTCGGCTTCGGTCGGCTTGTTGGCTTCGACGTCGCGCAGCATCGACGCCACGAGCGCTGAATTGCGGTCGGTGAGCATGTTGCGGAAGACCGTCAACTGGGTTTCGGCCAGCTTGCGACCATTCGCGTCGGCGATGGCCGCGCATTCGTCGAGCAATCCGTTGATGAACTTCTCGCCGGCCAGGGTTCCCATGATGATCCCGACGCTGGACCGCATCAGGCAGGTCGCTCCCGCCAGGGTCGCCAGGAAGACGATCTTGTCCCACATCGCCTGGCCGACGTTGTCGGCCAGCACGAAATCGACGCCGGAAGATTCCATCAGCTTGGACAGCGGTTCCAGCCAGGGCGACGCCCGCCAGCCAAGGGATCCCACGGTAAAGCGGTGCAGCTTGTTGAGGTGTTGGATTTCTCCGGTTGGCGCAAGAGCCACCGAAATCAGCGCCACGCCGCCCAGGACACGGGCCGCTCCGAAGCGGGCCACCAGCCGATCGATATGGCGCACGCCATTCAGCAGCGGCACGATGACGCTCTTGTCGCCGACGGCCGGCGCGATTGCCTCCATTGCCGAATCAAGGTCGAACGCCTTGCAGGTCAGGATGATGACGTCGAAGGTCTCGGTGAGCGTATCCTTCGTGACCAGCTTCGGCGTGATCTGCAGATCGCCGAAGGGGCTGAACACTTGCAGGCCCTTTTCGCGCAACTGGTCTGCCCGGCCCGGACGGACCAGGAAGGTCACATCGCCACCCGCCGCATGCATCCTGGCACCGTAATAGCCGCCGATGCCCCCGGCTCCCAATACTAGTATTCTCATTTCTTTCTCCCAGATTGAATCCCGGCCGCGTCCCGGATTATAGAAGCTGGCTTGAAAACGCTCTGCCCGGTGGCGGCCTGCCCCGCTACTCTACCGCTATCCCATGGTGGCCGGGCAAGTTTCAGGGGGTCTTGCGGCGAATTTCATAGGCCTGCATGTGCGAATACGCCAAACGCAGGCAATGGGCATTGATGTCCAATGCCCGGGCGCGAGCCACCAGATCGCCAATCGTGAATTCGGCTTCGGTCGGGCCGCCACGCTCGATGTCACGGAGCATGGATGCGGCCAGGACGGAGCCCGTCTCGGTCAGCAGGGAGCGGCATGTCGCGAGCTGCGACACGGTCAGGCCATGGCCCTCCGTTTCGGCAATGCGCGCGCACTCGCCAATCAGTCCGGCCAGGAATTCCTCGCCGCCGATGGTTTGCAGGATGATCCCGATGTTCGCGCGCAAGGTGCACGTAGCGCCGGCCAGCGCCGCCCAGAAGACGAACTTGTTCCACATCGCCTGTTCGATGTCGTCGGACAGGATGAAGTCCACACCGGATGCCGCAATCAGGCTGGCCAGGTCGCGCAATCGATCCGGCATGGCGCCATGCGCCCCGACGATCAGCCGGTGCGTCGTGTTGAAGTGCCGGATTTGCCCGGCGGGGGTCACCAGCAGTGCCGCCTGCGCCACACCGCCGAGTACCCTCTCTGCGCCAAAGCGCGCGGTCAGGCGATCGATGTGCGCCACGCCATTGAGCAATGGCAGAATCAGCGTGTGCGCCCCCACCGCCGGCGCCATGTCGTCCATTGCCGAATCGAGATCGTAGGCCTTGCACGACAGGATCACCGCGTCGAAAGGCGCACGCAGTTCGTCCCTGGTCAGCAATTTCGGCGTGATGTGCAGGTCGCCGCACGGGCTGAAGATCTGCAGTCCGTTTTCCCGCAGGATAGCCGCGCGCCCGGGGCGCACGAGAAAGGTGACGTCACCGCCGGCGGCTTCGATTCTCGCCCCGAAATAACCACCGATTCCGCCCGCGCCGAGTACCAGTATCCGCATTTTTCCGCCCCTTCTTGCCCGACTCACTGGGAGCGGAGGATTCCGAGCACGACGCCGAGATCCTCCGAACTGGTGATGTACTTCGAATACAGCCTGGTCGCATAGGTTTCTATCCCGCTCAGGTAGACCTGATGTTTTTCCAGGATCACCGCTCCCTCTTTCTTCGCCTTGGCCAAAGCCTGCGTTTCGGATTCGGCCCACAACTTTTTCATGGCCACCGAGGATTCATCGGCCGCCACCGTGACGGCCTTTTGCTGTTCGGCAGTCAGTCCATCCCAAGCCTGCTTGGACATGAGCAGGATTTCAGGAACCGATGAATGCTCGTCCATGCTGTAATAGCGGGCGAATTTGTAATGTTCGCTCGACACATAGGAAGGCAGGTTGTTCTCGGCCCCGTCGATCTCGCCGCTTCTGAACGCGTCGTTCACCTTCTCGTAGGAAACCACAACCGGCGTCCCGCCGAGTTCGGTGATCAGATCCTTGTAGATCGGCGAATCCTGGACCCGAATGCGCAGCCTGGTGAAATCCGAGCGCTTCTGGATCGGCTTCTTGGTCGTATAGAAGGAACGCGCACCGCTGTCGTAATAGGCCAGCACGACCGCGCCCGTCTTTTCCACTTCAGCCTTGATGCGCTTGCCGAAATCGCCGTTCAGCACACGCCACATGTGATCGCGCGAACGGAACAGGTAGGGCAAGCTGAGCAACCGGGCGGACTGGATATCCTTGACCATGCCGCCAAGATTGATCCTGACGACATCCACGGCGCCCTTGCGCACGTTCTCCCAGTATTGGTTTTCGTTGCCGAGCTGTGCGCTGTGTTTGAGCTGGATGGTCAATTCGCCCTTCGTCAGCTCCGACAGACGGCTGGCAAACAATTCTTCCGCCTTGACGATGATATGGCCCGGCGGATGGATCTCGGCCATGACCAGATCCTTCGCCGCGACGTGGCCGGCGAGCCCCGACATCGCGAGCAGCCAGCCAACTCCGACCCACCGGTACGCATTACCTTTCATTCCCCCTCCCGGAAAGCGATCAGGCCACCTGACCATTGCGTAATTTACATCAACGCACTTCTCCTGTCTCCATCCGCTCAATCGAGCCATTGCCCAGCACTCTTTTCAGGCAACCCGGCAAACACGGCAAAAGCACCGAAGAAGGTATACTCGACCGATCAATATCCTCCCCTTACGCCCATGCCTTCCCCCACCACTGTCGAAGCCGACGAGTACGAAGTTGCCGCGCTCGGCCAGATCTTTACCCCGCCGGCGATTGTCGACTGCATGCTGAAGCTGGTGCGCAATCGAGGGCGCGTGCTCGAACCCGCTTGCGGCGACGGTGCCTTCCTCAGGCATTTTCCGGAGGCGCTGGGCATCGAGATCGATCCGCGCCATGCGCCGGAGGGTGCCGAGGTGATGAATTTCTTTGAACTCTCGGAAGACGAACGTTTTGCCACAATCATCGGCAACCCGCCGTACGTGCGCTATCAGGACATCTCGCCGGGCACTCGGCGCCTGGCCCGGGAATCCGTGCTCGACGGACGCGCCAACCTGTACCTGTTCTTCATCGAGAAATGCCTGCGCCACCTTGAGCCCGGCGGCGAACTGATCTTCATCACGCCGCGCGACCTGCTCAAGGCCACCTCGGCGGTACCGCTCAATCGTCTGTTGAACGCGGCGGGGACCATCACCGATTTCATCGACCTGGGCGACACGCACCTGTTCGACGACGCCACGCCGAATTGCGCGATATGGCGCTTCCAGCAAGGCGACATGACGCGGCGTACCCGCTACGCCGCCCTGGACCAGGGCGACGGCGCCGCGGGATTGCTGGCGCCGCACTGGGAACCGCGGAACTTCGTGGAAAGCGGCGGGCACCTGCTGTTCACGCGCCACGACTATCCGCTGCACCTCGCGGATATCGCTTTCGTCAAGGTGGGTGCAGTCTCCGGAGCCGACGAAGTCTATACCAGCGACCATTATGGAAACCGCGACTTCGTCTGCTCGACCACAGCCGCCGACGGAAAGACCCGGCGCATGATCTGGTGCGAGCCGGGCGATCCGCCGCCACGGTCGCTGTATCCGCACAAGGACCGCCTGATCGCGCGCCGTATCCGCAACTACGACGAAACGAACTGGTGGCAGTGGGGCCGCGGTTACTACCAGTCGGAGCAGCCGCGGGTCTATGTCAACAACAAGACACGGCGGCAGAAACCGTTTTTCGTCCATGACTGCCCGAATTACGACGGATCGGTGCTTGCAATTTTCCCGAAGGCCCCCACCATAGACATCAACGCGCTGGCCGCCGCCCTGAACGCGGTGGACTGGGCTGATCTCGGGTTCATTTGCGACGGCCGCTTCCTGTTCACGCAGCGCAGCCTTGAACAAACTCCCCTGCCCAAGGTCTTTCGTTCCTTTCTTCCGCAAAATGAAAGAACTTGGTGGGACAAACTGAAAAGACTGATCTGAACGCCCCCGTGCGATCGGAACGCCGGAGCAGAATTCTCGCCTGCCCCGGACTGAATGGAGAGCAATGATGGTTCCTCGTCTGACAACGGCCCTGACCGGCCCCCTGCTCGAACTTGAACGGAAATTCCTCGACGCCACGCCGGAAATCGAACGCTGGCTGCGCGGACAGTGGCAGGAGCACACGCCGCCGTTCTACGGTTCGGTCGACCTGCGCAACGCCGGCTTCAAGCTGGCGCCGGTGGACATGAACCTGTTTCCCGGCGGATTCAACAACCTCAATTCGGCCTTCCTGCCGCTGTGCGTACAGGCGGCCATGACGGCCATCGACAAGATCTGTCCGATGGCCAAGAGCCTGCTGCTGATCCCCGAGAACCATACGCGCAACCTTTTCTACCTGCAGAACGTGGCGCAACTGGTAACCATCCTGCGCATGACCGGGCTGAACGTGCGTGTCGGCTCGCTGTTGCCCGAGATCGACAAGCCCACGCCGGTCGAGCTGCCCAACGGCACCTCGCTGGTGCTCGAACCCCTGGTGCGCAACAAATACCGTGTCGGTCTGGCCGACTTCGACCCCTGCGCGGTCCTGCTCAACAACGACCTGACGGCCGGCGTTCCGGAAATCCTGCAGAATCTCAACGAGCAGTTCGTCCTGCCGCCGCTGCACGCCGGCTGGGCGGTGCGCCGCAAGTCTAACCACTTCGCCGCCTACGACGGGGTGGCCGATGAATTCGCCAGACTGGTCGGCATCGACCCGTGGCAGATCAACCCGTACTTCTCCGTCTGCGACAGCATCAATTTCCATGAACGCCAAGGCGAGGACTGCCTGGCCGCCAACGTCAACGCCGTGCTCGGCCTGATCCGCGAGAAGTACAAGGAATACGGCATCGACGAGACGCCCTACGTGGTGGTCAAGGCCGACGCCGGCACCTACGGCATGGGCGTCATGACCGTCAAGGACGCCGCCGAGGTCGTCGGACTGAACCGCAAGCAACGCAACAAGATGTCGGTCATCAAGGAAGGCATGAGCGTCTCCCAGGTGATCATCCAGGAAGGCGTTCACACCCGGGAACATGTCGCCGACGGCGTTGCCGAGCCCGTCGTGTACATGATCGACCGTTACGTCGTCGGCGGTTTCTACCGCGTGCACTCGGGGCGCGGCAAGGACGAGAACCTCAACGCGCCGGGGATGCATTTCGAACCACTGGCCTTTGAAACCAGTTGCTGCCTGCCCGACCGCTACCAGACGCCGGACGCCGCCCCCAACCGTTTCTACGCCTACGGTGTCGTCGCCCGACTGGCGCTGCTGGCCGCGTCGCTGGAACTCGAACGTACCGAACCGAAGGAGGAATGAGCCATGCCCCTGCGCATCGCATTCATTGTTGACCCGCTCGACGCATTGAAACCCTACAAGGATTCGAGCATCGCCATGATGCGCGCGGCGCAGGCGGCCGGGCACGCGGTGTGCACCATCCAGCAGCCTTCCATCCACTGGACGACGCAGCACGGGGTGTGCGCCGAAGCCACCAGCATCGTCCTTCTGGAGTCCAACTCGGAGTGGTATGTCGAGGGAGAAAGCATGATCGGGCCGTTGCGCGGCTTCGACGCGGTGATCATGCGCAAGGATCCGCCGTTCGACATGGAGTACGTAACCACCACGTGGCTGCTCGAGCGTGCCGAAGCGGACGGAGCACGTATCTTCAACAGCCCCCGCGCCCTGCGCGACCATTCGGAAAAGTTCGCCATCACCGAGTTCGCCGAATTCACCGTCCCCACCCTGGTGACACGTGACGCCGGAATGATCCGGGAATTCATCGGCACCCACCGCGATACGGTACTGAAGCCACTCGACGGCATGGGCGGCAGCCAGGTCTTTCGCGTGCGCGACGACGACCCGAATCGCAACGTGATCATCGAGACGCTCACCCGCGATGGTCAGCGGACGATCATGGCCCAGCGTTTCATCCCGGCCATTTCCGAAGGAGACAAACGCATCCTGATCATCGGCGGAGAAGTCGTGCCTTATTGCCTGGCGCGCATTCCAATGGCTGGCGAAACCCGCGGCAACCTCGCCGCCGGCGGACGGGGCGAAGCACGGCCGCTGTCGACGCGCGACCGCGAGATCGCCGAAACCCTGGCCCCCATGCTCGCGGAGCGCGGCATGATTTTTGTCGGCATCGACGTGATCGGCGACTGGCTGACGGAAATCAACGTCACCAGCCCGACCTGCATGGTCGAGATCTGCCAGCAGACGGGCTTCGACTCAGCGGCCATGTTCATCAAGGCGGTTGAGGCCTCCTGTGGCGCCGAGCCGATTCCCCCAACCGAAAACGACAGCGACGAATCGTGAATAGAACCCGCCTGACCTCGGCCCTGCTGACCCTGGCCGTTTTTCTGCTTGCCGCATGCGGCAAAGCGCCTCTGCATCATCAGGAATCCTTTGTCTTCGGAACCCGCGTCGAGATCCTTGTCGCCGGACTGGAGGAAGCCCGGGCGCGGCCGGCCGCCTCGGCCGTACTGAGTGAATTCGATCGCCTGCACCGCACCTACCACGCCTGGCAGCCGTCCGAACTGAGCGACCTCAACAATGCCCTGGCCGAAGGAAAGTCCCACGTGGTCAGCGAAGAAATGGCCGCGCTGCTGGTCGATGCGCAGCGTCGCTCAGCGCAGGGAGACGGCCTGTTCGATCCGGGTATCGGCCGCCTGATTCAGGCCTGGGGGTTTCAATCGAGCGACTTCAAGGCTGTCCTGCCTGAACCGGGCGTCGTCGCGGAATGGCTCCGCAACCGCGCCGGTATCGCCGACCTGCAGATCGAAGGATTGCGCGTCAGCAGTCGCTCGCGCAACGTGGCCATCGATCTGGGCGGATACCTGAAGGGCTACGCGCTTGACCGGGCCGCAGCACTCCTGCGCGAGCACGGGGCCACGAATGCGCTGATCAACATCGGCGGCAATGTCATGGCTTTGGGCAGCAAGAATGGCGAAGCGTGGAGTGTCGGCATTCAGCATCCGCGCCAGCCCGGTCCGCTGGCCATACTGAAGCTGATGGACGGCGAAGCGATCGGCACGTCCGGCGATTATCAACGCTATTTCGAGGTAGACGGCAAACGCTACTGCCACTTGCTTGATCCGCGCACAGGCGAACCGGTCACGCATACCCAGGCGCTGACCGTGCTGATTTCTCCTCGCACGTCGGCCGGCACCCTTTCCGACATGGCTTCGAAACCCCTGTTCATCGCTGGAGAGTCATGGCCGGAAATGGCCCGCAAGCTGGATGTCGACCAGATCCTCCGGATCGATGCTCAGGGCAACATCGAAGTCAGTCCGCGGCTGAACAAACGTCTGCAATTCACCAGCAAGCCCGAGAATCTGCGGGAAATTGCCTTGCCCGAGGCCAAATAGCCGCGAAGGACTTCCGTCTCACGCGGAATCCCTTAGAATGATGGCTGGTTGAGCGCAGGTGGCGTCTTCGACAACCCACTGCGTGGGGACCAGCAAGAACACATGACTGTGCATTGATAGACGGATCTACAGGACATCCAAATGGCACGCGCGGAAACGGAAATCATCAACAAACTTGGCCTGCACGCACGGGCGTCGGCAAAACTGACCCAACTGGCCGGCAGCTTCGATTGCGAAATCTGGATGGAGAAAGGATCACGCCGGATCAATGCGAAGAGCATCATGGGCGTGATGATGCTGGCCGCCGGCAAGGGTTCGAAAGTGGTGATCGAAACCACTGGCGACGATGAGCAGGAAGCGCTCGACGGCATTCTCAAACTGATCGCGGACAAGTTTGGTGAAGGAGAATAGGCACGCCATGAGCTTCACCCTGCATGGGCTCGCGGTATCCGGCGGCATCGCCATCGGACAGGCGCACCTTATCTCGCAGGCGACGCTGGAAGTCTCGCATCTGGTCATCGCCCCGCGCATGGTGGAGAAGGAAGTCGCCCGCCTGGAGGCGGCATTCGCGCGGGTGCGCGCCGAGTTCGACGCGATGACGAAAAGCCTGGAGAAGTCTCCGGCCGACATGCGCGCATTCATCGACCTGCATCGCATGATTCTCGACGACCCCGAACTGTCGGAAGTACCCAAACAGATCATCCGGGAACGGCGCTGCAACGCCGAATGGGCCATCGTGCAGCAGATGGAACTGCTCGTCGAACAGTTCGAGCACGTCGAAGACGTCTATCTGCGTGAACGCAGCTACGACGTGCGGCAAGCCGTCGAGCGGGTTGTGCGCGAACTGAGCGAGCATCCCGACCACGCCTCCGGACGACTCAAGGGAGTCAAGGGCGAAAACCTCATCGTGGTCGGCCACGATCTTTCGCCAGCCGACGTGATGGCCTTCAAGGACCAGAACTTCGCATCCTTTGTTACCGACGTGGGCGGCGCCACTTCGCATACCGCGATTCTTGCGCGCGGCATGGGCATTCCAGCCGTGCTTGGCCTGCACAACGCACGGTCACTGATCCGCGACAAGGAAACCCTGATCGTCGACGGCACGCGCGGCGTCGTCATCGTCAATCCCGACCGGCGCATCCTCGAGGAATACGAGTTGCGCAGAAGCCAGTTCGAGATCGAGAAATCGAAGCTCAAGCTGCTCAAGACCGCCCGTGCCACCACCCTCGACAAGGTCAAGATCGACCTGCTGGCCAACATCGAGGAACCCGGTGACGTCGATGCGGTGCTCGAAAGCGGCGCAGACGGGGTCGGCCTGTTCCGCACCGAATTCATCTTCCTGGGCCGCGGCGACATGCCGAGCGAGGACGAACAGTTCGAGGCCTACCGCAAGGCGGTCAAAGGCATGGAAGGCCGCCCGATCACCATCCGCACGTTCGACCTGGGCAACGACAAACAACTACACGTCGACGAATCATTCGAAGATCGCCGGCGCGACAACCCGGCGCTCGGGCTGCGCTCGATACGCCTGTCGCTGGCCGAACCGAAAGTATTCCAAGCCCAGCTCAGGGCCATCCTGCGCGCCTCGAAGCTCGGCAAAGTCAAGATCATGGTGCCGATGCTCTCGCACGCATTTCAGGTAGACCAGACGCTGGCCGCGGTGGAGCACGCCAAGTCGAGCCTGCGCGGAGAAAAGATCCCGTTCGACGAAAATATCGAAGTCGGCGGCATGATCGAGGTGCCGGCCGCGGCGCTGGCCATCGGCGTCTTCTTGCGCCGCCTGGATTTCGTGTCCATCGGCACCAACGACCTAATCCAGTACACCCTGGCCATCGACCGCACCGACGAGCAAGTCGCCAACCTCTACGATCCGCTGCACCCGGCCATCATGATGCTGCTGTCGCATATCATCAGCAGCGCCGAGAAGGCCAATGTCCCGGTATCGATGTGCGGCGAAATGGCCGGCGACCCGATGTTCACCCGTATCCTCCTCGGCATGGGTCTGCGCCAGTTCTCGATGTTCCCGGCGCAGATTCCAGCAGTCAAACAACGCATCAAGCAGAGCGACATCTCCGAGATCGAACCGATCGTCCGC
Source organism: Candidatus Accumulibacter sp. UBA704 (assembly GCA_002304785.1). GTDB lineage: Bacteria > Pseudomonadota > Gammaproteobacteria > Burkholderiales > Rhodocyclaceae > Propionivibrio. The sequence continues at coordinate 18,575 of DBMG01000114.1, read as the reverse complement.
CGCATCGTCCGTCTGGAGGAATCGGCCAAGATCGAGGAACAGATCGAGCGTCTGAACACCTTGCAGCAGTAACGGATTGGGCGAGGAAGCGAGATGCCGGCGGGAAGCACCCCCCAAGCGGTTTGACTTTTACGGAAGGCAGCGGTAACTTGCATGGATAGCGCCGATTTGAACGATCAGCTTGCGGGCGCTCAACAAATACGGCTAAAGCGGAGTCAGCCCAGTCCGCCATGCACAGCCGACTGGGCTCTTGTTTTTTATCGGTACGAAAGCAATGTCACTCAAGAATTCTGTCGGCCTCGTTGCCCCGCAACGCTTCTGTCACAACGCACCGCTGACCCTGAAAGGCGGCGGCTGCCTGCCGTCGTTCGAACTGGTTTATGAAACCTACGGAACACTCAACGCCTCCCGCTCCAATGCCGTGCTGGTCTGCCATGCGCTTTCCGGAAGCCATCACGTTGCCGGAATCCATGCCGACAATCCGGGCAACGTCGGCTGGTGGGACAACCTTGTCGGCCCGGGGAAGCCGCTCGACACCCGCAAGTTCTTCGTCATCGGAGTCAACAATCTGGGCGGTTGCTATGGCTCGACCGGACCGCTCTCGCTGAATCCCGAAACAGGCAAGCGCTACGGTGCCGATTTTCCGCTGATCACGGTGGAAGACTGGGTGGCCGCACAGTCCAAACTGGCTGACCATCTGGGCATCGACACTTGGGCAGCCATCATCGGCGGCAGCCTGGGCGGTATGCAGGCCATCGAGTGGTCGCTGCAATTCCCGGAACGCATCCGCCACGCTGTCGCAATAGCCTCCGCACCCAAGCTCTCGGCGCAGAACATCGCCTTCAATGAAGTGGCCCGCCAGGCTATCCTATCCGACCCGGAATTCCACGGCGGACATTACGCCGACCACGGGGTTGTTCCGACCCGCGGCCTGCGCCTGGCACGCATGATCGGGCACATTACCTACCTCTCCGACGACCAGATGGACGAAAAATTCGGACGGCAGCTGCGCAACGGCGAGCACAGTTTCAGTTTCGGCGTCGACTTCGAGATCGAATCCTATCTGCGGCACCAGGGAGACAAGTTCGCCGGATTTTTTGACGCCAACACTTACCTGCTGACGACCAAGGCTCTCGATTACTTCGATCCGGCCTATGCCTACGATGGCAACCTGGCGGCGGCACTAGCCCGCGCCAAGGCGAGTTTCCTGGTCGCCAGCTTCACCACGGACTGGCGATTCTCCCCGGCACGCTCACGCGAGATCGTCTTCGCGCTGATGCACAACCGCCGCCGGGTCGCCTATGCGGAGATCGATTGCGACGCCGGCCACGACTCGTTCCTGCTCGACGACCCGCACTACCATGCGGCGCTGCGCGCCTATCTGGAGAACATTAAGGTATGACCCACGGAAAATTGCACGGGACCGGCATGAACCCGCTGACAGCCAAGGAGCGCGAACGTTTCGACTTCGCGGTGATCGCCAACTGGATCGCCGCCGGCGAACACGTGCTCGACCTCGGTTGCGGCGACGGACGACTGCTGCGCTATCTCAACGAGAATAAGGGCATCACGGGCTACGGGGTGGAAATCGATGACAACAGCGTGCTGGGATGCATCCGCAACGGCATCGATGTCATCCAGATCGACATTGAGGGCGGGCTGTCCGGCTTCGAGGACAAATCGTTCAGCCACGCCATCATCTCGCAGGCGCTGCAAGCCATGCACAGCACCGAGCGCATTCTCGGCGAGATGCTGCGCGTCGCCGGAGAAGCCATCGTCAGCTTCCCCAATTTCGCCTACCGGGTGAACCGCGAGGCGATTGCCGCCGGCCACATGCCGGTCTCGGAGGATCTGCCTTACGAGTGGTACGACACTCCGAACGTGCGCTTTTTCACTATCGTCGATTTCGAAGCCCTGTGCGACAAGCTGGGCATCGAGATCCTTGAACGGCTTGCTTTCGACGTCTTCGGCCAGCCGGTCACCGACGATCCCAACCTGAACGGCAGCCTGGCGTTCTATCGGCTGGCGCGCAAGGCCTGATGCCGGACTGGCTCAAGGTGCTGCTAACCCGGAAGATGCTGATTTGCATCTTTACCGGGTTCAGTTCCGGCCTGCCTCTGTATCTGCTGCTCAACCTCCTTCCTGCGTGGATGCGCAGCGAAGGGGTCGATCTCAGGACAATCGGCTTTTTTGCGTTGATCCAGTTCCCCTACACCTGGAAATTCCTCTGGTCACCCCTGCTTGACCGTTTTTCCGTCCCCATCCTCGGACGTCGACGGGGTTGGACCCTGCTGATGCAGATCGGGCTTCTCCTGACGATCGGCATGCTCGGCGGACTCTCGCCGAGCACCAGCATCGCCCCGGTGCTCTGGATGTCCGCGCTCCTGGCCTTTTTCTCGGCCACCCAGGACATCGCTCTCGATGCCTACCGGCGCGAATTGCTGGCGGAAACCGAACTGGGGCTTGGCAACGCCGTTCACGTCAATGCTTACCGCGTGGCTGGTCTGGTTCCGGGCTCACTGTCGCTGATCCTCGCCGACGTGCTGCCTTGGGCCACCGTTTTCTGGATCACGGCCGCTTTCATGATCCCCGGCATGATCATGATCCTGCGGGTCAGGGAACCGCAGGCCTCGCGGGTTGCCCCGAAGAACCTGCGGGAAGCCGTCGTCGAACCGTTCCACGAATTCATCAACCGCGCCGGACTGAAGGGCGCGCTGCTGGTGCTTGCCTTCATTTTCCTCTACAAGCTGGGGGATTCGCTGTGCACGGCACTGGCCACACCTTTCTACCTCGACATGGGCTTCTCCAAGACCGATATCGGGCTGATCGCCAAACACGCCGGCCTGTGGCCCGCGGTGATCGGCGCCCTGCTCGGCGGCCTGTGGATGGTCAGGCTGGGCATCAACCGCGCCCTGTGGTTGTTCGGCGTCGTGCAGATGGTGTCGATCCTCGGCTTCGCGTGGCTGGCCTGGCTCGGACCGCAGGACGCGATCGGCGGGGAACAGCGCGTGGCGCTCGCCACCGTGATCGGCATCGAAGCCCTCGGCGTCGGCCTGGGCACCGCGGCGTTCGTTGCCTACATCGCTCGGACGACCCATCCGGCCTACACAGCCACACAATTCGCCTTGTTCACCAGCCTGGCCGCTGTTCCGCGCACGTTCATCAACGCCTCGGCGGGGTGGCTGGTGGAAAGCCTGGGCTGGTTCGATTTCTTCCTGCTGTGTTTCGCCCTGGCGGTTCCCGGCATGTTGTTGCTGGCCCGCGTCGCCCCGTGGAAAGAGTATTCAACGAGAGGAACCGGAAGTGCCTGAAGAAAACATGGAGATTGCGGAAACGCTGGTCCGCTCCGCCCGTGAACTGGCGGACAGGGTCGATCAACTCGTTTTCTCGCCTCCCGTCTCGCACTTGTACAACCCGTTGCGGTACGCCTGGGCGCCGCACGAACACTACCTGCGGCGCTTCGGCGCCAATCGCAAGAAGATCGTCTTCATCGGCATGAACCCCGGACCTTTCGGGATGGTGCAGTGCGGCATTCCCTTCGGCGAAATCGCTGCCGCGCGCGACTGGATGGGCATCGACGCCCCGGTCGAAAAGCCCGCACGGGAAAACCCCAAGCGCCCCATCGAAGGCTTTGCCTGCCAGCGTTCCGAGGTCAGCGGACGTCGGCTATGGGGGCTTTTCCAGCAGCGTTTCGGCAGCGCCGAGTCGTTCTTCGCCGAGCATTTCGTGGCCAATTACTGTCCGCTGGCCTTCTTCGACCAGGGGCGCAACCTGACACCCGACAAACTGCCCGCTGCCGAAGCCGAACCGCTCTACGCCGCCTGCGACGAACACCTGCGCAAGCTGGTGGATGCGCTTCAGCCGCAATGGGTCATCGGGATCGGCGGTTTCGCCGAGGCCCGCGCTGCAGACGCCTTGGCGGGAACGGACGTGCGAATCGGCAAGGTCCTGCATCCCAGTCCGGCCAGCCCGGCAGCCAACCGCGGCTGGGCCGAAGCGGCAACCCGGCAGCTTGCCGCTCAAGGCATCTGGGAGTGAACCGGCAATTTCGGCTTCAGGCCTGCCCATCGCCCGGCTTGCCGCGCGGCGCGCGGCGTCGGTCGAGCCACCAAGCATAGACCGGAAGCAATAGCGCCGAGCCGGGCAACAGCAGGAGCAGCAGCGTCGGCGACACCCGGGACAGGATACGCAACTGCATCAGCAACTCGGCCCGCTCATCGACCGTCCAACTCCCGCCGTTACGGTGCTTCATAAGCAAAGGCATCAGACCGCGCATGCGCACCACGTCGCAAACGAGGTCGCGCGCCTGACGCTTCTGGGTGGTCACCAGACGCGCGAGGAGGCTAGGGTCTGCTTTCTCGACCTCCGGACCGGGATTTGGTTGGCTCACGAACGGACACGGCCTCCCAGCTCGTGCAGCGTTCCCCGCACCGCTCGCCATGTCTGCCAGAGCGAGAAGCCGCGCTGTGCCCAGCGCAAAACCGCCTTGCCCTTGAAAATCAGAACGGTGGCGGCAAGCACCGACGTCACCACGGGGTGGTGGCGGATGGTGCCGACGAACGACCGGACGCCGGCCACGGCAGAATCCGCCTTGCCCAAGGCCGCCGACACCGGCACGAAGTCGTGGCGCAACGCCTCGCGCTGACCGGCGATACGCTCGATCAGCCGGCCGCGCCTGAGGAGCAGGTCATCGAGCCGGCGGTTCATGTCCGGCCATCGATTTCAGCTGCCGCAGATCCTCTTCCAGCTCGGCCAGGCTGGCGGCAAAGATCTTGTCGGGACGGTACCAAGCCTGCTTCAACCGTGCCAGGAAATAACCGCCGAGCACCAGGAACACCGCCGAGAATATTCCCAGTATGGCCAGTCGCTGGTCCCAGAACAGCGCCACGAGCAATGCGACGACCAGCACGATGCCGATCCCGAAGCAGAACAACGCTCCGCCTGCCAGCATGCCCAGCTGGATGGCGCGCAGCTTGCCCTCCTCGATTTCGTTGGAGAGAAGCTCCAGGCGCGTCCGGCCGCTGGCCAGCAGCGTGGCGGCGATGTTTTTCAGGGCGGAGAGCAGACCGCCGGTCTCCCCGCCATGCGTTTCTCCCATGCCTGGAACCGCTTACCGGCGACCGATGATGATGCCGAGCAGCAGGCCGATACCGGCGGCAATGCCGACGGCCCGCCAAGGATTGTCATTCACATAGTCGTCGGTCGCGCGTGCCGCGGCCTTGGTCCGATCGACCAGCATTTCCTCGGCGTCCGCGATGCGAATCTTGGCATCACGCAACCTGTCGATGATGCGTTCGCGCAATTCGCCGACCTTCTCGCCTGCCACGCCGGCAGTCGCCCGCAGGATTTCTTCAGCATCCGACACGACAACCTTCATGTCGGAAACGAGTTTTTCTTTGTTGCTGGTGGAGAAATCGGTCACTTCGGACATAGCACACCTCTTCACAATTTGATGGATTTGACACAGAACGGGCCACCTATGGCGACCCTCATGCTCAGAGTATCCAATTCAGAGAGATGAATCAATGACAAGATTCAATGCGCATGTCCGGAGTCACCGTGACTGGGCAGAAATGCCCCGTCGTGCCTTTCAGCACACGTCAAGCTCCATTGCGCTCCATTCGTAATCGATGACCAGTGGAGCATGATCCGAAAACCGTCGTTCCTTATAGATGCTCGCAGCAACCGCTTTTCTCGCCAACGACGGGGTCACCAGCTGATAGTCCAGGCGCCAACCGACGTTCTTGGCCCACGCCTGACCACGGTTCGACCACCAGGTATAGCCCTCGTCCGTCGCATCGGGGTGCAGGCGGCGATACGCATCGACCCAGCCGGCCTCGGCCAGTACCCGGCCGATCCAGGCACGTTCCTCCGGCAGGAATCCCGAATTCTTCTGGTTGGACTTCCAGTTTTTCAAATCGATTTCGCGTTGGGCGATATTCCAGTCGGCACAGATGACAACTTCGCGTCCGCATCTGGCCAGTTCGACGAGCTGCGGATAGAAGATGTCGAGAAAACGGAACTTGGCTTCCTGCCGCTCAGGTGAGCTCGAACCCGAAGGAACGTAAAGTGAAATAACCGAAAGACTGCCGAAATCAGCCCGCAGGTAGCGGCCTTCGGCGTCGAATTCGGCGTTGCCGATTCCCTCGATCACCGCGTCGGGCTTGTGCCGGCACCACAGGCCGACACCGCTGTAACCCTTTTTTCCGGCGCAGTGGTAGAAGGCGTGGAACCCCGGTGGCGTCAGCATTTCGTCCGCAAGATCGGGCAGCTGGGCCTTGAGCTCCTGCAGGCAGATGACGTCCGCCGCCTGGCTGGACGCCCACGCGGGAAAGCCTTTGCTCCACGCGGAACGGATGCCATTGAGGTTTAAGGTAATGATGCGTAACATAGCCACTTCGGACCAGTTCCGGCCCCGACAGTCAGAAATAAGGCAGTGTATCAATGGACTTTCGTCAGGAATTCATCGAATTCGCCCTCGCCCAGAACGTACTACGGTTCGGCGAATTCAAGACCAAGGCGGGACGGCTCTCTCCCTACTTCTTCAACGCCGGACTGTTCAACGACGGCGCCTCCCTCGACCGACTCTCGCAATTCTACGCCAAGGCCATTCTGGAGAGCGGCATCGCCATCGACATGCTGTACGGCCCGGCCTACAAGGGCATTCCGTTGGTTTCAGTCACCGCTCTGGCCCTGGCGCGTGCCGGACGCAACCTGCCCTTCGCCTTCAACCGCAAGGAAGCCAAGGACCACGGCGAGGGCGGCAACATCATCGGCACGCCGCTTGCCGGCCGCGTCCTGATCATTGACGATGTCATCTCGGCCGGCACCTCGGTGCGCGAATCGGTCGAAATCATCCGCAATGCCGGCGCCACGCCCTGCGGCGTGGTCATTGCGCTGGATCGCATGGAACGCGGAACTGGAAAGCTGTCGGCGGTCCAGGAAGTTGCGCAGGACTACGGCATTCCGGTCGTCGCCGTGGCCACGCTCGCCGATCTGATGGCATTCCTCAAACAGCGGCCCGACTTCGCGGCATACGAACAGGCCGTCGCACGTTACCGCCAGGAATACGGTGTTGCGTAGCGCGGCAGGATTTTTGGCGTTGTCCCTGGCGCTCGGCCTTTCGGGTGCCGCAGGCGCCGCCGGTCCGGCCGCATCGGCCAACAAGTTCTATTGCTGCGCCGACTCCACCGGCAAACAGGTGTGCGGCGACATCCTGCCCCAGGCGTGCTTCGGACGCGCCTACCGCGAGTTGGGCGCGGACGGGCGGACGGTACGCGAGGTCGAGGCTCCCCTGACCGCCGAACAGCGTGCCCAGAAGGCGGCCGAAGAACAACGTCGCAAGGAAGAGGAAGCCCGGCAGAAGGAACAGCAGCGCAAGGATCAGGCGCTGACGGACACCTACGCCAACGTGGATGACATCGAGTCCATGCGCAAGCGTTCGCTCGAGGAGATCAACAAATCCATCAAGAACGCCGAGGCGAGGATTGCGGAAATCCGGACCCTGCGCAAGAAATACGAGAACGAGGCCGAGTTCTACAAGAAGAAGAAGATGCCGGCCGAGATTCAGAAAGGTCTGAGCGACACCGAATTCGAGATCAAGGGCCAAGAGGCGATCATCGAATCCAAGAAGAAGGAAATCGATGCCGTCCAGGCCAAGTATGACGACGATCGCAAGCGCTATCTCGACCTGATGCGCCGCAAGGGGACGTTGAAGTAACGTCCGCGCTTGCCGCAGTCCCCCAGATTCAACGCACCGGACCCCGGCTTTCGCCGGAGCGCGAGATCGACTGCTGTTTTCCTAAGCCAGCTTGCGGCGCAGCAGTTCGTTGACCTGCTGCGGGTTGGCCTTGCCCTTGGTGGCCTTCATCGCCTGACCCACCAACGCATTGAACGCTTTTTCCTTGCCGGCCCTGAATTCCGCGACCATCGCCGCATTGGCCGCCAGCACTTCGTCGATCAGCGCTTCGATGGCGCCGGAGTCGGTGATCTGCTTGAGCCCCTGCTTGTCAATGATCTCATCGGCGGATTTGCCCTCGCCGTTCCACAGCGCGTCGAAGATTTTCTTGGCGATGTTGTTGGAAATGGTGTTGTCGGCGATACGTGCCACCAGCCCGCCCAGTTGGACAGCTGATACCGGAGAGTGCGCAAGTTCCATGCCCTCCTTGTTCAGGCGTGCCGCGAGGTCGACCATGACCCAGTTGGCGCAGGGTTTGGCCGCTGCCTTCCCGGCCACGACAACGGTCGCCTCGTAGAAGTCCGCGACTTCCAGCGATGCGGTCAGCGTCGTCGCGTCGTAGGCCGACAATCCGAAGTCGGTCACGAAACGCTGCTTCTTGGCCGCCGGCAGTTCAGGCAAGGCCGATCGTGCGCGCTCGATCCAGTCGCGGCTGATGATTAGCGGCAGCAGGTCGGGGTCGGGAAAATAGCGGTAGTCGTGCGCGTCCTCTTTCGAGCGCATGGCGCGCGTCTCGCCGGTATCGGGATCGAACAGCACCGTGGCCTGCTCGACGCGCCCGCCATCCTCAATATGCGCGATCTGCCACTGCACTTCGTAGTCGATAGCCTGCTGCATGAAACGGAAGGAGTTGAGGTTCTTGATTTCGCGCCGCGTGCCGAACTCCTTCTGGCCTACGGGACGCACCGATACGTTGGCGTCGCAGCGGAACGAGCCTTCCTGCATATTGCCGTCGCAGATTCCGATCCAGCGCACCAGCGCGTGCAACGCCTTGGCGTAAGCCACAGCCTCGGCCGACGAGCGCATGTCCGGCTCGGTGACGATTTCCAGCAGCGGCGTTCCGGCACGGTTGAGATCGATCCCCGACTTGCCGTGGAAATCCTCGTGCAAGGACTTGCCCGCATCTTCCTCGAGGTGGGCGCGCGTCAGGTTGATCGTTTTCTCAGAGAGGTCGTCGCCCTGTCCGAGTTGTATCGCCACCTTGCCGCCGACCACCACCGGCAGTTCATACTGGCTGATCTGGTAGCCCTTGGGAAGATCGGGATAGAAGTAGTTCTTGCGCGCGAACACCGATTTCGGCGCCACTTGCCCCTCGACTGCCAGGCCGAAGCGGATCGCGCATTCGACGGCACCCTTGTTGAGCACCGGCAACACACCCGGCAGGGCCAGGTCGACAGCGTTGGCCTGCACGTTCGGCTCGGCGCCGAAGGCCGTCGAACTGCCGGAGAAAATCTTGGATTGCGTCGAGAGTTGAACGTGCGTCTCGATGCCGATCACCACTTCCCACTGTTTCATCGCCTCTTACCTATTCATCATCATGCGCAGCGGCCGCTGCGCGTATCGACCAGGATCGGCCAGAGATAGCTGAAAGCATCTCCGCTGCATTTCGCCTGGCAACTGTTGAACGCCACCGTGACGCCCTTTTCCTGTTCCCACATGCGTACGGTGCAGGCACTTTCCCGGTCGGTGAGCACCACGTTGGGCATCTTGGAGGTCTGCTCGAATTGCTTCATGTCGAAACGGCACAGTCCCTGTTTCGGGATCGTCACCTCCGCCACGAAGCGCTTCACTTCAGCCTTCGTGACCTGCAGATCCATGCTGCCGCGACCGCCCTGGACATCCTTGAAGCTGCAGCGTGTACGCACGTCGAGCTCCTTGTCCGGAATCGGCTTGAGCTTGCGCCCGGCCAGATGTTTGAGCGGCTGCGACTCTATCTGGTTGTCCTGGCGCCGCTTCTTCTCGGAGATCGCGACAGGTTTCTCCAGCTCCGCGGCCGTTCCCTGCGCCGACGGCGCCGGTTCCGGCGTAGCGCAGGAAACTAGCAGAACAGCCAGAGCAAGGAGAACAAGCGCTCTCATGGCAGGTTCAGTCCAAGCCTGCCGGATGCTGCAGGTGCCAGTCGGTCACCTGTTGGTAGCGGTGCGCAACGTTAAGCAGCCTGGCTTCGCTGAAATAGTTGCCGATCAGCTGCAACCCGACCGGCAGCCCACCGACGAACCCCGCCGGGACAGCCATTCCGGGCAGGCCAGCGAGGTTGACGGCGATCGTATAAATGTCCGAAAGGTACATCTGCACCGGATCGGAGGCTTTTTCACCTATCCTGAAGGCGGTGGTCGGACTGGTCGGTCCCATGATCACGTCGCACTGTTTGAACGCCTCGACGAAGTCGTTGGCGATGAGGCGGCGGATACGCTGGGCCTGCAGGTAGTAAGCGTCGTAGTAGCCGTGCGAAAGCACGTAGGTGCCGATCAGGATGCGGCGTTTCACTTCCTCGCCGAAGCCCTGCGCCCGCGTCTTGCTGTACATGTCGTTGAGGTCGGCATATTCCGGCGCCCGGTAGCCGTAACGCACACCGTCGAAACGCGACAGGTTCGAGCTGGCCTCGGCCGGGGCGATCACGTAGTACGCCGGCACCGCCAGCTTCATGTTCGGCAGGCTGACCTCGATGGTCTCGGCGCCGAGCTTGCGGTATTCGGCGATCGCCTCTTCGATGCGCTTCATGACGTCCGGGTCGCAGCCCTCGCCGAAAAACTCCTTCGGCAGGCCGATCTTCAGTCCTGCGAGAGGTTTCTCGACGTCGCGCGTGTAGTCTTCTTTCGGACGATCGAGGCTGGTCGAATCGCGCTCGTCGAAGCCGGCCATGGTGTTGAGCAGCAGCGCGCAATCCTCGGCCGACCGGGCCATCGGCCCGCCCTGGTCGAGCGACGAGGCGAAGGCGATCATGCCGTAGCGCGAAACGACTCCGTAGGTCGGCTTCAGGCCCGTCAGGCCGCACATCGCGGCCGGCTGGCGTATCGAGCCGCCGGTATCGGTGCCGGTCGCCGCCGGAGCGAGCAGCGCCGCCACCGCCGCCGCCGAGCCGCCGGACGATCCACCGGGAACGCATTCGGTGTTCCACGGATTGCGTACCGCGCCGAAATGCGAGGTTTCGTTCGACGAGCCCATGGCGAACTCGTCCATGTTGGTCTTGCCGAGGATGACGGTACCGGCGGCGTTGAAGCGCTCGATTACGGTAGCGTCGTAAGGGCTGACGAAGTTGCTGAGCATCTTCGAGCCACAGGTCGTCAGCCAGCCCCTGGCGCAGAAGATGTCCTTCTGCGCCAGGGGTATGCCGGTGAGCGGACCGGCCTGGCCTGCCGCCAGCATGTCGTCAGCAGCTCGTGCCTGCGCCAGGCTTTTTTCCTCATCGACGGAAATGTAGGCATTGAACTTCGGATTGAGGCGCGCAATGCGTTCGAGATAGAGCCGGGTCAGCTCGACACTGGAAATTTCCCGGGCCGCCAGCGCCCGGGCCAGCGCAGAAAGGCTGCGTGTGATCATTCGATCACCTTCGGCACGAGGTACAAGCCGGCTTCGGTTTCCGGAGCCACGGCCTGGTAGGCATCCCGCCGGTTCACCTCGGTCACCTCATCCACGCGCAGGCGCTGAGCGAGATCCTGAGCATGCGCCATCGGCTCGACCCCGCGCGTATCGACGGCCTGCATTTCTTCGATCAGAGAAAATATTCCATTCAGGTGGCCGAGCGTGCTTTCCGCCTCGGCATCGCTGATGTCGATCCGGGCGAGCTGGGCGACCCTCCGGACTTGTTCCAGGGTAAGCGACATGGCTGATAAATCAGTAAGATGTGAAATCGGGAAGCCTTATAAGGTATCATAAACGCTTTGCAGTCCGCAGCCTCTGCGGAGCTTTAACGGATAGAAACGCATGTTCAGTTTTCTGCGCAGTTATTTTTCGAACGACCTGGCCATCGACCTGGGCACCGCCAACACCCTGATCTACGTACGCGGCAAGGGCATCGTCCTCGACGAACCGTCGGTCGTTGCCATTCGCATGGAAGGCGGTCCCAACGCCCGCAAGACCATTCAGGCCGTCGGCCAGAGCGCCAAGGAAATGCTCGGCAAAGCGCCGGGCGCCATTACCGTGATTCGCCCGATGAAGGATGGCGTGATTGCCGACTTCACGGTCACCGAGCAAATGCTCAAGCAGTTCATCCGCAAGGTGCATGACTCGCGCCTGCTTTCCCCGAGCCCGCGCATCATCATCTGCGTGCCATCCGGTTCCACCCAGGTCGAGCGCCGCGCCATCCGCGAATCGGCCATCGGCGCCGGTGCCAGCCAGGTATTCCTGATCGAGGAACCGATGGCGGCGGCGATCGGTGCCGGACTGCCAGTTTCCGAGCCAACCGGGTCGATGGTCGTCGACATCGGCGGCGGCACCACCGAAGTGGGTGTCATTTCACTCGGCGGCATGGTCTATGCGGGTTCGGTGCGTGTCGGTGGCGACAAGCTCGATGAAGCGATCATCAACTACATCAGCCGCAACTACGGCATGCTGATCGGCGAAAACACCGCCGAAGGCATCAAGAAGAACATCGGTTCCGCATTCCCCGGCGCCGAAGTGCGCGAAATGGAAGTTTCCGGCATCAACAAGGCCGAAGGCATTCCACGTAAGTTCACGATTTCCTCGAACGAAATCCTCGAAGCCTTGACTGAACCGCTCAACAGCATCGTTTCGGCGGTCAAGTCGGCGCTGGAAAAGACGCCGCCGGAACTCGGTGCCGACATCGCCGACAAGGGCATGGTCCTGACCGGCGGCGGCGCCCTGCTGCGCGACCTCGACCGGTTGTTGATGGAAGAAACCGGCCTACCGGTCATCGTTGCCGAGGAGCCGCTGACCTGCGTGGCGCGCGGCTGCGGTCTGGCGCTCGAGCGCATGGACAAGCTCGGCAGCATCTTCGCGTCCGACTGACGTCCTTTGGCGCAACCGGAGCAGGAAGGAGCGTGAGACTGTGGGATAATCCCCACCGTCTCGCTGCTCTCTTCTTCTGCTTACCCGCCATCCTTCCTTGAATCGCATGGACCATCAGCCGCCACCGTTCTTCAAGCGCGGACCGGCGCCGCTGGCGCAGCTGTCGTTCTACGCCATGCTTTCGATCGCCCTGCTTTTCGTTGACTCGCGCTTCCAGACCCTGGAATTGCTGCGTCAGGGCGTATCGCTGTTTACTCACCCCGCGCAGCAGGCAGCGCATGCCCCGGTCGATTTCCTGAAAAACTCGGCCGACTATTTTTCCAGCCTGTCGCGTCTGGAAGATGAGAATACGCGCCTCAGACGCGCCCAGCTGTCGAATGCCGAGACCATCCTGCGCACGCAGCAGCTCGAAGCCGAAAACGAGCGCTTGCGCAAACTGCTCGACGTCAGGAATCGGCAGAAGGTCAATGGCCGCGTGGCGCAGATCATCTACGCGGCGCGCGACCCGTTCTCGCGGCGAGTCATTGTCGACAAAGGACAGCAAGACAAGATCTCGGCCGGACAACCGGTAGTCGATGATGCCGGAATCATCGGCCAGGTAACACGCGTCTTTCCGTTCGTTTCCGAAATCACGCTGATCACCGACAAGGATCAGGCCGTTCCCGTGCAGATCCTTCGTACCGGCCAGCGTTCCGTCGTTTTCGGCTTGGGCAACGGCCAGCTCGAACTGCGCTACCTGCCGGCGAATGCCGACGTGCAGAACGGCGATACGCTGGTCACTTCGGGGCTCGACGGCATTTTCCCGCGCGGCCTACCGGTCGCTCGCGTCGTGCATATCGAACGTGACACGTCGTATTCTTTCGCCCGCATCTACTGCGCTCCCATGGCGGGGGTGGAGAATTTCGGCGAAATCATGGTGCTCGATCGGCACGAGGCCGCGCAAATACCCGAGCAACTGAAAACCCCGGCGGCAACGGGAAATCCGGTTGCAAAACCGGGCGCCAAGCGGCGCCTCAAGAAGGATTAAGCGGATGCAGCCGACTTTTTATTCCTCGCGCATTCTCCTGCCGGTTCGCCCGTGGTTCATCGCTGTCAGCCTGTTCGTCGCTCTGCTACTCAACTTCCTGCCAACTTCGGCATGGCCCTGGATGCCCGACTGGGTCGCACTGATCCTGATCTTCTGGAGCATCAGGGAACCGCGCCGCGTCGGCATGGGAATCGCCTTCCTGCTCGGACTGGTCATGGACGTCGCCGATGCGAGCCTGCTGGGTCAGCACACGCTGGCCTACGTCCTGGTGTCGTACGCCGCTGCCTCGATCTCGCGCCGTATCTTGTGGTTCCCACTCGGTCAGCAGGCGCTGCATGTCCTCCCCTTACTGCTCATCGTACAGGCCGTGCAATTCATCGTCCGCGCCATGCCCGGAATCGTCCTGCCCGGATTGAGCTATTTCATCGGCCCATTCGTCGGAGCGGCCCTGTGGGTGCCGTTGACCTTCGCGCTGCTGCTGCCCCAGTACCAGCCGGTCGAGCGCGACGACAACCGGCCCATCTGAGAATACGGCCGTGCTGATCCGCACCACCTCGCAGCAATCCCAGGACGGCGAACTCAACCGGTTTCGCTTCCGCATCGCGTTTGCCGCAGGGACCGTGGTGTTGGCCTTTGCCATCGTGGTCGGGCGTTTCGTCTTCCTCCAGATCTTCCAGCACGAGTACTACACGACGCGTGCCGAAGACAACCGCATCTCGCTGGTACCAATCCCTCCCAACCGCGGGGTTATCACCGATCGCAACGGGGTGGTCCTGGCCCGCAACTACTCCGCGTTCACCCTGGAACTTACGCCATCGAAGATTGAAAGCCTCGACCAGACCATCGAGAGTCTTGGCGAACTGATCGAAATCCTGCCCAAGGACAAACGGCGTTTTCGCAAGCTGCTCGAAGAGAGCAAATCCTTTGAAAGCCTGCCCATACGCACCCGCCTCTCCGACGAGGAAGTCGCCCGTTTCGCTGCCAATCGCTATCGCTTCCCCGGTGTAGAGGTCAAGGCGCGCCTGTTCCGCCAATACCCGCTCGGGCCGATCGCCTCGCACGCCATCGGCTATATCAACCGCATCAACAAGGCCGACCTCGAAGCCATCGAGGAAAAGGAGCAAGGCGCCAACTACAAGGGTACCGAACACATTGGCAAGACCGGCCTGGAGAAATCCTACGAGTTCCATCTGCACGGCGAGACCGGTTACGAAAAAGTGGAAATCGACGCTGGTGGCCGGGCGGTCCGTAACCTGTCGCGGACCGCTCCGGTACCCGGCAACAACCTGACCCTGACTCTCGATACCAAACTGCAGGAAATGGCTGAAAAAGCCTTCGGCGACCGGCGTGGCGCCCTGGTGGCCATCGAACCGTCGACCGGCGGCATCCTGGCCCTCGTCTCCACGCCGACTTTCGACCCGAATCTCTTCGTCGACGGCATCCGCTCAGAGGACTGGGAGCAGCTCAACAACTCTCCCGACCGGCCAATGGTCAACCGCGCGCTGAACGGCGCCTATCCGCCCGGATCGACATTCAAGCCGTTCATGGCGCTGGCCGCACTCGAACTGGGCAAGCGCACTCCCGCGCAAGCCATATCCGACCCCGGTTACTTCACCTTTGGGGGGCATACCTTCCGGGATGACAAGAAGGGAGGCCACGGCATGGTCGACATGTACAAGTCGATCGTGCATTCGTGCGACACCTACTATTACATGCTGGCCAACGACATGGGCATCGAAAACATCGCCCGGTTCATGGGCCCGCTCGGGCTCGGCAGCAGGACCGGCATCGATATCGAAGGCGAATCGGAAGGCGTCCTGCCTTCGCCGGAATGGAAGAAGCGGCGCTTCAAGCGAGCGGAGCAGCAAAAATGGTTCGCTGGCGAGACCATCTCCATCGGCATCGGCCAGGGCTACAACGCCTACACCCCGATCCAGCTGGCCCAGGCCACGGCCGCCGTGGCCAACAACGGAGTGATATTCCGCCCGCACCTGGTCAAGCACATCACCAATAGCAAGACCGGAGAAAAGACCCTGATCGAGCCGGAACCGTTGCGCACGCTCCCCTGGAAGCCACAGAACATCGAGACCATCAAGAAAGCCATGGTCGGCGTCAACAAGGAGGGCACCGGCGCCCGCGCCTTTGCCGGCGCCGAGTACGTCTCGGGAGGCAAGACCGGAACGGCCCAGGTATTCAGCCTGAAGGGCGCCGACTACAAGGGACACAAGTTGAAGCAGGAATTGCGCGACCATGCCCTGTTTATCGCATTCGCCCCGGCCGACCAGCCGAAGATCGCCCTGGCCGTGCTCGTGGAAAACGGCGGCTTCGGCGCGCAGTCGGCGGCGCCGATCGCGCGCATGGTCATGGACTACTATCTGCTCGGCAAGCAGCCCAAAGGCCCGGCCAAGGAAGACGAAGCCGCGATCGAGGACGAGGAATAACCATGCTCCCCCAAATCCTCCAACGTCTGCGCAAGCGCCTGGTCGAACATATTGACGGCCCTCTGCTGACCATCGCCCTGGTGATCATGGCCTTCGGACTGGCGACCATCTACAGTGCCACTGTCTACGCCAGCAACCGGGCTGTCAGCCAGCTCTTGAACATGGGCGTCGGGATGCTGGTCATGTGGCTCATCGCACAGTTGCCGCCGCAAAAGCTGATGCGCTTTGCGGTGCCGCTCTACGTCATCGGCGTGATATTGCTGATTCTGGTCTATGTAATCGGCGTCAAGGTCAATGGAGCACGCCGCTGGCTACCGATCGGCATCACCCGCATCCAGCCATCCGAAATCCTCAAGATCGCCACGCCGCTGATGCTGGCCTGGTATTTCCACAAGTACGAGGCCGTCCTCAGGCTGCGTCACTACGTCATCGCCGGCTTGCTGTTGCTCGTCCCCTTCGCCCTGATCGCCAAGCAGCCGGATCTCGGCACGGCGATCCTGGTCGGCGCGGCGGGTTTCTACGTGATCTTCTTCGCTGGTCTGCCGTGGAAGATCATTGTCGGCATGATCGCCGCGGCGGCGGGTTCCGCGCCCTTCATCTGGAGCATGCTCCACGACTACCAGCGCAAGCGTATCCTCACCCTGATCGATCCGACCACGGACCCGCTCGGCTCCGGCTACCACATCATCCAGTCGACCATTGCCATCGGCTCCGGCGGCCCGTTCGGCAAAGGCTGGCTGCAGGGCACGCAAACCCACCTGGAGTTCATCCCGGAACGGCATACCGACTTCATTTTCGCCGTCTTTTCCGAAGAGCGCGGCCTGGTCGGCAACTGCATCCTGGTCGTCCTCTACCTGCTGCTCATCGCCCGTGGCCTGATGATCACCGCCAACGCCTCGACGCTGTTCGCCCGCACCCTGGCGGGCTCGATCACCCTCAGCTTCTTCACCTACGCCTTCGTCAATATGGGCATGGTCAGCGGCATCCTGCCGGTGGTCGGCGTGCCGCTCCCGTTCATGAGCTACGGCGGCACAGCCCTGGTGACGCTGTTCCTCGGTCTCGGCATCCTGATGAGCATCCAGACGCACCGGATGCTTGTGAAACAGTGAGGAGCGAGGAGTGAGGCGAGAAGAGAGTTGGCTGCGACTTGGCACGGTGGCCGTACTGCTGGCGCTGGCGGGTTGCGGCGGACAGCCGGCACGCGTCCCTGACTCCGCTCCCGGTGCCGAACCGGTCACTCCCGGCGTTCCATCGCGCAAACCGTCGACCGTCGTGCAGAAGCGCGGCGGCGGCTACTATAAGGACGACGGCCCGGCCGACGACATCCCCGACAACCTCGACGCGATCCCCGACGCGCAGCCGCGCCTGGAGCCACTGCACCGCTTCGCCAACAACCCATATGTCGTGCTCGGCAAGTCGTATGTGCCGAACACCGCGCTCAAGCCTGTCCGGCAGCGCGGCATCGCCAGCTGGTACGGCAAAAAGTTCCATGGCCAGAAGACCTCGATCGGCGAACCCTACGACATGTTCGCGATGACGGCCGCACACCCGACCCTGGCCATTCCGTCCTACGTACGCGTGACCAACGTCGGCAGCGGGAAATCGGTAGTCGTGCGCGTCACGGATCGCGGCCCCTTCCACGCCGACCGCATCATCGACCTTTCCTATGCTGCCGCGCATCGTCTCGGCTACGTCAACAACGGCAGCACGCTGGTTGAAGTCGAAGCCTTGCTGCCCAGCGAGTCCACATCACCGCTCTACGCCGAAGCCCGTACGCCGGTATTGCCTGTGAAGCCGGTAGCTGCAAAGGCCGAACGCGACGAATTCGAACTGCTGATGAAGCAGCTGGCGACGGACAACGGATCCATGGCGAAATCCCCTGAACCATTGCCAGCCACCGGCGAAACGAAAGGGCTGTTCCTCCAGCTTGGCGCCTTCTCCAGCGCGGACAACGCCGAGAGTCTGCGCTCCCATCTGTCGCGCGAACTGGAATGGCTGACCGAGGGGATCCAGATCCAGTCGGCGGGGAATATCCATCGAGTCCATCTCGGCCCTTACGCCACGCGCGCCGAGGCTGAAAAAGTGGCCGAGCGGATTCGCCTGGCGCTCGGCTACAAGCCGACTTTCGTTACGCGCTGATTCCCAGTAGATAATGCTGGGCAATCCATGCCTGGCCGAGGGCGATGCCACCGTCGTTGGGCGGGATACGCCGCGCTTCGATCAGATGGAAGCCGGCATCGGTCAGCCGGCTGCGCAGGCCACGCCCGAGGACCTGATTCTGCAGACAGCCGCCTCCGGCGACCACCGCAGCCTCCGCGGGCGCTGCGGAAACCAGCCAGTCGGACAGCGCGGCGGCGAGCGTCGCGTGGAAAAGGGCAGCGCCATACTGGGCATTCTTCTC
>DBMG01000129.1 GCA_002304785.1 Candidatus Accumulibacter sp. UBA704 | reverse complement strand
CTTTCGCCGGAATGACGTGGCTACCGTTCATCGCCAACCTGACTGACGAATAGGGAACCATCATGCTCTCCGACAGCGACCTGCAAGCCATCTGGCTCACCGTGCGGCTGGCCGGCATCGTTACGGTGATCCTGCTGCTCATCGGCACGCCCATCGCCTGGTGGCTGGCGCGCTGCAAAGCCTGGTGGAAAGGGCCGATCGCCGCCGTCGTCGCCCTGCCGCTGGTGCTGCCGCCCTCGGTGCTCGGCTTCTACCTGCTGCTGGCCATGGGGCCGAACGGCCCGGTCGGTCAGTTGACCGAGGCGCTGGGACTCGGGCGGCTGCCCTTTACCTTCTGGGGGCTGGTCGTCGCCTCGGTGTTCTACTCGCTGCCGTTCATGGTGCAGCCGCTGCAAACGGCGTTCGAGGGTATCGGCGAACGGCCGCTGGAAGTCGCCGCGACTCTGCGCGCCTCGCCCATCGACGCTTTCTTCACCGTCGCCGTGCCGCTGGCCGCCCCCGGCTACCTCACCGCGTCGATCCTCACCTTCGCGCACACCGTCGGCGAATTCGGCGTGGTGCTGATGATCGGCGGCAACCTGCCGGGCGTCACGCGCGTCGCTTCGGTGCAGATATACGATCACGTCGAGGCGCTGGAATACGCCGCGGCGCACCGCCTGTCGGCAGTGATGCTGGTGTTTTCCTTCCTTGTCCTGCTGATGCTTTACGCCTGGCGGCCGGGCACGAAGAAGGGAGCCTGAGATGAAGGCAACGACGAACACCATCGACGCCCGCTTCCGCCTGGACTGGCCCGGTTTCACCCTTGATGTCGACCTGGTTCTACCAGGGCGCGGCGTCACCGCGCTGTTCGGCCACTCCGGTTCCGGCAAGACCACCTTGCTGCGTTGCATCGCCGGATTGGAACACGCCCGTGCGGGAAGGCTGACGGTCAACGGCGAAGTCTGGCAGGACGACCGGCAATGGTTACCGACGCATAAGCGTCCCCTCGGCTACGTCTTCCAGGAAGCCAGCCTCTTCCCGCACCTGACTGTACTCGGCAACCTGCGCTATGGGATGAAGCGCATGAGCGACCCGCAGCGGGTCCGCCTCGATCACGCCATCGAACTGGTCGGCATCGGCCACCTTCTCGAACGCAAGCCGGACCGGCTTTCCGGCGGCGAACGCCAGCGCGCGGCCATCGCCCGTGCGCTCGCCGTCAGCCCGCGCCTTCTGCTTATGGACGAACCGCTGGCCGCGCTGGACCTCAAGCGCAAGCAGGAGATCCTGCCTTACCTCGAACGCCTGCACGATGAACTGGATATCCCAGTGCTCTACGTCAGCCACTCGCCCGACGAAGTGGCGCGCCTCGCCGACCATATCGTGGCCATGGAGGACGGCAAAGTGCTGGCCAACGGCCCACTAGCCGACACGCTGGCGCGGCTCGACCTGCCGATCCGCCTGGGCGAGGATGCCGGCGTGGTGATCGAAGCCACGGTCGCCGTACGCGACACCCAGTGGCATCTCATCCGCGTCCAGTTTGCCGGCGGCAGCCTCTGGGTGCGCGACAACGGCATGCCGCTCGGTCATCGCGCGCGCGTGCGCATCCTCGCCCGTGACGTCAGCCTGTCGCACGGCAAAGGGGAAGACACCAGCATCCTCAACGCCCTGCCGGCAAGCGTTTCGGCCATCGCCGACGACTCCCATCCGGCGCAGGCGCTGGTCCGGCTGGATGTCGGGACCACCCCGCTGATCGCCCGCCTGACCAAGCGCTCGGCTGCCCAACTCGCGATACAACCGGGTATGGATCTCTGGGCGCACATCAAAGCCGTTGCCCTGATTGGATAGCCATGAACGCCACCATCGATTTCGCCACCGCCGACGACCTGGAGCCGATGGCCGACCTGCTCGCCGAATTGTTCACGCTGGAAAGCGATTTCCAGCCCGAGCGGCACAAACAGCTCGCCGGTCTGCGCCTGATCCTCGACAATCCCGCCATCGGGCGGCTTTTTGTTGTGCGTGTCGACGACAGTGTCGCCGGCATGGCCAACGCGCTGTTCACCGTGAGCACGGCCGAGGGTCGGCGGGTGATCCTGCTCGAAGACGTGATCGTCAAGGCGGCTCGCCGCGGCAGCGGGCTTGGACGCAAGCTCGTCGAACACATCCTCGCCTGGGCCGCCGCCAACGGCCTGCCGCGTGTCACGCTGCTCGCCGACAAGGACAACGCGCCGGCACTGGCGTTCTACAAACGGCTGGGATTCGAGTATTCGGCGATGCGGGTGCTGCGCAAGACGATGTGAAGCAGGTCCCCTATTCCCAGCTCTTCCGCAACACCGAAATCATGCCGATCGTTGCCGGATTCGATTCCTCGCTGGCACGGTAGACGAACACGACCTTGCTCGTCAGGCTCGCGTGCGGCCAGATGAAGAATTCGCCTTCGGCCGCCATCTCGGTCGCCACGTCCTCGCGCATCAGGGCGAGGCCGAGGCCGGATCGCACCATGCCTTCGATCGCCGCCAGTTGATCGCACTCGATAACCACATTCGGCGCCAGGCCCTGGTTGGCGAACATGGCGTTCTGTATCGCTCGCACATGGCTTCGCCCGGGTGGGGAAATCCACGGCATCGCGGCAACATCCCGCCAGCCGGCCTTGCCGAGCGAATCACGCAACGTTGCGGGCGCCAGAACGACGTAGTTGACCGTGCGCAAGCGGATTTCGCCCAGTTCCGGCGGCACGGCGTCTACGATGCAGAATCCGGCGTCGCATTTTCCGGCGATGACCCGTTCGATGACTTCCTCGGACGAGCAATTCGTCGTGCGCAACTGCAACAGCGGAAACGCCGCGCGCAGTCCGCGCAGGAAATTCCCGATGCGCTGGAACTCGATATCGTCGACCATGGCGAAGTTGAGGCTTCCGGTCACCTCGCCCTTGATCGACTTGGCATGGCTGAGCAGGAGGTTGAAATCGGACAGGACGCGTTCCGCATCCGGCAGCAGCGCGACCCCGGCCTTGGTCAGTTCGATGCGGTTGGCGGTACGCTGGAACAACGCGACGCCGAGCTCCTGTTCCATCGTCCGGATGTGCCCGGTCACCGCCGGCTGCGTAAGGTGCAGCGCCTCCGCCGCCCGGGTCACGTTCCCGAGGCGTGCCACGGTGACGAACGAGCGAATCCTCAGTATATCCACCCCGAACCCCTGATGTTTCCTTCAGACATTGATGAATCTTATCTGGCTTGTTTCGACGCCGACCAGAATCTCGCTTCCCGCAGGCAGCGCCAGCGCCGCCTTGCGATGCGGCAGGTCGCATACGACGGTTTCATTCGCCACGCTGACACTGTAGCGCAGATAGCCGCCGCGAAACTCGCTGCGCACGATCCGCCCCGTCATCCAGACCGAATCGGAGGTATCCGTCATCGCGTCGTAGGGCGCAAAGCGCACCGACGTCGGTCGGAAGCACGCCAGGGCAGATCCGGCCGTCGGACGATGCAGGCGTTCGAACAAGGGGACATCGCCGGTCGCGTCGGAGTTGAAGCGCATCTGTCCTGTTTCATCCTCGAACACTTTCCCTGCCAGCAGATTGGCGGTGCCCACCGAAGCGGCAACGAACGAGTCGGCCGGGTAGTCGTAGAGCGCCGCCGGCGAACCGATCTGCCGGATTGCGCCATCACGGATCACGGCCACCCGATCAGCGACACTCAGCGCCTCCTCCGGTTCGTGGGTCACCATCACCGTGGTGATTCCGAGTTCCCGCTGCAAGGCATGGATATCGCCGAGCAACTGGGTTCGGAACGTCAGGTCCAGCGCCGACAGCGGCTGGTCGAGCAGGAGGATGCGCGGTTCGACGGCCAGTGCGCGCGCCAGCGCCACCTTCTGCTGCTGACCGCCGGAGAGTTCTCCCGGGTACTTTTCAGCGAACTCGGTCAGGCCGACGGATTCGAGCATCGTCCCGACCTTGCGGCGTATCGTTTCGTCCGGCAGACGTTGCCTCGCCAGGCCGTAACCGACGGTCTCCGCCACCGTCATGTGCGGCCACAACCCGAGACCCTGGAACACCATACCCACGCCACGTTTCTGCGGCGGCCTGGCGGTCACGCGCTCGCCGTCGATAAGCAGTTCCCCGGCTTCCGGCGTCGCCAATCCGGCGATCACCCGCAGGAACGACGTTTTCCCCGCGCCCGACGGACCAAGCAGGCAGAAGAAATCACCGGCCTCGATGCGCAGGTCGATATCCGTGAGCACTCGCCTGTCGCCGAGCGAAAGCGACACCTTCCTGGCTTCGATCGAAACCCCGTGAAACCCCACCATCAGCCAACTCCCATTGCCAACGAACCCACCACTCCGGACCGGATGTATCGGCGACTCATCCGATGAATCATCTCGCCACTCCGCGCACGCCGTTCTTCTCTGCCAACACGATAGCCGCCTTAAGATCCGCCATGACCTGCCCCCAGCCCGGCAAGTGCCGGTGCGCCGACATCAACAGCCATCCGCCCGACAACACCGCCGCGATGCACCCCGCGAGCACCACGCCGTAAGCCATACCGACCCCGAACTCGCCGATGCCGATACGATCGATCATGAAGGTCGTGGCCACCTGATTCTCCGCGGAAGATAACAGGAGAACCGACCCGAGGGTCGTCATCGAGCGAATGAAGCCGTAGGCCACGCAGACGACGAAAACCGGGCGCAACGTCGGCGTCGCCACGCGCAGAAACGTCGTGGCCGAACTCGCGCCCAGCAGGCCGGACATTTCGATTTGCGCGCGATCCAGACGGCTCATGGCAATAGCACCGAAACGCAGGCAAATCGACAGGTTACGGATCAGGATGGCCAGGACGATCATGAACCACGCTCCCAACTCGGAGAACCCGAGACTGCCAAAGGCCAACATGAAGCCTGCTCCGATCACCACACTCGGGATCGAGAAAAAATACGACGAAAGATTCCCGACGAAGCGGGCCGATGGTTTGCCGACCTTCCCGAGCGTCCAGACCATGAGCATGCCCGCTGCACCGCCGGCCAGTGACGCCAGCAGCGCGCACCAAAGGCTGGCCAGCAGGGAATCCCACGCCGACCCGGTCAGCTCGATTCCGCCCGCTGTCAGGGTAAAGCCGAAACCTCGCGAGAAATTGTCGAGGGTAAATGGAGCGAACACCTTCCCGCCCTCGGAAAAGGCCCCGACTCCGATGGCCGCATAGACGCCTATCAAAACCAGGGCCGTCGCCACGAGCAGGACGCCGGACAACCATGACAGCGTCCGCGGCAGGTCGCAGCGCCCGGGTTCGCCAGAAGGGGCTTCCATTTCCGAAATTGCCGGCCGACGCGCCACGTTATCCTTCAATGCGGTCATTGCCAGGGCAATGACCACCAACAGGAGCGCCGGCACCCCGGTCATCGCGTTGGCGGCCAGTTCGCTGCTGCTGCTGTAGAAGAGCTCGGCGGGCAGTACCCGGAGCTTGCCGCCGATCACCAGCGGGTTGCCGACATCGGACAGCGATTCGACGAAGATCACCAGCATCGCCACCGCGAGCGGATCGCGCAACACCGGAAACACCAAGGTACGCAACACATCGGCGTTCGAAGCGCCAAGGTACTTCGCGGCATCGATCTGCGCACGACCGAGCGAATCGAGCGCATGCAGGGCCATGAAGTAGGCCAGCGGGAAGAAGGCGAAAATCTGCGCCATCGCCACGCCGTACCCGCCGAAAAACCAGCGCGTACTCGTCACCCCGAAGACGGTTTCGAGCATCAGGCTGACCAGCCCGGCCTTGCCGAACAGTTGCGCCAGTCCGAACCCCACCAGGAACGGCGGCGTGATCATCGGCAGGCAGGCCAATACCGCGACGGAACGCCGCACTGCCGATCCGGCCCGATGGACGAAGAGCGCCAACGCCGCACCCAGAAGCCCCGCAAGCGTGGCGACGAGCATTCCGAGCACGATCGAATTGACGGCCGAACCGCACGCCCCGCCCCCGGCAAGGCAGCCGAGGCTCCAATAACGTGCGCTGACCAGGCTCTCCAGACCGCCGAACAAACCGCCCCACCCACTGCCGCCGCGATTCCAGACGAGGCTCCAGGCACACGCGATCGGCACCGCGACGAGAATGACGAGAAAGGCGATCCAACCGCTCGCTACCAACGCAAATCCCGTCTCCGCGCGGGAAGCATCAACGTGCCGCGGTTCGCCCTCCTTCCGGTGAATGGCCAGAAACAGCACGAACATTGCGATGAGGAGCAGAAGCGACGGCACGCCATGCACCCCCGGCTCCATGTCGGTCGCGCGCTGCATCGCCGGAATTCCGGCAAGGAAGATCGCCGCCGCCCCGAATAACCCGAAAACCGCCGCGAACCGCTGCCACGCCGGCCGATCCGTGCCGTGCCAGTGCGGCCAGAAAGACAGGGCTGCAACGAGCAAACCGCCTCCCAGAGCGACTTCCCCCAGACTGCCCAGCGCACGAAACATGGCCTGGATCTCCGGCGTCACGTCGGCAACCGCCTGATGCAATCCCGCCACGGCATGCGCCGGCAGCGCGACCGCGAGCCACCCGGCCAGGAGGCCCAGAAGTCGAAAGTGGAGGGAAAGCAGATGCTCGCGCATGATCAGCGTCTCACTCATTGCCCGGAGCATTGACTTCGTTGACCCAGCGCGTCAGCAGACGCTTTCTCACCTCCGACGATCCGAAGCGGCGATGATCGTATTCGATGATTCCCGACATATCAGCCGTCGGCAGCCCCGCGACGCCCGAAACCCGCGCGTTGGACGACCACTGGAAGGCGCTCGCCTGCCGGGCCAGCGTCTGCGCCTCGGGACTCAGCGCCCATTCGTAGAATTCGCGGGCCTCGACGGCATTGGCCCCGCCGGCGACCAGGGAAAGCGATCCGATTTCCGCCGGCGCTCCCTCGCACGGCAGGGTAAACGCCAGCTTGGCGCCCCGCTCCTGTGCCGTTATTGCGTCGTGCATGAACCCGATCGCCACGCTGGCCTCGCCACGCACGACGTTCTCGATGCTGCCCCGTCCGCCATGGGTGTATTGCGCGACATTACGATGCAGCTTCTTCATGTAAGCGAAAGCGCCGTCTTCGCCGAACAGTTGCGTCAGCGCCGAGAGGATCAGGTAGCCGGTTCCGGACGAGGTCGGATTGCCCATCATGACCTGGCGTTCAAACTCAGGACGGACAAGATCCCTCCAGCAGCGCGGCGCTTCGACGCCAAGGCGGCGGATCTGCTCCGGGTTATAGGCGATGCCGAGCGCTCCGGAATACAGCCCCACGGTCCGGAACGCACCCCGCTTCGCCTGGGCCTGCGCCCAAGGCTGCAGGTCGTCGAACTGGCGCGAGCGGTACGCGACGGTCAAGCCCTGTTCCGCCGCCTGCAAATGCGGATCGCCCGTGCCGCCGAACCAGACGTCGGTGCGCGGGTTCTTGCGTTCCGCCATGAGCAGCGCCAGGGCTTCGATGCTGCTGCGGTGGATCACCGCCATGCGGACTCCCGTGGCCTGCTGGTACGCCTTCTTGACGAGTTCGCACCATTCGATCTGGACCGAGCAGATCACGTTGATCCGTCGCGTCTGCGCGCAGACCGGCCCGGCCACGACCAGCCACCCCAGAAATACGGCAGCGACAAGACGAGAGACGCGCTTTCCGCCCATGGCCCGGAGCTTCAGGCGGACTGGCCGGAGGCGGCAAGTTTCCGGATCAGATCCGCGATGGCGCTGCGCGAATGGCAGGCCGTGATGATCTTTGCGTGCTGCTTGACCTCGCCGAGCGCGCTCTCCGGCGCCGCGGGGATGTCCGACTCCTGAAGCATCTCGATGTCGTTGTTGTAGTCGCCGATGGCCACCACGCACCTCGGCTCGGGGTCGAGGAGCGACCTCAGGTGCACCAGTGCCGTTCCCTTGTTAACGCCCTGCGCGGTCACCTCGAAGTAGCGCGGCCCCGACCGCATGCTGTGGGCCACGCCGCGCAAGGGGTCGCCTTCGAAGAGCGATTCGATGGCGTCGAGGTATTCCGGGGTATCGCTGCAGAACAGCACCTTCAGCCAGTCGTCGGTGATTGCCTCGACGGGTTTGTTCTCGAATGCCTGATTTTCCCGGACGGCGATCGCATCCGGCTGCCCGTCGGCATTCACCTGGCAGAACGGCCCGCCGGCATACACCTGGATATTGACCTTACGGAATTGCGCCATCACGCGGCACACAAACGCCTGCGCCAGCGAACGCGGCAGCGGTGCCTTGTAAATGAACGATGCACTCTCCCAGTCATAGATCGCCGCGCCGTTGTACAGGATCCACGGCGAGGACAGGGGAATGCCGACGGTATAGGGCCGCACGTTGAGTTCGGTCCGACCGGTTGCTCCGAGAAAACGCCCGCCCTCGGTGACGAACTCGCGAATGGCTGCGACATTCTCGTCCGAAACGCTGTGGTCGCGCCCGATCAAGGTTCCATCGAGATCGGATACGAGAACGTAGCCGTCAAACTTGCCCATCTTTCCTCCAAGAACCGCATTTTCAGACTACAGCGCCAGTTCCTTGCCGCCGGTCAGTTTGAAGAAGATCATCAACGAGACGATGGTCGTCAAGGTCAGGATCGACGACAGTGCCGCGGCCGTGCCGTAGCTCGCGCGGATGACTTCCGTGTAGATCGACACCGACATCGTCCGCGTCCCGCCCGTATAAAGGATCACCGACGCGGAAAGCTCGTTGATCACCGTGATCCAGCTCAGGATCGCGCCGGCCATCACGCCCGGAAGCATCATGATCGCCGTGACCTTGAAGAAGGTCTTCATCGGCGAGCAGCCGAGGCTGATCGAGGCTTCTTCGACACTCGGGCTGATCTGGTACAGGATCGCCGCGCTGGAGCGCAGGGTATACGGCAGCCGCCGGACCACGAAGGCCAGGATGATGATCATGGCCGTGCCGCTCAACACGATCGGTGGCTTGTTGAAGGCCAACAGCAGCGTGATCCCGAGGACCGAGCCCGGAATGATGTACGGGAACATGGTGAAGGTATCAATCACCGAGGTGATCAGGTTCCGGCGCCGCGTGGCCAAGTAGGCGATGAACATGCCGAGCAGCACGATGATGAGAATCGCCGCCAGCCCGTACAGGTAGGTATTGGTGATCGCCGTCCCCAGCTTGTCGAAGATGATTCGATAACTGTCCAGCGAATAGCCGGAGGTGAACACGACACCATTGACCTTCATGAACGAGGTGTAGATCACCGTGAGCTGCGGAATGATCGACAGGAACACCAGCCCGTAGATAAAGACGTGGGCCAAAGCGCTCGGCACCGGCGCCAGCGTCGTCGGCTTCATCGGCCGCAGCGCGCTCATGGTGAAGGACTTCTTGTTCACCACATATTTCTGGCCGAGGAAGATTAGACAGGTCAGGACGACCATCAGCGCGGCGAGCGCCGCGGCGAAGTTGGCCTGCCCGCCCATCTCGCTGACGAACTCGGAGTAGATGAGCACCGGCATGACCACGAAGCCCTCGCCGATCAGCATCGGCGTGCCGAAATCGGCCAGGGCATTCATGAAAACGAGCAACCCCCCGGCCAGCACGGTAGGCGTCACCAGCGGCAGGATGATCGTGAACACTTTCTTGATCGGGTCGCAACCCAGGCTCTCCGCCGCCTCGCTCAGCGAGACGTCGATGCTCTTCAACGCGCCCGAGACGTAGAGATAGACGAACGGATACAGTTTCAGCGTCAGCACCAACAAAATCCCGGTAAAACCGTAGATGGTCGGCATCTGCATGCCGAAATACTCGGAAACGAACGTGGTGATCACGCCGCTGCGACCGCCGAGCAGAATCCAGGAGTAGGCGCCGATGAACGGCGGCGAAAGCATCGAGACGATGATCAGCACATCGACCATGCGCTTGCCGCGAATCTGGAACGCCGAAGTCAGATACGCCATCGGCGCACCGATGAGCACCGCCAGCACGGTGACGCAGGCCGTCACGCTCATGCTGTTGAGCAGCGCCCGGTAGTAATAGCGCTTCTTGAAAAACTGGGCGTAGTGCGTCAGCGTGAATCCGCCGGTTTCGGGATCGACGAAACTGCTGGTAAACAACGAGAACAGCGGATAGACGAGAAAGACGATGAACAGCGCGGCGATGCACAACGTGGTCCAGAACCAGAAATCGCGTGGTGACGACAGGAGTTTGCCGAGCTTCATGACACCGCTCCCCGCATCAGGCTGGTGCCGTCCTCGGCGAACACGTTGATCTTCTCCGGATTGACTTCAAGGTGAATGGTCTCACCCGGCTCGAACACTTTTTTCGCCGTACCGATGTCTTGGGAAAACTCGATCGCCGCCTGGTCGGGCAGCAGGACGGCATCGGCGAAGGCCAGTTCATAGTTCACGTAGCGGCCGAGGAAGGTTGTCTTGACGATGCGTGCGGCCAGCCCCGTCGCAGAATCCGACAGGTGGAATTCCTCGGGGCGCACGCCGGCCACGACCTGGCCTTCGTTTGCGTCCGGTCGAACCTGGCCGCCCATGTTGCAGGCGTATCCGGGCGTGAAACGCAGTTCCCCGCCGGCCAGTGTCGCCTTGAACAGGTTGGAATGCCCGATGAAGGTCGCCACGAAGATGTTGGCCGGCCGCGCGTAGATGGCTTGCGGCGCCCCGATCTGCTGGATGACACCCTCGCGCATGACGGCGATGCGGTCGGAAATGCATAGCGCCTCCTCCTGATCGTGCGTCACGTACACGGTGGTGATTCCCACCTTCTTCTGGATATCGCGGATCGCGCCGCGCATCTCGACCCGAAGCTTGGCGTCGAGGTTCGAGAGCGGCTCGTCCATCAGCAGCACGCTCGGATGCACGACGATCGCCCGCGCCAGCGCCACGCGCTGCTGCTGCCCGCCGGACAGGCGCTCGGGCAGGCGCTCCTGATACTCCTCGATCCGAACCGTCTTCAGGATGTCATCGACCCGGGTGGCGATCTCGGCCTTGGACACCTCGCGGAACTGCAAGCCGTACTCGACGTTCTTCCTGACCGTCAGATGCGGGAAGATCGCGTAATTCTGGAACACCATTCCGATATTGCGCTTGTGCGCCGGAATGGCGTTGATGACCTGCTCGTCGAAGCGGATCGTTCCCGCTTCGATGCTGTTGAACCCGGCGATCATGCGCAGCAGCGTCGTCTTGCCGCAACCGGAGGGCCCGAGCAGCGTAAAGAACTCCCCGTTCCGGATATCGACCGAGAGGTCGGGGATGATCGTCACCGGACCATACTGCTTGACCACGTTTTCAACATGAATAGACACACTCACGGATTGACCCCTATCGATGGACCGCGCAGCATGGCGCGGTTCTTTGGCATATTTTTCTTGAAACTGTCCCCGGAGCGCACGTCGCCCCGATGAAAAAAGCGGCCGGGGCAAAAATCCCGGCCGCCATCGAGCTTACAGGCTGGTGTAGATATCCTTGAATTTCTCCAGCCACTGCCGCTTGCTCTTGTTGACCACTTCCGTGTTGTCCTGGATCAGCTTGATCTGGGGCAACGGCATCAGGCCCTCACCGGGCGGCACGTCCTTGCGTACCGAGCGGCGGTTGAGTTGCGAAGCGATCATCGTCTGCGTCTCCTTGCTGGAGACGAAATCGACGAACTTCTTGGCGTTCTCCAGGTTCTTGGCACCCTTGATGATCGCCGTGCCGTCGGCCTTGGAAATGACACCTTCGCTCATGTACACGATCTTCACCGGAGCCTTCGACTTCACGTAGGTCGCGGCACCTTCCTCGAAGGTCAGGCCCACCGTGTACTCTCCGTCAGCCACGCCTTTGTAAACCGCCGACGAACCCGAGAGCAGCTTGCCGCCTAGGTTCTTGGCCAGATCCTGCACGAAGCCCCATCCTTTCTCCGGATCGCCCTTGCCCATGGCATAGAGGATGTTGACCACGTGCTCGAACGAGGAAGATGACTTGGACGGATCGGCGAAGGCGATCTTGCCTTTGAGTGCCGGGTTGAGCAGATCCTGATAACCCTCGACCTTGATGTTGCCGATCAGCTTGGTATTGACCATGATCACGCTGGGAACCAGCGTAAAGCCGGTGATCTTGCCGTCACGATCTTTGGCTTCATCGACGAACGTAGCCGCCTCCGGCGATTGATACACCTCGAAGAACTTTTTGGACGGATCGAGCACCGACAGGGTGCCGCCCCACATCACGTCGCCGAGCGGATTGGACGATTCGGCCTCGATGCGCTTGAGCAGCTCGCCCGTACCGGCAGCCACGACTTCCGTCTGAATGCCGGTAGCCGCCTCGAACTTCTTGACGATCGGATCAATGAAGACCAGTGGATGCGGGCAATAGACGACTAGTTTCTTGGATGCGACCTGAGCGTTCGAGACGCCGATCATCCCGACAGCCAGCGCTGCGGCACACAATACCTTGGTAAATTTCTGCATGTTTTCCCTCCGGCGGTAAGTTGAAAGATTCTTGGCAACACAAGCGGATGGTAGGAGCCGGAACTCGGGGTGTCCAATTACATATCGTGATAGCGGCCATCAGGAATTGGACGGGTCATTTTTTACGCCAAATCAACACGTTAAAACAACCCCACATCTTCTCCGACGACGCTGCCGCCGCATTCGACAGCCGTCGTCGGCACCCGCTCAACGAATGGATCGCCGGCCGGAAAGATCCTCGACATCGGCACCCAGATCATCGTCCGACCAGCCGCTTTTTGATGCCGGTTTCCCCGGCGATTGCAGCGCGTCGTGGATCATCGACAGCCGGAGCAGTTCGCTGGCCACCGCGCTCGGAAAACCCTGGCGATTCGGCCGGTCGTCGCTGAACATCAGGTCGTTGAGGAAGGCACTGGCTGCCGGCTTGCCCCACAGCTCGACGAGTTTCGCCAGGATGCGCGGGAAGTGCTCTTCGATCTGGCGCGGGTAGGCATTGGCTTTGTCGCCGAGGAGTGCCAGCATTTTTTCGCGAAGAGAGGGAATATCGAAGCTGTCGTTGGCATTCATTTTCGCCTCCTTGGGAATCCGGTTGCAGAACTGCGCCAGGAACTGCCGGAACTCGGGCGGGATCAGTGTTTCGCCAGGAAATCGCGCTTGCCGATATCCACGCCGTTCTCGCGCAGGATGTTGTATGCCGTGACCATGTGAAAGTAGAAGTTCGGCAACGCGAAGCCAACGAGATAGTCCAGTCCCTTGAACTTGAGATCGTGGCCGCCGAGCGTAAAGGCGATGTCGCGTTCTTCGGTGCCGTCGATCTGTTCCGGCTTGAACGATTCGACGAAGGCGATCGTCTTGGCGATGCGCGCTTTGAGCTCCGCGATGGTCTGCTCGTTGTCCTCGTATTTCGGCAACTCGACACCGGCCAGACGGGCGGCGGCGCCCTTGGCGTGATCGGTGGCGATCTGCACCTGCTTGCTCAGCGGGAACATGTCTGCAATGAGACGCAGGCCGGGAAGCACGTTCGGCGCGATCTTCTTCGCCTCAGCATGACCTTGCGCCTTGTCGAGAATCAGGTCGAGGTTCTTGAGCATTCGCACGAAAACGGGAACGCTCGCTTGGTACATCGAAATGGTCATCGCAATCCTCCAGAGATCAATTACCCATTTAGCACTATAGGCCGGAGCCTGCCATTGAGCCAGCGCCTGTAATCCTGTTTAAGAGCGTGGCAATTGCCTTTCCGACATCCGCCGATGTCGCCGGTTCAACAAAGAGGCGATTGTGTCTGTGTGTTCTCCGGGGGGGGCATAACGCACAAAAGCGCGACCACCCTTCCGGATGGTCGCGCATTTTCAGTCCTCCTGCGACGCCTTGGCCCCCGGCATCTGCAGCGTCAGCGCTCTCTAGAGCAGCTTGTTGCGGAATTCTACTTCAGCGCGTTTGGCAACCACATGACCAAGCCGGGAATGTAAGTGATGACGATCTGCACCACAACCAGGACGACGACGAAGCTGACGATGGCACTGGAAAGCCTGGTCATCGACACCTTGGAAATGCTCGAGGCAACGAACAGGTCGACACCGACCGGCGGGGTAATGCACCCGATGGCCAAGTTGGTAGTCATGATCACACCGAAGAATACTGGATCAATCCCCAACTTGATGGCGATCGGCGCCAGAATCGGCGTCAGGATGGTGATTGCGGCCGAGGCATTCAACAGGCAGCCAACGATGAACAGCAGGACGTTGATCAGCATCAGGTAAACGACCGGATCACTGGACAGGCTGATGAAGTACGCCGCCAACTGCGCGGGGAATTGTTCGCGCGTGATCACCCAACTGAACAAGCCGGCAGCGTTCATGATGAACATGACGACCGCGGTGCCGATGACCGTGCTCTCGAAAATCTTCGGCAGGTCCGAGATCCTGAGATCCTTGTAGATGAAGAAGCCCACTATCAGCCCATAGACGACAGCCACAACGGCAGCTTCCGTAGCCGTGAAAATACCCCCGTAAATTCCGCCGAGGATAATCACCGGCATGAGCAGGCCCCAGATGGCTTCGCGGAACGACCTCAAGACATTGGCACCGCCTTTGAACTTCTCGCCGCCGTAACCCATCTTCTTCGACTTGAAGTAGATGAGGAAACACAGCGCAATACCCATCAACAAGCCGGGAACGACGCCGGCCAGGAACATGTCCCCGATCGACACCCCGGCGATGACGCCGTAAACGACCATCGGCACGCTCGGCGGGATGATGATGCCGGTTTCGCCCGCCGCGGCAATGATCGCGGCAGAAAAACTGCGGTCATAGCCACGTTTCTCCATTTCCGGAAACATGACACCGCCGACCGCCGCCGTCGTCGCCGCTGAAGACCCGGAGATGGCCGAAAAGAATATCCCGGTAATCTGCGCAACGATGCCGAGACCGCCCGTCAGCCAGCCGAAAAGGGAATCGGCGAACACGACGAGCCGCTTGGACACCCCGCCTTGCGACATGCACGACCCTGCCATGATAAAGAACGGAATGGCCATCAGCGGGAACGAGTCGTTGGAGGAAAGCATGCGCTGCACGACGATGGTCAGCGGCAGATCCGAGTACCAGATCGATAACGCGGTCGATAGCCCCAGCGCGACGGCGATCGGCACATTGAGCAGCAGCAGGATCGCCAGTGCAATAAACAGAATGGTGACCGTCATGTTGCTACTCCCCCTTCACGGATTGGTCTTCGCCCTTGGTGCCGAACAGGTCGTCCAGGACGTTTTTTATTTCGCAGATGAACAGCACGATCGCGGACAGCGGAACCGCCAGATAGACGTAGCCCATCGGCAATTCGAGCGCCGCCGATTCCTGGTCCATCGTTTCGCCAACCATTTCGAAGCCGTACCAGATCAGCATCCCGTAGAAGATGAGGCTGATCACGCAGGCAAGGACCTTGGCCTGCGTGCCGAGACTCTTCGGCAGCCGCTCGACCAGGAGTTCGACGCCGATGTGCGAACGTGTCTTCAGCGCCAGTGCGGATCCCATTGCCACCGACCAGATGAACATGTAGCGCGCGAGCTCTTCCGAGAAGCTGAGCGACTCCCCGAGCACGTAGCGGTAGATCACTTGCAGAAAAATCATCACCGTCATGACGATCGCGGTGGAGATGCCGCACCACTTGGCGAACGCAACGGAGATATCCGTAATTGTGTTGATGAATCTCATCATCCCTCCGATAAGAAGAGGGCGATCCTCGGACCGCCCCCTCGATTCCCTGCCTCAGTTACTTGGTGTCCTTGATCTTCTGGATCAGATCCTTGCCGATCTTGTCGGCGAACATGTCCCACACCGGCATCATCTTTTCCTGGAACGGCACGATCTGCTGGGCCGTGAGCGCCGTCACGGTCATGCCTTTTTCCTTGAGCTTGCCGACGTATTCCTTGTCCATCTTCGCCGACAGTTCGCGGTTGAATCTCTTTGCTTCCGCACTGGCCTTCAGGATTTCCTCCTGATACTTCGCCGGGATCTTCTTCCACGTCGCCAGGCTGAATACGACGACTTCCGGCGAGTAGGTGTGGCCGCTCAGGGTCGCGTACTTCTGGACCTCGTAGAAACGCGAGGTGTAGATCTGCCCCAGCGGGTTTTCCTGCCCATCGACCACCTTGGTCTGCAATCCGGTGAACAGTTCGCCGCGCGCCATCGGCGTCGGGTTGGCGCCGAGTGCCTTGAACATCTCGATGTACATCTTGTTTTCCATCACGCGGATCTTGACGCCCTTCATGTCTTCGGGCTTCTCGATCGGACGGACGTTGTTGGTGATGTTGCGGAAGCCGTTTTCCCAGGTATCGATGACCTTCATCTTCTTTTTCTCGTCACCATCGTAGATTTCCTTGGCGAGCGGGCCGTCAACCACTTTGTAGACGTGCTCGCGATCGCGGAACATGAACGGCAGTTCGATCACCTGTGTCTTCGGCAGAAAGCTCGAAAGCACCGCCGCCGTGGTCAACGTGACGTCGACCGATCCGAGTTGCAGCCCTTCGAGCAGTTCGCGCTGCCCGCCGAGCAGGCTGTTCGGGAAAATCTGGATCTGTACCGCCCCGCCGGTATTCTTGTTGACCAGTTCGGCGAATTTCTCGGCGGCCTGATGGTACGGCTCGTCGGTGGGCGCCACGTGACCGAGCTTGAGTTTCATCACGTCCTGCGCGCTTGCGGGAAACGTCAGCGACAGCGCGCTGGCGAAGAGAATCGAAGAAATGACAAGTTTTTTCATGGTTCATTACCCTCCTTATTTGATGAAACTCACCTGGCTGTAGATCTTCTCCAGAATCGGCCCCTTCTTGGCGTTGAATTCCGCCTTGTTCTTCTCGATCAGGTTGTTGCCTTGCGTATCGATCGAGATGATCAGCGGGCCGAGTTCCTTGACACGATTGACCCACAGCGTTTCCGGCATACCGAGATCCTGCCATTCGGCGCGCTCGATTTCCTCGACCTGCGTTGCCGCGAGCACCGCGCAGCCTCCGGGGAAAATGGCATGCACGGCCTTGTGTTTCTTGCAGCCTTCCTCGGTCAGCGGTCCCATGCCGCCCTTGCCGACGATCAGTTTGACGCCGGTCTGCTCGATGAACTCGCGCTCGAATTTCTCCATGCGCATGCTGGTCGTCGGGCCGATCGACACCATTTCGAACTTGCCGTCATCCAGTTTCCGGACGATCGGCCCGGCGTGGAAGATCGCCCCGCCCTTGAGATCCACCGGGAGCTCCCGCTTCAGTTCGATCAGGCGCCGGTGCGCAACGTCGCGACAGGTCACGATATGCCCGGTCAGATAGACGACGTCGCCGACCCGCAGATCCTCTAGATCCTCGTCCTTGATCGGCGTGGTGAGTACTTTCTTGTTCACAGTTTGGCTCCTTCATGCGTCAGGATTTCGTACGACAGATCGGCGTTGATGCGGATGCGCCCGCGCCGGTGCGCCCAGCAGCCGGTATTGACGGCCACGCCGATGGTCGACGGATGGCGGGCCGACGACTCGATGTTCACGCCCATGACGCTGTTCGTCCCGGTCAAGCCCTGCGGACCGATGCCCATTTCGTTGAGCCCGTCTTCGAGCAGCGTTTCCATCTTTGCGGCGTTGGGGTCGGCGTTATGCGAACCGACAGGACGCATCAAGGCTTTCTTGGAAAGCCGGGCAGCCGTTTCGACGGCGGTGGACACGCCGACACCGACCAGCAGCGGCGGGCACGCGTTGACGCCGCGCGACGAAATGACGTTGAACACGAACTCGGCGACGCCTTCGTAACCCTGCCCCGGCATCAGCACCGTTGCCGACCCCGGCAATGTGCAGCCGCCGCCGGCCATATACACGTCGATCGTCACGCCATCGTCATCCGGAACAATGTCCCAGTCCAGCCAGGGAACCTTGGTGCCGGTATTGGTCCCGGTATTCTTCTCGACAAAGGTCTCGACGGCGTTGTGCCGCAGCGGCGCCGTGCGCGTGGCTTCGCGGGTGGCCTCCTCGAGGATCTCGGCCAGCTCGCCGAGCAACGGGAACTTGGCCCCCGCGGTGACGAAGTACTGGATGACGCCCGTATCCTGACAGCTCGGCCGGTCAAGGCGGTTGGCAGCCTCCTGGTTTTCGGCCATGGACAGATAGATCGCCTTGGCCAGCGGCTTGGTTTCCTTGGCGCGAAGTTCGGCCAGTTTCTTCTCGACATCGGTCGGAAGGTGCTTGCCGATATACGCAGTAAACTTCGCCATGGTGTCAGTCAATGACTGTACGGCTGCTTGCTTTTCCAATTTCCACTCTCCTGACAACACCCTTACGGGCGACGTGGATAATCTATAATGTTCCCTGTTGGATAGAAATACGCAATTTGGCAAACCATATGTTCCATACAGGAAAATATGAAACTACGCACTGACCTCGCTTTCTTCTCCACGCTGGTTAAGAGCGGAAGCCTTTCCGCCGCCGCCCG
Organism: Candidatus Accumulibacter sp. UBA704; assembly: GCA_002304785.1. GTDB lineage: Bacteria > Pseudomonadota > Gammaproteobacteria > Burkholderiales > Rhodocyclaceae > Propionivibrio. Next base: position 17,787 of record DBMG01000129.1, on the reverse strand, counting down.
CGAGTTCAACGTCACGCCGTCGGCGGTCAGCAAATGGCTGGCACAACTGGAGGCTCGGCTCGGCGTGCGGCTGATCGCGCGCAATACGCGGCACCTCAGCCTGACGCAGGAAGGAGAAATCTATCTCGCCGAGGGGCAGCGCATCCTCAGCGAGATCGACGATCTGGAGCACGCCATCTCGAGCAGCCACGGCGCCCCCATCGGACTGTTGCGGGTGCAGGCCACGTTCGGTTTCGGGCGCAACTTCATCGCCCCGGCGATATCCGAGTTTTCACGCCAGTATCCTGACCTCGAAATCCAGCTTTTGCTCTCGGACAGGCCGGCGAGCCTGGCCGACGGCGAGGTCGACGTCAGCGTCCGCTTCGGACCGCCACCCGATAGCCGCGTGATGGCGCGCAAGATCGCCAACCACCGCCGCCGCATCCTGGCCTCACCGCGCTATCTCGAGAATCGCCCGCGTCCCGTGGTTCCGGACGACCTGACGCAGCACAACTGCCTGATCGTGCGCCAGGACGACGTCGCCTACGGGCAATGGCACTTCACCAAGGCCGGGAAGACGCAGAGCGTCAAGGTGCGAGGCAACCTGAGCAGCAACGACGGAGCCGCCGTCCTGACCTGGGCGCTGGAAGGGCACGGCGTGATCATGCGTTCGGAGTGGGACGCATCCCCCTTCGTGCGTGCCGGACAGCTCGAAGTGCTGCTTGGTGACTACGCCCTTCTTCCCGCGGACATCTACGCGGTGTACCCGCAAAAGCGCAATCTACCTGCGAAGGTGCGTGTGTTCGTCGACTTTCTGGCCGAGCACTTCGACGAAAAGGCGGGGCTGCACCGGAGGTTGTGGTAGGTCTCGTTTCGAGACCGTTCCACGCCATCTCCGGCAGTTGTCATCGAAAAGAGCCGAGCAACCGCCCCACATGATCACAGGGTTGTCCAGCCACGCATTTCGGGTTGAAACGGAATATCGGCAACCACCCAGCCTTCCGTTGTCCGATCGCCCCGCCTGACGTCGGCAGCGTCATAGACACGGAGCCCGAATACGGCGGAACCTACCGGGCTCAGAATTGACCAGTAATTTCTCTCGGGTTCATGATCTTCCGGATAGACCAAGGTCACTTCCCACTGCTCGCAGGCAAGCGGATCGACGAGAATGACCGTCGAATTCATGGTGACCAAATCACGGGGCACATCCTCCGGCGGCACGACCAATTCTGCCGAATGCAGCCGACGGAGCACCTTTTCCGCCGACGGATTCAGGGTTAGGGCACATTGACCGTCCATCCGACGTGCAATCAGGGATTCCAGGCGACGCTTGTCGAGCGCCGAAACGCAGGACACGGGTTTTCGATGAAATGTTGCCGGCATCATGAACTCCTTCTATTACTTCGGCCAGACGAAGCAAATAGATACCGTCATACCGGCGAAGGCCGGTATCCAGTATCGGAGAGCAATCGCCGACTGGACCCCGGCCTTCGCTGGGGTGACGGATCCGAACATCATCATGCCGAATCACAAATGAATCTGTTTCGCCACATCAAAAGCAGGCTGTCAGGGGCCGCGAGAACTCAACTCTCGAAAGTGGCAAGAACAAACGACCTGCGCTGCCCCTGTCCGCCGATACGTGAGATCCTTCCTCGCCGCCTGAGGTCAGCAACTGCTTTCGTGAGCGTTTCGTTGGCGGCGTCCACACCGTGAAGCGCCGCCAACTGGCGCAGATCGAGACACGACCTTTGGTGAAATTTGCTCAATATCGATTCCGTTGAAACCGCGGCCATGGTCAATTCCGCCCTCCTCCTTTACACGTAGTCATATCGAACACCGCTCATGCGGCTGGGAAAGAACCCGCTTCACCGTTATTCGGTGGATCTTCCCTCCGGGGAGCTCCCAATCGATCGAGTGCCCGGCCGCCAATCCCAGCAGCGCCGAGCCAATGGGTGCCAATACGGAGATTCTTCCTTTCGCGGGATCAGCCTCCTCCGGATAGACCAGTTCCACTTCCCGCGCGGTCCCGGTGCTTTCATCGACGTAAATGCAGCGCGAGTGCATGGTCACCACATCGTCAGGCATACGTTCCAGAGGAACAACAATCGCCCGATCCAGTTCATCCGATAACTCGTGGTCTCGCGCCAGCCCCCGCAGTTGCGAGTAGTCGTCCAGAAGCACCACCAGATGGTCAGGTGAAGTATTTTTTTGCAGCATATGGGATTTCTCTCTATTCATGATGAGGCATACTACGGGAGCATCTTCCTTTTGATTAGCCACCGCATCAGAATCACAATGTATCTCCATAGGAACCAATCGACCTGTCGCAATTTTGACTTCACCCACGTTCACCTATGACCGACCTCAATCTGATGGCAGTCTTCGCCCGAGTTGTGGAAGCGGGAAGTTTTGCCGAAGCGGCACGCCGAATGGCAACGTCCCGATCCGCCGTCAGCAAGGCAGTTGCCAAGCTGGAAAAGGAGTTGGGCGCGCGCCTGCTCAATCGGACCACCCGCTACCTCAGCCTGACGGAGATTGGCGCTTCGGTATCCGAGCATTGCACCCGGATGCTGAGCGAAGCCGAACAGGCCAGAAAACTCGTCGACAGTCTCACCACCGCGCCACGAGGGCTGCTGCGTGTCAGTGCTTCGGTGGCCTTTGGCACCCTGCACATTGCCCCGGCGCTGGCTGTGTTTCTTTCACGCTACCCGGAAATCACAATCGACCTGACCATTACCGACCGCTGGGTCGATCTGGCGGAGGAAGGATACGACGTCGCCATTCGTGTCACCGGCGACCCGCCGCCGAACTGGGTTGCGCGCAGGCTGGCGCCGGTTCGCCGAAAACTCTGCGCAACGCCCGGATACTTCGATCAGCGCGGCGTTCCCCACTCCCCTGCGGATCTAGTGCACCACAATTGCCTTGACTACACCCGATCGGGCGAGCAGGGTCATTGGCGGTTCACCGGTCCTGACGGAGACATATCGATACCGGTAAGCGGGCCGCTTCATGTCGATGACGACGAGGCATTGTCGCAAGCCGTGCTCGGCGGATTGGGCATCGGCCTCCTGCCGACCTTCATCATCGGCAAGGATTTGCAGAGCGGAAAACTGCAGGCAGCGTTGTCCGAGTACATTCCGGTCGAACGGCACGTCTATGCGATGTATCTTCCGACACGCCATCTTCCGAGCAAGGTTCGCGTCTTCATCGATTTTCTGCTCGCCCATATTGGGACCGATCCGTATTGGGATCGCTAAGCGCGTATCGGATGGCAGGCAAGACTCGTTTGCCATGCCCGGCCATCAGCCGGAATAGGAAATTCAAACGCGGCGGCGGTCAGACCAGTGCGTCGGTTATAGTTGCACCCCATGAACCTGTTTAAATTCATCGAAGCCGTCGGAGTCTTCGCGTTTGCCCTGTCCGGTCTTGTCGAGGCAAGGCGGCGCGACATGGATCTGGTCGGCCTGTTTGTCGTTGCGCTGGTGGCCGCCTTCGGTGGCGGCACCTTGCGTGACCTGCTGCTGGATCGCACCCCTCTATTCTGGATCGAGCACGACAGCTACGCCATTGCGATCTTGGGGCTGTCGACAATTTTTGCCCTGCTCCCGGTCACCGGACGCTTCCCGCCGGTCGTGCTGCTGATTGCCGACGCGCTCGGCCTTGGCTTGTTCAGCGTGGCCGGCGCCGGCTATGCGCTGGAGGCTGGCACTTCCCTATTCATCGCCGCGCTCATGGGAACGATCACCGGGACCTTTGGCGGCGTTATCCGGGACGTCCTGTGCAACGAACTGCCATCACTGTTTCAACAGACGCCGCTCTACGCCACGTGTGCGTTTGCGGGGTGCTATTTCTATTTCCTCCTCACCCACTTGGCGCTACCCGGCGAACTGGCCGTGTGGATCACGACATTCGGCATCACCGCTTTTCGTCTGGCGGCAGTGCGGTGGAACTGGGTTCTTCCCGTTTCCCGGCACTGAGGAAATACCAATCAACGGCTCGCTGGTTTTCACTCTGTGGGGCGATTTGGTCTGCACAGCGCCAACTCACGCTGACGCATTCGCCGTTCCGCATCAGGTTGCGTTGTCGTTGAATCCGGGCGTCGATCACTTCGAGTTCTCTAGAACAAGGGCACTCGACGCCGTCCGCAGCGAGTTTGCCGGACGGATGGCGCTGGTTCCGACAGGAACTTTAGGCACAGGAATCGTTGCTTGACCGTCCTTTTTCCGTCAGGCAGCATCCGGCCAGAAGCTGCATGTCAGGATGCATCTGGCAACGTCGGCATTGATACTAGAGCAGAAGTACGCTCGTCGTAGGGGGGTACCTAGGCTTTGGTCGGATACTGACAAAGAAGATGCTTACTGACCCGCATCCTTGAATCGACATGCCCCAAAAGAGAACCGCTCCTGAGGAAAGCATCTAANNCTAATGTCAGGGTGGTGAACACAATCCTCGTCTTTGCGACACATGCTTCCACCGAATGGATTGCAAGTGGCATGGATACGCTGAACCTCTCTTGTCCCAGTGGCCTTGGCAATTTCAATGTCCAACGACCCACCATAGAAGCCGCTGTGTCCATGTTTTTCCAAATGAGAGATTTCCGTCGTTAGGCTATGCGCCTTTACTTGATAGACGGCATTGGACTCTAAGTCCATATCAAATGCGCATACATCAGTGACGCCTCCACCCCCACCGAAATACTTCTCAAAAGCAATTTCGATCCAATGTGAGCCAGGACGAATCTTGCTTGTGTTGCCAAACATCTCCGAGACACCTGGTCGCAATCCATCTACTGCCTGGACTCTGCAACTCTCGATGTACACGAAGTAATATCTTGAATAGCAATGGACTGTTGCGACCCTCTCGTCTGGCAACTCCTCCCCTGTGTATGTCACAAATGTGCCGCATGCGGAAAGACCGCAGAAGACACATTGGATCACCAACTTCTTGAGAGTGCGAGTGAAGCCCATGCGAATTGCAGTTTCTTTCGTATTATATGAACGACCAATTTACGCTTATTCCAAAGCTTTGGGCCGATTCGGTTGTCCCGACCAACAGCTGTTGGAAGGCTACTTTGAGGTGCGGTAGCTGCCGTCGCGACGGATCGGGCAAAAGACCGCTTAGGATCCGAATACGCCAGTTGCCCATTCGTTTCTTTTGCTTCGAAACGCCGATCGATTCTGGCTTCGGTGCACGGGAGAAAATCGTCCACCCCGACATCAGAACGTGTATGGCCGGTGCATCCAGTCCTTGAGCACCTTCACATCACGTTCCGGCAGGTAGCAGAACCCGCCCTGCACATCCTCAATCACCGCATGCGCGACGGCCATGGGGACGGTCTTGGTCGTCAGCATGTGGAAAAACCAGGCCAGCGGGTAGCCGGCCTGGCGATCGAAGCGCTGCAGGGCGTCGTTGAGTGCCAGACCTTTGGCTCCGTAGATGCTGGCAAATTTGGGCGGCTGGCCATTGACCGCCGCCACCGGGGTAGCTTGCAAGATGGGCTGGCGGTAGCGGTCCAGGTATTCGCGCACGGCGAGGACCCAGTGGTTGCAGAAGTGCGTGGCGTTGCCGGCGCTGCTGGCCTGCCAGGCGTCGAAAAAGCGATGCACGGCCTGCGGTTCGGTTTTCTGGCCGGCCATGCGTTTGAGGAAGGCCGACACGTCGGTAACCCGGCGCAATGAATAGAACGGCAGACCGACTGGCTGGCCCCAGGCCGGATCGGTAAGGGTGTCGCGCGGCTCGAAGACTTCTTCGAGGCTGGCGGGTTCGGCGCCGGCAAACAGTTCGTGGCTGACGATTTCCTGCAGTTCTTCAACCTCCACCTGCACGAAGTCGGTGGCCAGCGGCCCCTTTGCCGCGACGAGGTAGTGCGTCCGGCCAACCAGGCGTGTCGCCCGTAATCCGTTGCCGGCATGCTTTTCGCCCAGTGCGTGCAGGTCGTCGCCAACCGTCGATAGTTCAGCCTCGCCCCAACGGGCCAGGTCATCGGCAACCCGCCGCCCCGCCCGGTCGACCACGCCGCCGAGGCGGTACCAGCCGCCGCGCGTCAGCACGTCGCGAAAGTCCAGATCGGCGGAAATTCCCGATAGTTCGCGCGCCAGCCCAGAGGCGCCGATGGATACAGGAAGACGGACGCAGCGTTCCGCCACGGCCAATTCAAGTTCGTAGTTCATGGAGGGTGCAGCCGTATGCGTGTTACTCATCATTCACCCTGATCAACGAGCGCCACCACCAGGCCGCTGGCCGATTCGCCATCGGTACTCAGGCTCAGGCAATGACCCGCGGAACTCACGTAATAGAGACGGCAGACGGTGTTTTGCGCGGCCGGAGACATCCTAGCGGGCATGTCGTCGTCGCTGCAAACGGAGAAATGCACGCCGGGGAAATCTTCCCGCAGATTCCCGAGCAGCCGTTCGTCCGCAACCCCCGCCTGTGCGGCGACACGATCGAGCACGCCAGCGAGCAAGGCTTCGGCGATCATCAGCAGTCCTCGGCCTCGGCGAACCGTTCAAGCGACTTCGCCGGTACGCCCATGACCTTGGCCAGCCAGGGCGGCGGCTGGCGCAGCGAACCTTGCAGACGGGCGACTACGGCGCGCGCCGATTCCGGTCGCGGCACCTTGATCGGATGCACGTTTGCGCGCACCACCTTGGCCGCCGCCGGGCCGCCGATCGACTGCAGAAAAACCACGTCGCAGTCGGCGATAAGAACCGCCCTTGCCGCATTGCGGTCCTCGGCATGATCGGCTTCGAGCGTGGGACGGATGGCGATCAGGCGCGATTCGCCCGGCCGCACCTGATAGATGAGGAAGCGCTCGCACGACCCGAAATGGCCGTCGAGCACCTCGCCGGTATTGGAAGCGCAGGCGACGCGGATGGAGCCGGGCATGCTGCCCTCGGAGTACTTGTCGATCGGCGGGAGTTCGCTGTACCCCATGTCCTGGCCCCACAGCAGGCGAACCGCCTGCTTGAGCGCGTCCGGAGAAACGCCGAGTTTGCAGTCCTCCTCCGCGTGATCGCCGGCCAGTATCTCGCGCAGATCGGTCACGGTAATGGCGGCAAGCCGCGTTTCGGTCAATGGCAGGCCGATCCTCTCCCCGACGGCCTGGGCGAACGCCGTGACGCTGACATCGCCGAGTTCCTTGGCAGCCATTCCCAGGCGCAATGCGGCTTCGCGGGTGATTGATGCGGTCATCGTGGTCTCCTGACGTGTGCGGCCGATCATCCCTGGGGAAGCCCGGCTTCAGCACCGTTCTCCGAAATACTGGATTCCGGCTTTCGCCGGAATGACGGCACAGCGGTTTTACAAATAAACGATGCAGGTGTCCCCGCCCGGACAGGTATCAACGCACTTGGGCGAATCAAATTCCTCGCATTCGGTGCAGGTGTCCTTGTTGATCTTGAAGATGCCGCCCTTCTCGACGATCGACTTGGTCGGGCAAACCGGCACGCAGTCGCCGCAGGACGTACACTCCGCTTGCGTAATCTTCATTGCCATGATGCTTCTCCTTTCAGTTCAACTGTTCATTCCACGCCGTCGATGCGTTTGGCGCGCACCGAATACGGCAGGCGCGCCGGGGCGGCCTGGGGTTCGATGAAGTAGATGCCGCCGTTGCCGAGCTTGATTTCGCCGCCCCACTTCTCCGGCGTATCGAATTCCATCGAGACGATGGAGTCCTCGATATCGCGCTTGGGCATGTAGAAGACGTAGCCCTTGTCTCCCTTGCGGATCATGATGTTGGCCATGTCAGTTCCCTGTCCGATTGACTGAATCCGTCATTCCGGCGCAAGCCGGAATCCAGTAACGACGGACGCACTGGACCCCGGCTTTCGCCGGGGTGACGGACGTATTGAAGGCAGGTGGGAGCCTCATGCTCCGTTTACCGAACCAGGTCAAAGTTGTAATCCGTCTTGCCGAGCATCTTGGTCTGGTCGTCGAGGCGTTCCAGCACGGCGTTGGTCAGCGTGGTCAGGATGTACATCCCGCCTTCGTAACCCAGCGTCGTCATGCGGTGCAGGTGGTGCCGGTCGAAGATCGGGAAGCCGAGACGGATCAGCGGCACTTCGAATTCCGGCCCCTTGTACAGCGTGTCGCGCTGGATGAACTTGCCATAACTACTGCCGACGATGAAATCCGGCTTGTCGGTGAAACACAGGCTGCGCAGGTGCCACAGGTCGCATCCCGGATACAGCTTGGCGTGGATGCCGTACGGCGAATCCTCGAGCATCTTCTTCATCGCCTTTTCCCAACGCTTGTTGCTGTTGTTGCAGACGATGTGGGTCGGCTCGATGCCGAGTTCGAGCATGAACTTGACGAGGCCCATGACGAAATCCGGATCGCCGAAGACCGCCATTTTCTTGCCGTGCAGCCATTGGTGCGAGTCGGTCATCATGTCGATGAGGCGGCCGCGTTCCTTGGTGATCGAGGCGGGAATCGCCTTGCCGGTGGCTTCCGAGACTTTCAGCAGGAACTCGTCGGTCCACTCGACGCCCATCGGGATGCTCAGCTTGGGAATCTCGTGGTTCCAGGTGCCTTCGATGTACTTCTTGGTCTTTTCCAGCGTCGTCGATTGCAGCATGAAGGTGGTGATGGCGTTCGGCGCGTCCTTCACTTCCTCAATGGTCGTGCCGCCGGCATACATCTCGTACTCACCGGTGGCCGGGGTGTCGAGCACTTCGTCCGGGTCGCAGAGATACGTGTAATCGACGCCCATTTCCTTCATGTAGCGCTTGATCACGCGGTAGTTGCCAAGATAGGTCTCGAAGCCCGGCACGATGTTGATCTTGCCGTTCTGCCCCGGCGCCTTGCCCTCCATCTCGTTGAGCGTGAAGTAGCGCATGATGCCTTCGAACATGTTGTCCCAGCCGGTGATGTGCGAACCGACGAAGGACGGCGTGTTGGCGTAGGGAATCGGGAAGTCCTTGTCGACGTAGCCTTCCTTGCGCGCGTTGCCGATGAAGGCGCCGAGGTCGTCGCCGATGACTTCGGCGATGCAGGTGGTGCACACCGCGATCATCTTCGCGTCATAGAGCTTGGTGGCGTTCTGCAAGCCTTCATGCACGTTCTTCTGGCCGCCGAACACTGCCGCGTCTTCGGTCATCGAGTCGGCGATGAAGGCGATCGGCTCCTTGAAGTGGCGGTTGAAGTAGGTGCGGAAGTACGCCACGCAGCCCTGCGAGCCGTGGATGTACACCATGGTCTTTTCGAAACCGAGGCCGCACAGGGCGCCGCCCAGGGGCTGGCAGGCCTTGGCCGCGTTGATGGTCAGCGCCTGGCGGGCGAAGTTGAGGTCCTGGTACTCCTTGGTCGTCGTCCACTCGAAGACTTCGGCGGCCTTTTCCGGAGAAACGCGCTCTTCATACGTGCGCTTCTTCTCCAGGACGGCCTGGTACTCGTCTTCGTTGAAGAGCGGGAAACAGGGCTTGATGTTTTCTACGGTTTGCATCGTCATCTCCTTTGCCCGGCCAGCCATTTGTGGACGCGGGCATGAGTTTCAGGAATTCAATCGATCAGGCCGCCTTGGCCTCGGGCTCCTCGGCCGGTTTCTGCCACGGCGCCTTGAACATCGACCAGCACGGGTTGTTCACCGTCATGTCCATGTCGCGGGCGAACACGGCGAAACCGTCGTAGCCGTGATACGGACCGGAGTAGTCCCAGGAGTGCATCTGGCGGAACGGCACACCCATCTTGTGGAAGGCATACTTTTCCTTGATCCCGGACCCGACCAGATCAGGCTTGACCTGGCGTACGAACTCTTCGAGCTCGTAGCCGGTGGCATCGTCGTAGATCAGCGTGGCGTCCTTCAATTCCTTGATCGTGCGATCGTAGTCGTCGTTGTGCGCGAACTCGTAGCCGGCGCCGACCACTTCCATGCCCAGATCCTCGTAGGCGCCGACGGTGTGGCGCGGACGCAGGCCGCCGACGTAGAGCATGACCTTCTTGCCCTGCAGGCGCGGCTTGAATTTGGCGATGATCGCGTCCATCGCCGGCTGGTACTTGGCAATGACGCGCTCGGCACCTTCCTTGATCGTGTCATCGAAGTGCGAGGCGATTTCGCGCAGGCTCTCGGCGATCTTGGTCGGACCGAAAAAGTTGTATTCCAGCCAGGGAATCCCGTACTTCTCTTCCATGTGCCGGGCGATGTAGTTCATCGAACGGTAGCAGTGCAGCAGATTGAGCTTGGCCTTTGGCGTGTTCTCGATTTCGGCGATGGTGCCGTCGCCGGACCACTGCGCCACGACGTTAAGCCCCATCTCTTCGAGCAGGATGCGCGACGCCCACGCGTCGCCGCCGATGTTGTAGTCCCCGAGAATGGCTACGTCATACGGCGTGCCGGCGTCGAGCTTGCCGTCGCGGTTGGAAATCACCCAGTCGCGGATCGCGTCGTTGGAAATGTGGTGGCCGAGCGACTGCGACACGCCGCGGAAACCCTCGCAACGCACCGGTACGATCGTCTTGCCGATTTCGGCGGCCTTTTTCTTGGACACGGCTTCGATATCGTCGCCGATCAGGCCGATCGGGCATTCGGACTGTACCGAAATGGCCTTGGAGAGCGGAAACAGGGATTCGACCTCGTCGATCAGCTTGGCGAGTTTCTTGTCGCCGCCGAAGACGATGTCCTTCTCCTGGAAGTCGGAAGAAAACATCAGGTCGCAGAAGGAATCGACCCCGGCGATGCCCGAGTAGTAGTTGCGGCGGCCGCCGCGCGAGTACTGGCCGCAGCCGATCGGGCCGTGCGAGATGTCGATGATGTCCTTGAACGGCCCCCACACCACGCCCTTGGCCCCGGCGTAGGCACAGCCGCGCTGGGTCATGACCCCGGGCACCGACTTGCGGTTAGATGTGATGCACTTCTTGGCCGACTCGAGTTTCTTGTCGTTGACCATCAAGTGCTTGGCACGGTCCTTCTTGGCCTTCTCCGGATAAACCTCGAGCACCTCCTGGATGAGGGCTTCGGCTTCTTCGCGATTGAGCAAACCCATTTTGCGTCTCCTTGTCGGGTGTCGGTCTTTAGCCAGGCACGACACCGTCAGTCGTTAGATCAGATGCCCGTCCATGCTGCGACGCGTCATCACGCGGCAACGGCCTCGGCCGCCAGTTCGGCAGCGGTCTTGCCGATGATGCTGGTGTCCTCCACTTCCATGATTCCGAATTCCATCAGCAACTCTTCCAGCTCCTCCATTTCCAGTGGCTTGGGAATCACGAATTTCTTGTTTTCGATGATCTTCTTCGCCAGCGCGCGGTACTCGTCGGCCTGCTTGGCCTTGGGGTCGTATTCGATCACCGTCATGCGACGAATTTCCGCGTGCTGAACGACGTTGTCGCGCGGCACGAAGTGGATCATCTGGGTACCGAGCTTGGCCGCCAGCGCCTCGATCAACTCGTCCTCGCGGTCGGTCTTACGGCTGTTGCAAATCAGCCCTGCCAGGCGCACGCTGCCGGAATTGGCATACTTCACAATCCCCTTGGCGATGTTGTTGGCGGCGTACATGGCCATCATTTCGCCGGAGACGACGATGTAGATTTCCTGTGCCTTGTTCTCGCGGATCGGCATGGCGAAACCACCGCACACCACGTCCCCGAGCACGTCGTAGAAAACGAAGTTGAGGTCTTCGTCGTAGGCGCCTTCTTCCTCGAGGAAGTTGATGGCGGTAATGACCCCACGGCCGGCGCAGCCGACACCCGGCTCCGGTCCGCCGGACTCGACGCACTTGACGCCGCCGTATCCCACGGCCATTACGTCCTCGAGTTCCAGATCTTCGACCGAACCGGCTTCCGCCGCCAGATGCATGACCGTCGTCTGGGCCTTGCTGTGCAGGATCAGGCGGGTCGAGTCGGCTTTCGGGTCGCATCCGACGATCATGACCTTCTGGCCCGCCTCGGCCAGCGCGGCGACCAGATTTTGTGTTGTGGTAGACTTGCCGATACCACCTTTGCCGTAAATGGCGGCTTGACGCAGTTTAGCCATGGTGCAATCTCCTATGTCTGTGTTTCTCTCGGGTGTTAGGAAAATCCCGTGTGCCCGTCCTGGGTTTCGCAAGGACCGTGCCACCAACGGAGACATCACCTAAGTATTTGAAATGCAACCAGATATACAGCCAGAACCCGACGCTCGCGGGTCGACAAAACCCGACAATGAGGAGGGTCGATGTCGCACAGACGACAAGGATCACGCGACCCTGCCCCGTTATGCGCGCCTGCCGATCAACCGCTGCAACATCCCGTCTGTCATACTCGGCAGCCTCACCTTCCAGCACCATCCGACCCCGCTCTTTCTGGACAGCGTGGCCGAACTGCATGCCGACCTGTTCCGCCGGCTCGATGCCATCGGCAACAGGGCGGAGCGTGCTGAAGCCTTCCGTGACTATGTGGCGGTGCATTTCTGCCTGGAAGAACTGGAAAAGGCCGGCCTGAATCCCAACTCGAAGGCTCGCGCCAAGGCCAACTGGATGCGCATACTGCGCGGATGGAGCTTCGATTCGGATGGCCGTGAGGGCGCCGTGCTGAAAGGCTGGGTGGAATCGCGTTTCGGATTGCTGGCGCGCTTTCACGGCGAACCGCTGCGTGATTTCGCCGGCCCGGCCTACCTGCGTTACCAGGAAATGCGCTCCGCCGGGCTGTACGGCACCAACGCGCTGGAGGGGCAACTCGACCTGCTCTACGCCTACAGCCAGTACGAGTTCCGCCGCGGCGATGCCTCGGCGAAACGCATCGAGCTTTTCCGCGGCATCAACCGCATCAACGAACACGAGGTGCTGAACAAGAGCGGGCGCCGGCAGGTCGTCCTGTTCAACAACCTGGTTTCGTTCACCTCGTCGCGAGAACGCGCCAGCGAATTCGGCGACTACATCCTGAGCACCCGTGTCCCTTCCGAAAAGGTTTTCTTTAGCTACGAAGTCGTTCCCGGCATCCTCAAAGGCGAAGAGGAATACCTGGTCATCGGCGGCGTGTACGACGTAAGCATCAGCACCTTATAGCCGCTTGTCGCAAACGCGACACATAGCGGCCGTCATTCCGGCGAAAGCCGGAATCCAGGAACAACGGAGAAACATCTGGATCCCGGCCTGCGCCGGGATGACGGGGAATAACAAGGGTCGTCGAAATCTGTCACGGCGCATTTCTTGCGTTGTTCCTGGGGACTAATCGAGGAAAACCCATGGACGCCACCCTGCGCACTACCCTCCTCGCCGGCCTGTGCGACGGCAGCATCGTTCCCTGCCTCGGCCCCGGCGTATTGGCCGACGTGGTCAACATGACGACCGGCGCGCCGCTGCCGGCCACCAGCGAACAGCTGATCCTGGCCATGAATGGCGGCAAGCCGATGTCCCCGAAACTCATGTTTGAATTTTCGCGCGCCGCGATGAACGTTGAGCTCAAGCGCGGCCGCGCCGCCGTCACGCGCTTCCTCAACGCCACATACGGCGAAACGTCCTGGACCCGCTCGATGCTGCACGACTGGTTGCAGGACATACGCCCGCCCTACGTCATCGACATCAACCGCGACACCCAGTTGCTCGATAGCTATGCGAACGTTCGACACACGCTGATCCTCGGGTGCGCCCGGCTCGGCGGCGGCGATCATCGCTTCCGTCTCTATGCTTATGATGGCAAAACCTACGCGCCTGCCGTCCCGGAATCCGTCGACCCGAATGTGCCGATTCTTTTCAAGCCGCTTGGCGGGCCTAAACCGCAGGCCAGCTACATTGCTTCGGATGCCGATTATGTCGACTACATCACCGAACTGATGGGCGGTTTTGCCGTTCCCTCCTTCGTCAAGACGTTGCGCCGGGGCAAGCGCTACCTGCTGCTCGGCATGCGGCTGAACCGCGATACCGAACGCATGATCCTGTCCGACCTGATTTTTGGCGCCGCATCGCCGGCCGGCTGGGCGTTGATTTCCGATCCGACGGATAGGGAACGGTGTTTCCTGGCGAAGCTGAACATCGAGCTCGTCGCGGCGGATTGGCCGGAGATGCTGGGCGCGCCGACAACGGTCTGCGCCACCACCTGAGCGATTCAGTCGGCCATTCCGGGATCGAGCGTATCCGCTGCCGCCCGCCGCACTGCGTCGGACAGCGCCCTGAGCACTGGAGAATCCAGCCGCCAGCAATGCCAGTAGAGCGGCACGTCCAGGTGCCTGCCGGGCACGATCTCGACCAGCGCCCCGCTTCCCAAAGCCTCGCGCGCCAGGATTTCCGGAATCATTCCCCAGCCGACACCCCGCCGCGCCGCCTCCAGGAAGCCATGAACCGAGGGAATGAAATGCACTGGCGGTTCCAATAGGCGCGTTGAACACATCGCCAGAAAGCGCGTCTGCAACGCGTCCTTGCCGTTGAAGACCAGCATGGGAGCTTTCTCCAGGGCATCCTCAAACGGCCGGCCGGCGATATGGCACGCAGCGTAGGCGGGAGACGCTAGCGCCCGGTAGCGCATCACACCGAGAAGTTCCACCCGGCATCCCTGCACCGGTGCGGGACTCGAACTCACCGCTGCCATGACGGTGCCTTCGCGCAGGAGAACCGCCGAATGGTCCTGGTCCTCGACGCGCACATCCAGACGCAACAGGCCTTCGACCGGGAGGGTATCGAAGATCGATAGAAACCAGGTCTCCAGGGAGTCGGCGTTGACCACGACCGGCACGCGCGGCGCCGGCAATTCGCCTGCATCCGGCAGACCGACCTCGCGCAGCATCTCGTTTTCCAGCACGGCCACCTGCCCGGCGAATCGCGCCAGAACCTTACCGGCCTCGGTCGCCAGACAAGGCGAGCTGCGTTGCAGAAGAATCTGGCCGAGACGCTCTTCGAGCAACCTGATCCGCTGGCTGACGGCCGATGGCGTGACGTGCAGCCGCCGCGCCGCCGCGTCGAAACTGCCTTCCTCGAGAACGGCAGCGAATGCTGCCAATTGCGCGTTGTCGATCTTCATGGATTAATTTTTTTAACACATCGTTAATAACTTTAATTTTTCAATTCTAACGCAAACCCCTATCCTGCGATGAAGTCAGCAACCTTCATCAGGAGAAACACCGTGTCCGCCGCGCTAACCACCGGATTCTTCACCGGTCTGTCGCTGATCGTCGCCATCGGAGCCCAGAACGCCTTCGTCCTGCGGCAAGGACTTCTGCGCCGGCACCAACTGCCCATTGCGCTGATCTGCGCGCTCTCGGACGCGCTGCTGATCGCCGCCGGCATCTACGGATTCGGCGTCGCTGCAACAGGAATCCCGGCGTTGCTGGAAATCGCACGCTGGAGCGGCGCCGCCTTCCTGGCGGCTTATGGCCTGCTTGCCGCGCGTCGCGCGTGGAAAGGCGAGTGTCTCGGCGCGGACGAAGCCCTCTCGATGCCGCTTCTGGCATCCATTGCGCTTTGTCTAGCACTGACCTTCCTGAATCCCCACGTTTATCTCGACACGGTCATTCTCCTCGGCTCGCTGGCCAACCAGCACGGCAATCTCGGCCGTTGGTATTTCGGCGCCGGCGCCGCCCTGGCCAGCGTCTCATGGTTCTTCCTGCTCGCTTACGGAGCCAGGACGTTGCGCCCCCTGTTCGCCCGGCCGCTTTCCTGGCGCATTCTCGACGGAGGCATCGCCTTGGTGATGTGGGCAATCGCGCTCGGACTGGCGCAAAACCCCATGAAGATTTGACCTGCGGTCGCGTGCTCGCCGATACTTCCAGTCTTGCCCGACAACCAACGCTCGCCCAATGACCCACCGCCGCGCCGTAGTCCTGATGATTCTCGTGACCCTGATGTGGAGCATTGCCGGCGTCGTCACCCGCCATCTCGACGCGGCGCGCAGTTTCGAAGTCAATTTCTGGCGCAGCCTGTTCAACGCCATGGGCCTGCTCACCGCCCTGGTCGCCATGCGCGGCCCGATGTTCTGGCGCAGCCTGGCCCAAGCCCGCTGGCCGGTATGGGTGTCAAGCGTGTGCTGGGGAACCATGTACACCGCATTCATGATCGCGCTGACGTTGACCACGGTCGCCAACGTGCTGGTAACACTGGCCATCGGACCGTTGGTCACTGCGCTCTTCGCCCGCCTTTTCCTCCGGCACCGCCTGCCCCTTCGCACCTGGCTGGCGATCGCCCTGGGCTGTGCCGGTATCGCGTGGATGTTCGGAAACGAGGCCGCGGCAGGTGTTTCGCTAACCGGAACGCTGGTGGCGCTCGCCGTACCGCTGGCGGCGGCCGTTAACTGGACCTTGCTGCAATCGGTGTCGAGTCGGAAAACATCTGCCGAATCCGGTCCGCTGCCGGACATGCTTCCGGCGATCCTGGTCGGCGCCCTGCTGTCTGCCTTCGCCACCTTACCTCTGGCCTGGCCCCTGCAGGCTTCCACGCACGACCTCGGCCTGCTGGCCATCCTCGGCGTGGTGCAGCTGGCCATCCCCTGCCTGTTGGTTGTCCGTCTGTCGCGCGAGTTACCGGCCGCGGAAATCGCGTTGCTCGGCCTGCTGGAAGTCCTGTTCGGCGTCACCTGGGCCTGGCTCGGCGCCGGCGAACAGCCGTCCTCTGCCACTCTGACCGGAGGAGCGATGGTCATCGGGGCCCTGATCCTCAACGAGATGATAGAACTGCGGCAGCGGCGACGAACGTTCGCTTCTCAGCAGGCTTGAACCCTGATTGCCTCGGTTTCGCGGTGTCTTCCCGGCGCAACAACTTTTTCGGATTGCCACAGTCGAAGTAATAAATCCTGATCGATTCCGTTCATTGCAAGTAAAATCCGCCCACATTTGCCCATGGGCCAAAACAATCCTTCCGACCACTCAGGGACGGCAAGAACCATGAACAACGATCTGTCACAAAAGAACCTGCTTCCCGAAGACTGCCCGCCGGAAGGAACGCGGCGCATCCTCGACGGGCGCGAACGCGTTTTCTACGACGGGTACTGGATCAAGACATATCCGACACCGGCCAACTCCCTGGAAGCCAAGAAGCGGCTGATCGAGGCGCTGACCCGCCGCCTGTTCAACCATACCGAGCATGGGCTGAACATCCCGGGTACGCGGCTGTCGGAAGCACGCAAGAGCTATGAAGAGGAAACCGACCCGGCGCTAAGACGCGTCAAGGCCGGGATGCTCGCCGGATCGCTCTTCAACCGGGCCACCGACATTTTCCGCAATCTGGTCGAACTGCAAGCTTCCGGGGTGGAAATCAAGAGCAGCGACGCGTTGATGCGCGAATGCGGGCGGTGCCTGCTCGAAGCCATGGAACTCGGCCGTTTTGTCCTGCATCGCAGCGGCGAAGAAGGCATCGACGAGTTGTGGGGTGAGCCATTCCGCGCCTTCACCGCACCGATCGAGGAATTCTATGAAAGCCGCTACATCAAGATCGGACAGACCAAGCGCGACATCGACAGGATTGCCGACACGATGGTCGACACGTTCACTAGGATCCCGGCTTTCGCCCAAATCGAACCGCTGATCCGCGCCTTCGCCCGCGCAGCACGCATCAAGACGGAAACCCTGCGCACCGACCCGAATATTTTCGATGTCTGGCCGCAACTAGTCACAGCCGCCGAACGGCTGGCCAATTTCGCACCCGACGAAACTGCGGAATCGGCCAACAACCTGTCCGACGGCCACAGCATCTCGGACGGTTTGCAACTGATTCGCGCCGGACGCGACCTGATCTTCTTCATCACCCGCGCACGCACGCCGATGCCCAAGAGCACCAGCGAATATCTGGAACGCTGCCGCGTCTATCTCGAAACAGGCCTCGCGCCGACAGCCCCGACACCGCTGCCGGCCTGAGCGAACAAGGCTTTCGGCTTTTTTCAGACGCCCAGAACAAAGCCCGCCAGTTCATCGAACTG
>DBMG01000176.1:2128-3529 GCA_002304785.1 Candidatus Accumulibacter sp. UBA704 | reverse complement strand
TGGTGGTGATGGGCAGAATTGAACTGCCGACCTATGGGTTATGAATCCATCGCTCTAACCAACTGAGCTACATCACCAAGCAGGGCGCGAGATTATAAAGTTTCGGACGTTCGGCGGTCAACTCTGCATCACACGACAATCTGTAAAAGCTTGTTTATAATGCACTGATGCCACTACCCGCCTCTCTCGTCGCGTCGATCGTCAGCGCCGTCATCGAAACGGTATCACAGACGTCAACCGTATCGACCGCGCAGTACGACACGTACTTGGTCAAGCGCACCTTACCCCCGGAGGTCAAGGTGGGGTTTATGCTGCCTCCGCCGGGAGACGGCACGATCATCATTAGCGGCCACGTTCTGCAGCTGTCTCCGGTCGCCCAGTTCCGCAATCAACAGAACCTGATCGTCATGCCCATGGCGATCCAGAAATCCAGCGACGTGGTTTACCTCAACGACACATTCGGCTCCGTGCATCGCATCTGGCTGATCAGCCAGGCGGAAGCCGAATCCCTCAAAAAGAATTGAACTAGTTCCAATGGCAAAAAAACTGTTCATCCGCACCTTCGGGTGCCAGATGAACGAGTACGATTCGGACAAAATGGCCGACGTGCTCGCTGCTTCTGAAGAAATCGTCAAGACCGACACCCCCGAAGACGCCGACATCATCCTCTTCAACACCTGTTCGGTGCGTGAAAAGGCCCAGGAACGCGTATTCCACGACCTCGGCCGGGTGCGCCTGCTGAAGAAGGAGAAGCCCGGCCTGATCATTGGCGTCGGCGGCTGCGTCGCCAGCCAGGAGGGGGCCGCCATCGTCGCCCGCGCGCCTTACGTCGACGTCGTATTCGGTCCGCAAACGCTCCATCGCCTTCCGCAATTGATCGCAGAACGGCGCCGGCTCGGCAAGTCGCAAGTCGACATTTCCTTCCCGGAAATAGAGAAATTCGACAACTTGCCCCCAGCCAAGGTGGACGGCGCGGCGGCCTTCGTGTCGATCATGGAAGGCTGCAGCAAGTTCTGCACTTACTGCATCGTGCCCTACACCCGCGGAGAGGAGGTCTCGCGCCCGTTCGACGACGTACTGACCGAGGTTGCCGGACTGGCCGCGCAGGGCGTCGGCGAGGTCACGCTGCTCGGCCAGAACGTCAACGCCTACCGGGGCGCAATGGCCGACAGCGAAGAAAAGGCAGACTTGGCGCTGCTCATCGAGTACATCGCCGAGATCCCCGGCATCGAGCGTATCCGCTACACCACTTCGCATCCGCGCGAGCTGACACAACGCCTGATCGACGTCTACACCAAGGTGCCGAAACTGGTCTCGCACCTGCACCTGCCGGTACAGTCAGGCTCCGACCGCGTGCTGGCAGCAATGAAACGCGGCTACACGGCACTCGAATACAAGAGC
>DBMG01000176.1:1703-2065 GCA_002304785.1 Candidatus Accumulibacter sp. UBA704 | reverse complement strand
GCCTCGTTCTCCTTCCTCTACAGCGCCCGCCCCGGCACGCCGGCCGCCGAACTGCACGACGATACGCCGCGCGAAGTCCAGCTCGAACGTCTGATGCGCCTGCAACAGCGCATCGAGGAACTGGCCCAGGCCGTGTCGCAGGCCATGGTCGGCACGACCCAGCGCGTGCTGGTGGAAGGCTTGTCGAAGAAGGATGACAACGAGCTGGCGGGTCGCACGGACAACAACCGCATCGTCAACTTCGTCGGAAACCCGCGTCTCACGCACAAGTTCGTCGACGTACGCATCACCGCATCCCTGCCGCACTCGCTGCGCGGCGAGATCCTGACCCGGGAATCCTGAGGACATGAGCGCCAAGACCG
>DBMG01000176.1:0-1592 GCA_002304785.1 Candidatus Accumulibacter sp. UBA704 | reverse complement strand
CAGACGGCCAAAGCGTCTGAAGCCTTGCAGATGTTTTACGCACGCGCCAAAAACACCCTGACGGTCGACGAGATCCAACTGGGTCTGATCGAACTGATCAACCGTCCGGCGCGCAAGGATGTGCTGCTCGACGATGCCATGCCGGCCCTGATGACGCGCAAGACCGAATTGCACGGCCGCACGCCGCGCCAGGTCGAGTACCTGCGGCAGATCCAGGAGCACGACATCACCTTCGGCACCGGGCCGGCCGGCACCGGCAAGACCTACCTTGCCGTGGCCTCGGCGGTCGACGCCTTCGAGCGCGAACTGGTGCAGCGCATCGTCCTCACCCGTCCCGCCGTCGAAGCGGGAGAACGCCTGGGCTTCCTGCCCGGAGACCTGTCGCAGAAGGTCGATCCCTATCTACGTCCGCTGTACGACGCGCTTTACGACCTGATGGGCTTCGACAAGGTCGGCAAGATGTTCGAACGCGGCGCCATCGAGATCGCGCCGCTCGCCTACATGCGCGGGCGCACGCTGAACCACGCTTTCATCATCCTCGATGAGGCACAGAACACCACGCCCGAGCAGATGAAGATGTTCCTCACGCGCATCGGCATCGGCGCCAAGGCCGTGGTCACCGGCGACGTCACGCAGATCGACCTGCAGCGCGGACAGAAGAGCGGCCTGATCGAAGCGCGCAAGATCCTGAAGGACGTACGCGGCATCGCCTTCACCGAATTCCAGAAGGAAGACGTCGTGCGCCATCCGCTGGTGNNGGCGACAAGTAGGCGCTTGAATCTCAGCGTGCAATACGCCTGTAATGCGGACAATTTGCCTTTGCGTCCGCAGATTCGAGCTTGGGCACGCGCGGCGCTGAATGCAGACGCAATGCGCGGCGGACAGATCACGATCAGGTTCGTCGACATCGAGGAAGGCCAGACCCTGAACCGGGAGTACCGCGGCAAGGATTACGCGACCAACGTATTGTCGTTCCCGTATGCAACCGAACCCGTGGTCCAGGGCGACCTCGTCATCTGCGCCCCGGTGGTGGCGAGCGAAGCCGCCGGGCAAGGCAAGACGCTGGAGGCGCATTACGCACACCTAACCGTGCATGGCCTGCTCCATCTGCAGGGCTACGACCACGAAACCGGCGAAGACGACGCGCTTCAAATGGAAGACAAGGAACGCGCGATACTGGCATCATTGGGATTCGACGACCCGTACCAGGACAGAAAAGAGTAAGCCGGCTCGCTCCTTTCTCACACCAATAAAATGGACCCAGACAGACCGACATTCTTTGAACGCCTTTCCTCCCTGCTGCTCCGCGAACCGGAAGACCGGGAGCAACTGATCCAGCTGCTGCACTCGGCTCACGAACGCGAGTTGCTCGATGCCGACGCCCTGTCGATCACCGAGGGCGCCTTGGCGGCTTCCGAGATCATCGTGCGCGACGTGATGGTGCCGCGCGCCCGGATGGAGGTCATCGACATTGAAGATCCCTTCGAGCGGATCATCGAACAGACCAACCGCACGGCCCATTCGCGTTTTCCGGTCATTGAGGAGAACCGCGACAACGTGATCGGCATCCTGCTCGCCAAGGACCTGCTGCG
>DBMG01000041.1 GCA_002304785.1 Candidatus Accumulibacter sp. UBA704 | reverse complement strand
CGGAACGTCGGTACGACGTCCACCACTGCGCTAAGCGGCAACTCCGGACCCCCTACCCCCGCACGCCGCAACGCCTCGCGCCGATTTTCCACTGCTCGCGCCAGTCCCAGCACCCGCCCATGCAGGACCGGGTCAATCACCTCGCCAAATTCAACCGCCCAGGCACAATCGCCCAAGGCAAGCAGACGAACTGGCCTTCCCTGCGCGACAACAACATCACTCATGCAGACTCCTCAATTCGCCATATGCTGCGGTAACCAAGTGGTGATCCCGGGCACGAAATACATGAACAGCACCATCACGACCATCAGCAGGAACATGGGAAAAGCCTGCCTCGACAGCCAGGAAATCTCCTTCTTGGTCATACCCTGCAGGACAAAGAGATTGAAGCCGACCGGCGGCGTGACTTGTGCCATTTCGACCACGAGCACCACGAAAATACCGAACCACAGGAGATCGAAACCGGCGCGCTCGACGGTGGGCAACAGAACGCCCATGGTCAGCACGACCATCGAAATGCCGTCCAAGAAACAACCGAGGACGATGAAGAACACCATCAGCGCACAAATCAGCGCCAACGGAGGCAGATGCAGGCTGGTGATCCATTCAGCAAGGTGCCGCGGCAAGCCGATGTAGCCCATCGAAAGCGTGAGGAAGGCCGCGCCGGCCAAAATCAGGGCGATCATGCAGTACAAGCGCGTGCCGCCCATCAGGCTGTCGATGAAGTTCTTCCAGGTCAACTCCCCCTGCAAAGCGGCAATGATCATCGATCCGACGACACCCAACGCCGCCGCTTCGGTGGCCGTGGCAACCCCCGTGTAAATTGAGCCGAGCACTGCGGAAATCAGGGTCACCACGGGAATCAGGTGCCGCGATTCGTAAAGTTTCTGCCGGAAGGTCAGGTGCTGATCGGCCGGCGGGATTCGATCCGGATGCATCAGCGCCCATACGATGGTGTAAGCCATGAACAGTCCCGCCAGAATCAGGCCGGGGAACACGCCGGCAATGAACAGCTTGGCGATCGAGACATTGGCCGTCACGCCATAGACGATCATGATGATCGACGGCGGAATCAGCAGACCGAGCGTCCCGGCGCCGGCCAGCGTGCCGATGGATATCGAATCCGGATAGCCGCGTTTCTTGAGTTCCGGCAAGGCCATCTTGCCGATGGTGGCGCAGGTGGCCGCCGAGGAACCGGAGACGGCGGCGAAAATCGTGCAGCCGATGATGTTGGCGTGAAGCAGGCGGCCAGGGATTTTTTCCAGCCACGGCGCCAGCCCCTTGAACATGTCTTCGGACAGCTTGGTGCGGAAGAGGATTTCCCCCATCCAGATGAACAGCGGCAATGCCGTCAGCGTCCATGACGACGACGAGCCCCAGATGGTGATGACCATGGCGTCGCCAACGGGACGCGTGGTGAATAGCTGCATGCCGACCCAGGCGACTCCGGCCAGCGACAAACCGATCCACACGCCGCTGCCGAGAATGGCGAACAGGACGATTATCAATAAGGCAGTGATGTAAAAATCCATGATTTGTCCAGTTCCTATTCGACCCGGGCCGGTTCGCCTTCGTTTGGCGTTTCCCTGATCTTTCGTCCGGTCAGCAGATCGACGAGATCCGCGGCGAAAGCCAGCGCGAAAACCGTCGTTCCCACGGCCATTCCGAGTTGTGGGATCCACAACGGGGTGGCATCCAGGCCCGTGGAGATATCGTTGAAGCTGAACGACTGGCTGACCAGCCGGATCGAATACCAGGCCAGCAGAGCCGATACGCCGAGAGCGATGACATGGCAGAACACATCCATCCACCGATGGGCCGTCGGCGACAGACGGTTGATGATCAGCGTGACCCGGATGTGCTCGCCGCGCCGCAGGGTGGTCGCCAGGGCCAGAAAGGCCGAGGCGGCCATGCAATAGCCGGCATAGGCATCGGCCCCATGCACCTCCAGCGCGGGAATGATGCGCCCGAAGATGCTGGATAGAACCGCCAGCAGGGTTCCGATCATGAATACGCCGGCCAGATAGCCTGCTGCGTTGAACAGGCCATTCAACAAGGAACGCATTGACTTCCCTCGAAATGAAACGGGCGACTGGATCGTCGCCCGGTGGTCTACAACAACGCCTGCCCCGCCGGCGTGGCGGAGTGGGCGAAGCGCAGTCGCTCGGCCAGGGATTCGCCCTGTTCGGCGCGCGGCGACTGCAACATCGTGACGGTCCGAATGACGCCGAGCCTACTTGCGGAACGCGTCGATGATGGCCTGGCCTTCGGCACCGGTCTGCGTCGTCCAGTCTGCGATGATGATCAGCCCAACTTTCTTGAAATCGGAGCGCAGCTGCTCGGAGCCCGTTTCGACCTTCATGCCATTCTTGGTAAGCTGTTCTTTGTACCAGTTGTTTTTCTCTTCGCTGATCTTCCAGCCCCTGACTTCGGCGGCGGCAGCCGACTTGAGCACGGCGTCCTGCATCGGCTTGTCGAGCGCGTCGAACGCCTTCTTGGATACGATCACCAGGTTCTTCGGCAACCAGGCGCTGACGTCGTAGTAGTACTTGACCTGCTCCCAGACCTTGCTGTCATAGCCGGTGGCACCGGAGGTCATGAAGGCGCTGACCGCACCCGTCGCCAGAGCCTGCGTCAACTCGGCGGCCTGAATCGTCACCGGCTGGGCGCCGACCAGTTGCGCGATGCGGCTGGTGTTCGGATTGTAGGCGCGCCACTTGACCCCCTTCAGGTCAGCCGCGGAATTGAGCGGCTTGGCGCTATAGATCCCCTGCGGCGGCCACGGAACGGCGTATAGCACCTTGAGCCCCTGCTTGGCCAGACGGGCCTCGGTGGCCGCCTTGGAGACATTCCAGAGCTTCTTTGCTTCCGGATAACCAGTTGCCAGGAAGGGAATGGAATCAAGGCCGAACATCGGATCTTCGTTCGAATAGCCGGAAATGATGATCTCGCCGATATCGGCCTGCCCGCCCTGCACGGCGCGCTTGATCTCGTTGGCCTTGAACAGGGAACCGTTGTCATGAACCGTGACCTTCAGTTTCCCGCCGGTTGCCTTTTCCACGTCGGCGGCGAACTGGACGATATTTTCGGTGTGGAAATTATTCCCGGGATAGCCGGTCGGCATGTCCCATTTCTGCTGGGCATTGACAGATCCGCACAACAGCGCTGTCGTGGCGGCACTGACGGCAACAAGCGTCTTCAACATAGAGTTCTCCATTTCCAGAGGTAACCAGAACCGGCCAGTCGGTGACCGACCGGGGCGAAAGTCAAACCGAGAGCGAAACCAGGCGACGTCAAATACAGTTCAGATACCGTTGGTCACAAGCAGAACCCATCCCAGACCACGCGCGACTAACGTTAATAAACCGTCAATGTATTGTCAATGTAGAATTCGCATGATCTCTTCACATTTTGCGGAAAACCGAATGGAAAACTCCACGAACACCAAGGGGCGCGGCGAGAAAAGACAGCGCATCGTTTCTTCGGCCCACCTCGTTTCCCCGAAGTCTCCCGAGCTTTCGGAGATTGAATTCGGGCTGATCATCGCCACGCACGCCTTCAACCGATGGATGATCCGTTGCATGAGCGCCGCTGGAGCGAAGGACATGACGCCGGTGGACGTGCTGGTCATGCATCACATCAACCATCGGGATTCGGCCAAGCGGCTGGCCGATATTTGCTTCGTGCTGAATATCGAAGACACGCACGTGGTGTCGTATTCGGTCAAGAAACTGATCGGCATGAAACTGGTGGTCGGCACGAAGCGCGGGAAGGAAGTCTTCCTCAGCGCCACGAAAGACGGGGCGGCGCTTTGCGAGCGCTACCGCGAAGTCCGCGAAGCCTGCCTGCTGCCGGGCTTCTCGGGGCAGGACGAGGAGAACAGGCGTTTTGGCGATGTTGCCCAGTTGCTGCGTACCCTGTCGGGCCGCTACGACCAGGCGGCACGTGCGGCTTCCTCGTACTGATGATTCGGAAAGCCCCGAACGCAGACGGCGGCCACTT
>DBMG01000135.1 GCA_002304785.1 Candidatus Accumulibacter sp. UBA704 | reverse complement strand
AGGCCGAACTCCGGCTGTCGGTCAGACGCTCATTCCCCATTTCTCTGACGCACTCGGCAATACGCCGGCGAAAGCACTATTCCCTGAAGGCAGGTGCGTGAAAGTACGCTTTCAGGGCAGCGACAAACACGTCGATGTCCGATCGCGATACGTCCATGTGGGTCACGAACCGACTCGAATACACCATCTGGGTCAGGATGCCGCGCTCCTTGAGCCAAGCTTCGAGTGGTTGGCAATGCTCAGGCGGAAACTGCGCGAAGACCATGTTGGTCGCGTGCGACTGGACCGTTACCTCGTCAATCTGCGCGAGGCCGGACGCGAGATGGGCCGCGTTGTCGTGATCTTCGGCAAGACGCTCGACGTTGTGGTCGAGCGCATAGAGGCACGCCGCAGCCAAAACGCCGGCCTGGCGCATGCCGCCGCCGAGGACCTTGCGCCAGCGGTGGGCGACCTCGATGAGCGCCTTGCTGCCAACCAGTACCGACCCGACCGGCGCCCCCAAGCCCTTGGAGAAACAGATCGAGATCGAATCGAAGGGCGCGCACAGGTCTGCTACGGATCGCCCCGATGCGACCGCCGCATTGAAGATGCGCGCGCCGTCCAGGTGGGTGGCGAGTCCGCGTTGCCGCGCGAGATTTGTCGCGTCGGCGACATACTGGGCTGGCAGAACCTTGCCGCCAATGGTGTTCTCCAGCGCGAGGAGGCGTGTACGCGCAAAGTGGTCGTCAATCGGCTTGATCGCGGCGGCAACCCTGTCGAGGGGCAATGAGCCGTCCGGCGCGTTCTCGATGGGCTGCGGCTGGATGCTGCCCAGTACGGCGGCGCCACCCCCTTCGTACTTGTAGGTGTGCGCGAGTTGCCCGACGATGTATTCGTCGCCGCGCGCGCAATGCGCCATGAGCGCGGCGAGGTTGGATTGCGTGCCGCTGGGGAAGAACAAGCCCGCTTCCTTGCCCGTGTGCTCGGCAAGCGCGTCTTGCAGACGGTTGACCGTCGGGTCGTCCCCCCAGACGTCATCGCCCACTTCGGCCGATGTCATTGCGGCGAGCATTGCCTGGCTCGGACGCGTCACGGTGTCGCTACGCAGATCGATCATGTCATTTTCCTTCGTGGTAATTTTTCATCGCCGGTGGAATCAAGCCAGGATGGCATCCGTAACCGCACTGATCATCGCTGCGGCCTCCGTATGGCACCGGCTGGGTCGAACGCCATTGAGTTCATCAACAATGCTTTGAATCAACGGCTGCTGTACATGCGGAGGGTTCGGGATGGACACCTCGTCCACTCCAGCCTCGCGGACTAGACGGAGAGGGGCGTCGCTGAAGAAAGCGAATTCGATCCGCCCTTTGGTCCCGGTGATTTCAATGCGATCCGCCTCGTCATGGCCGACATAGCACCAATTCCCGACGCCGCTGACGCCCGTCGCATGCTGCCAACTCGCGACAACGGTATCTTCAACGGCGTAAAGGCTGGCGCGATTGCTGGCCCGACCATGCACCTGGGTGATCGGGCCAAACCAGGAGACAAGGCTATCGAGCACGTGGACTCCCATATCCAGGAATTTGCCGCCGCCGGAAGTCTC
This sequence comes from Candidatus Accumulibacter sp. UBA704, assembly GCA_002304785.1. Lineage (GTDB taxonomy): Bacteria > Pseudomonadota > Gammaproteobacteria > Burkholderiales > Rhodocyclaceae > Propionivibrio. The sequence continues at coordinate 7,077 of DBMG01000135.1, read as the reverse complement.
TCGACGCAAACGCCAAGGCAGCGTTTCGGGGGAAAGTTCCTCCGGTGCAGGCTTTTGCCGATGGAGGACGCTGACCGTACACACCGTGCCGATGGCGTCTTGCTCTATCCAGTCCTTGACCTTGAGAAAACGCGGCATTGCCCGTCGATAAAACGCAACATAAAGGCGCACGCCGGCCCGCGTGCAAGCGGCGATCATTTCCTCGCACTCGGCGTGATTCAGCGCCATCGGCTTCTCGACATAAACATGTTTGCCGGCAGCCGCTGCCTGAAGGGTCAATGCTTTGTGTCCCGCCGGCGGCGTGGCGATGTACACCGCGTCGATTTCCGGATCGGCGAGCAGGGCCGTTGCATCCGGATAAACGCGAGCAACGCCATGGCGCTGAGCGTAGTCGTAGGCTTTGTCCAAGGTCCGGTTGGTCACCGCCAACAAGGTCGAGTGGTCCGATTTGTAGAAGCCCGGGCCGCTTTTGACTTCCGTGACGTCGCCACAACCGATCATGCCCCAGCGAATGGTTTTCATGGCAGTGCTCCCCTTGTGCCTTTCAAGTGTCGGTGAATACTTTATAGCAAGTCGACTGCCAGTTCTGCTTGACGCAGAGATTCCGGGATCATTGAGTCCGGTCGCCTGCGAAACCTGCCGGACGGGGAAAACGTGCTCGTCGGCCAAACCGGCCGTTGGCGGTAACTCGAGCGGCGGACCGTCGTTGGACGGTTTTCTGCCATTGTATTATGTTAATAGCATTACACCATTTTTCCATGGCCATCATCCATTTCGCCGGATTATGCGCTCCCTCCCGGATCGTATTTTTCTGCCTGTCCTAACGATGAACTTTTGTTGCCCGTACGGTCAAACGGTCTTCTTCAGCCAAATTCTGAACAGTCGATTCGATCGTTTTCCGGAAGCCAATTATTCCTTCTGGTCGTCTCTTTGACCTTGATCAATTCGGCCGACAGAAGGCGTGGGCACGGGGATAACCAAAGTTCGTCCTGCCATCGTCACCAACGATTCAATTCTTGAGAGACACCATGAGCGAACTCGTATTTGAAGCCCCCGACGCAGGTCTCTGGGAGCAGGACGGGGTCCACTTCCCGCGGCCCGTCACGCGCTTCCTTCAGGAAACCTTCCGTGACGGATTCATGCGCGGGTTCAAGGGCGGTACTTCGTGTTACGGCTTGATGTTGGACCACCTCCAGCCCGAATTCCTGAACGACTTCCTGTACATGAAAAAGGTCATCGTCGGGGCGCCCCCGGAGGCCCAGGGGCATCCCCCGAAAGAAGTCTTCCTGCAGATCTGCGAGCAGCATCCGGAAGTCAGCAGGCGCCTGAAAACAGCCGCCACCGTGCTCGAGGAAAAGCCTTGGCGCGAACACATCAGGCACTGGGACGCCGTACTCAAACCGACTTCCCGGGAAAATCACCTGCGCCTGCAGGCGCAGGATCCGGCGATCCTGTCCGATGCGCAACTCGCAGACTACTTGCACGAATGCGTCGAGAATTCCAAAGCGATGCATTTTCAGCACCATATCTACACCGTCTCCTGCGGCATCCCGGTCGGTGATTTCATGGCCAGCACACTCGAGTGGACGGGGCTGCCGGACGCCGAGATCTCGCAGGCCCTGCGCGGCAGCACGCCTATTTCGGCCGGCGTCAGCGAAGAATACCTCGTCGCCCTGCAAGCCCTCGAGGGCGATGTGCAGGCGCGGACGATACTCAACGGCTCAGCTCCCCCTGGAGAAATCCTGCGCCAACTGCAGGCCTTGCCTGGCGAAACGGGCCAGGCGATCAGGACCTATCTCGACCTCGTTTCGTGCCGCATCGTTGGCGGTTACGACATCACCTGCCGGACGGCAATCGAAATGCCGGACGTTCTGGTCAGGGCGCTGCAGGCAACAGACTCGCCCGACGATCCCGCCCGGACCGAGCAGCACGTCATCGAGCAGACGGCCAAAATCCGCGCCGCGGTACCCGAAGCGCAGCGTGCCGCGTTCGACGAATTGCTTGCCGAAGCTCGCCTGATCAATCGCCTGCGCGACGAACGCGGCTACTGGAGCGACCTGTGGGCGACCGGCATTTCGCGCCGAGCCTATCTGGAGGTCGGACGGCGACTCGCCGCCACCGGCAGGATCCATGCGGTGGAGCATGTCCTCGACGCAAGCAGCGCCGAAGCAATCGCCCTGTTGGCTGGTACCGGCGGCGGCGCACACGCGCCGAGTGCAGAGGACCTGGCGGCGCGCTACCAGTACCGGGTGACCGTCGCGAACGATGTTGCGCCGCCGTTCCTGAACGGCCCGCCATCGCCGCCGCCGCCGCTAGAGTGGTTCCCGGAGCGCGCCCGGCGAACCATGCGCGCCATGGGCGTGTTCTTGGCGCACGTCTTCGGTGCCACCAACCAGCTCAGCGAAGGCAAGACGGTGCGTGGCATTTCGGTCAGCGCCGGCCAATATGAAGGTCGGGCGCGCGTCATCTGCAGCAACGATTCGCAGCACTTGGTCCAGAAGGGAGACGTCTTGGTGACGCGCTCCACGTCCACCGCTTTCAACTACGTGCTGCCGCTCGTCGGCGCCATCGTCACCGATCGCGGTGGCTTGATGTCGCACGCGGCGATCGTGGCGCGTGAATACGGCCTGCCCGGCGTGGTCGGCTGCCAGATAGCGACGAGCACAATTCCCGATGGAGCGATGGTGCGCGTCGATGCAGACAAAGGCGAAGTGACAATCTTGTCATGATCGCGCCGGTCGAGCTTCGCCTAGCGAACGACGAGGCCGTTTTCGGCGGCAAGTCGGTACAGCTTGGCGCCTCGCTGCGCAGCGGCCTGCCGGTCCCGCCCGGTTGGGCGCTATCGGTGGATTTCGTCGACGCGATCGTCGAGAACGACGCGGCCGCCTGCGCCGTGCTGGAAGCGCTCTTGCGCGACGAGCGCGAACCGTTTGCCGTGCGCTCCTCCGGGGTCGGCGAGGATGCCAGGATCGCCAGCTTCGCCGGCCAGCATTTCACAGAGCTCAACCGCATCGGCTTTTCCGACATCGCCATTGCCATCCATGCGGTCTGGCGATCCGGCCACTCCGAGGGGGCATGCGCCTATCGTGCCAAGCTCGGCATCACCGAAAGACCGCGCACCGCGGTCACCCTGCAGAAGATGGTGTTCCCCGACTGCGCTGGCGTGATGTTTACCCGCCACCCGCTGACGGGGGCCGACGAAATTGTCATCGAGGCCTCTTGGGGTCTCGGCGAGGCGATCGTCGAAGGTCTCGTCATTCCCGACCACTTTCGTTTCGGTAAGGACGGCCGGGTGATCGAAAAACGGGCCGGCACGAAGGATATTTGCATCAAGCCTTTGCCGGGTGGCGGCGTCGAGGAAAGCGCCATTACCGACCCGGAGAAGATCGGCGGTTTTTGCATCGACGAAGCACGACTGCACGAACTGGTGCGGCTCGGCGTCCGGTGCGATCAGCACTTCGGGCCGCGACGCGACATTGAATGGGGCATCCAGGACGGCGTTCTTTACCTGCTCCAGTGCCGCGCCATCACCACGGGCTTGCCGGCTTGACGCAAGCCCGCCCCAGCGACTCGCTTCTGCGCTTGATGGGCCTGGGCCTGTCGGCGATGCTGGTGCCTCTCGGTTCGACGATGATCGCGGTCGCCTTGCCGTCGATCGGACTGGAGTTTTCTCGCACGCCGGGCGAACTCACGCAGTGGCTCGTCAACAGCTATCTGATGATCAATATCGTGGCACTCGGACCCGGCGGCAAGTTGGGCGACCGCTGGGGCTATCGACGCACGCTGCGACTGGGGCAATTGCTGTTCGGAGCAGGCTGCCTGCTGCCGTTGGTCTTCCACGCGTTTGCGGCGCTCGTCGCCGCACGCATCCTGATGGCGCTGGGGGGCGCGGCCATGGTGCCGACCGTGATGGCGTTGTTCAAGATTACCGTTCCTGAAGCGAAGCGCCACCGCGTGTTCGGCTATTTCGGAGCGATGATGGGCTTTGCCGCTGCTGTCGGCCCGTCGCTCGGAGGCCTGCTGGTGCATCAGTTCGGCTGGGGCTCGATCTTTCTGATGAACCTGCCGCCGCTGCTGCTCTCGGTCTTCTTCTCGATGGGTTTCTTCAGTCACGCGCTGAACGAGAAGCCGGCTGCGAAGTTCAGTTTCGATTGGACGGGCACGTTGCTGCTGGCGTTTTCCCTAGTATGCCTGGTCACCGGCATGAAGCAGAATGTGCTGCTCGTTCCCGCGTCGGTTTTGATGGTCGGCTTTATCTGGTGGCAGACTAGGGCCCCATTTCCCTTGATCGACCCCACGCTGTTTTCGCATCGCTCGTTCGCCGCGGGCTGCGCGATCGTGGCCCTGCAGAATCTGGCGATGTACGCACTGCTGTTCCAGTTGCCTTATCTGTTGAAGCTGCTCTATTGGTGGGGCCCGGAACAAGCGGGCCACTACATGACGATCTTCATGTTCAGCATGATGACGGCGTCGATGCTCGGCGGCCGCTTGGCCGAACTCATCGGCGTGCGCATGACATGCGCGGGCGGTGCGCTGACTGCGGTGGTCGGCGTGATCTGGCTGTCGACACTGTCGCCGGAAGGAACGCCGCTGCCTATCATCGGCGCCCTGGTTCTTGGCGGTTTGGGTCTCGGCCTCGCCAACGGCCCATCCCAGTCGGCGGCGATGGCCAGTATAGAGCATGGCATGAGCGGCGTCGCTTCGGGCGTCGTTTCAATATGCCGCTATCTTGGCGGGGTGGTGGGTATTTCGGTATTGGCCTCCTTGCTGTCGGCACCCGCATCGGGGCAGTCGCTCGCCCAGCATCGTCAGGCGATCCTACTATTCGCGGCGGCGTTTTTCGTCGCTGCGCTGGTGTCCTTGCTGCTGCCGGGGCGCACGCGACACCGCTAATTACTTCGCCCCCTTGCTGCCACGAATGCTCAAGAAAAGGGAGTTCTCGATCGCGTTCTACTTCAACGAACTGAAAGTTAAAGCCTCCGCAGCGCTTTCGGCGACAAGGGGAAATGACATCTTCTTTGCGTGAAATCGGTTATTCAACTGAGCCGACACGACCGACGGCTTCGGCCGACGACTTGCGTGACGACCGGGGAGGAGGACGAATTCACACTCGTCGGCCAGTATCCGACCTACGTGAATCCATCAGATTTGCCAATCGGACGACTGCTCAACTCTGCGGATTCAACCGATCGACGCAACAATTCGGTGAAATTGTTCAGCGGGTGTTTCGTAGCATAGCGTTTTTCTTGACGGCCGGAATGGAACCGACGCTACTTGTCCCTACTCTAAAAAACACTGGTTGATGAGTCGTTCTAGTTCGCTAGGAGCGTTCAATGGATGCCAATATACATACCTTGAGCAATCTTTTCGCTCAACTTGGATTACCTTCCGGCCCCGCCGAGATCGAAAATTTCATCGCCTCTCACAGACCATTAGGTAACGACGTCGCTCTTTATCGCGCTCGCTTCTGGACGTCAGCCCAAAGAGCTTTCCTCAAGGAAGAAATAATCGAGGATGCTGATTGGGCAAGTGTAATTGATGAACTCAATGAGAGGCTTCATTAACGATCCCTCCTCCCAATGAAGCCCAAATCTGCCTTGATGCATGGTTTCACTACACCAGAACTCGCGACACAGGGCAGACATTGGTGGGAATCGCCATCGAACATCCAGATTAACCCGCAAGTTCGTTCTCAATTAACCCTCTAAGCAATTTGTGTGAAGGGTAGCGGTGCCAAGAGAAACGTGGCGCATTTGCCGTGCCACCAATGGGCAGGACTGCTTTTCGCGTAGGTTGCCTCGAGCGACTTGTTCTACCCCCAAAGCACGTTACCCACGCCGTACCGCTAAAAACACGCCGACCGACATCAGAATTAGACCGATAAACCTTTGAAAAGTAATGGCATGTATCGGCGCCCCCAATAGGCCGAATTGGTCTATTGCTGCCATGGATATGATCTGGCCTAGAAGCACAAAAGCCACGGCATTACCGACACCGAATTGAGGGGCTACCCAAGTAACGCTGAGGACATAAAAAGCAACGAACACACCACCGAAATAGAAATAGAACGGCAACGAAGTTTTCGGGAATGGCTTTAAGCCACCCTCCACCGCGAAAAGAAAAACAACAGAAATAGCGAGCGCTACCAGAAACAAGATAGTGGCCGCGAATGCCGTGCTACCGAATTTAGCTCCCAAAGTTGCGCTCAGCGTCGCCATAACAGGAATACCAATGCCTGTCGCAAGCATAAGGCACGCGAAGAAAAGTTGGTTTGCCATTAACTGACGATCGTCCAGTTCTCTTCTATTCTCTGCTACTTGACCGTCAGCAACGTCCACATCCCCAACGCATAATGACCGGCGATGTTGCAGTACAGAACGTAGTTTCCGGGTTTCAATTCGATCGTCAAAGAGCCACGTTTCCCGGGATCCAGTTCTTCGACTTCGCCAAGGTTGCCTGCTGCGCCTTCATCCACTATCTGGGAAGCGTTGTTGTAGGGTAAATTGGCATTCTCATCTTTGATTGGCGATACCACCATCTCATGCTCCATTACCTCTGATGAGTTTGTCACTGAAAATGTGACCTTGCCCGCCTTAACCGTGCGAGTGGATACGGTAATACCCATCGGACTCATGGGCATTTCAGACCCATGGTTTCCCATCATCATTCCACTCCTCGGGCTTTTGCCAAGCATGTGCTTGGACATGCTTTCCCGATCCCAAAGAGAGACTTCAATGACGGAGCCTTTTGCAAACACATGGCCAGTGGACAGAATAAAAGTTGCAGCTGCGGCGAGGGCAAACGCGGTGTGACGTGAGAGATTCATCGAAGCGACCTTTCTTTCGTGAATACACAACTTCGACTTCGCGTCATTAGTAATTGTTCTAAAAGAATCAGCGGAATTTTTTGCACGGCGACGTAATGGTGACAGTCGAAACCTGCGAGCCAGTACGAGTTGAGTTCCGGCAATGGTAAGTGGCGGTTTCGGGTCGGGAGTTGGTATTTGTCCAATGGAGCAACCGCTCGAGGCCTCGCAAGGTTGAACTACAGGTAAGCGACGTACTGCGGCCCGACCAG
>DBMG01000062.1 GCA_002304785.1 Candidatus Accumulibacter sp. UBA704 | reverse complement strand
TTGCGGCAGGCGTTGCTCAACTACTGCGCCAACGCGGTCAAATTCACGCTGAAAGGGCAGATCGTCATCCGCGTAGAATTGGCGCACGAGGATGCGCAAGGGCTCCTATTACGATTTTCAGTACAGGACACGGGCATCGGAATCCTGCCCGAGAAGATGGAAGGCATCTTCAACGCCTTCGAGCAGGCGGACACTTCGATCACCCGCAAGTACGGCGGAACAGGCCTCGGTCTGGCCATCACCCAGCGACTGGCCATTCTCATGGGCGGAAATGTCGGCGTCGAGAGTACCCCAAAGGTCGGCAGCACGTTCTGGTTCACGGCCAGACTCCAGCGCGGGAGGAGCATCATGCCCAACGTAATCAATATCAAACACGATGACTATGAAGGCGAGATTCGCCGCAAGCATGCCGGATCGCGCGTCCTCCTAGCCGACGATGTCGAGGTCAACCTGGAAGTCGCGCAACTCCTGTTGCACAGCGTCGGCCTGCAGGTCGACTCGGCGCGAGACGGCCAGGAAGCCGTCGACAAGATCCGCACCACCACTTATGACCTGATCCTCATGGACGTGCAGATGCCGGTCATGAACGGACTGGAAGCAGCGCACGTCATTCGCCGAATGCCCAAGCGCGATTCCATCCCCATCCTGGCCATGACCGCCAACGCCTATGAGGAAGACCGCCGCAGCTGCCTAGAAGCGGGCATGAACGATTTCGTCGCCAAGCCGGTCGACCCGGAAAAGCTCTATGCGGTTTTGCTCAAGTGGTTACCGCATAGAGGTGGACCGGCGACCCCCCAAAGCGCGGAAGCGGGCGAAGACGTCTTGCCACCGCCCCCTGCGCTCAGCCCTTTCCAACGGCAACTATCGGCGGTTCCGGGACTCGACTATGCAAGCGGCCTGGCCAGGGTACGTGGGAACGAGGAAAAATTCCGGCAGTTGGCCGGGCTCTTCCTCAGGGAGCATCGGCAAGACATCGAAAAGATGTCCGAGGCCATTGGCTCCGGCAACACGGAGAGAATCGAGCATGTCGCCCATTCGCTGAAGGGAGCCGCCAGCCTGATCGGCGCATCGTTCGTCGCCGGATTGGCGATGTCCCTGCTCGAAGCAGTACGCAAGAATGAACTGCAGGGTTCGCTCGGCAGTCATCTTCGCGCTCTGGAGAACCCGTTCCGGCAACTCGTGGCGGGACTCGAAAGTATTACCGCCATGGCAACTCCTGCGCCTGCGGCGTGGCCGTCAGCGGGCGACGATCGCGACGATAACGTTATCATGCGCCTTGAATACCTGCTCCGGAATGGAGACATCGTTGCCGCCGATCTGGCACGCAAGGAAAACCGCCGTCTGCAGGAGGCACTAGGGGAGGCCGGTGGCGCCTTCCTGGCCGCTATCGAGGCTTTCGATTACGAGCAGGCGCTGCTCGAACTGCAGGCGGCCAGATCACGCCCTGTCACGACCGAGTAGAGCCCCCGGCGGAAACTCATTGCGATGATCGTTGCGGCACCAGCGGCATGACGTCGATCACCGTGCGCACCAGTTCCGCGACCGACCCAGCCTGGAGTTTCTGCATGATCAGCTGGCGGTAGGTTTCGGTCGTCCGCACACCGATACCCAGTTCATCGGCAATCACTTTCGTGATCTTGCCCTCGAATATGCCCTGAAGGACTTCCTTTTCACGGGCCGTCAATTGCGCGACGCGCTCTCCGATCCTGCGATTTCGTTCCAGCAGTTCGGCACGCTGTTTGTCGATACGCAAACCATCCTGGATGCGGTCAACCAGTTCCTGCGATGAAAACGGCTTCTGGAAGAAATCCAGGGCGCCGCCGCGCATGGCCCTGACCACGGTCTGCACCTCGGCAAAAGCCGAAATGAATATGATTGGCAGATTGATGCCGCGTCGATGAAGGGTATCCTGAAGCTCGAGTCCGCTCATTCCTGGCATGCGCAGATCGCTGACAATGCAGCCTTGGAGACCATCCAGGTCCTGTTCTAGGAAATCGACGGCGTTTTCATAGACCACATAGGGCAGATTAACCGATTCGACCAGATCGACCATCAGGAAAGTGACCACCGGATCGTCGTCGATCAGATGTACTTTGGGAATTGTTCGCTCGGACTGCCGGGAATTCATCAGTTATGTCACGCCGTGCCAGTAGAAAAGGACTGATCCTGAATGGGTGCTGGAAACAAATGATACTGATTCGAGGTTACCGCCGCAACAGCATGAATCGAAACAAATTTAATATGCATAACAGGAACATTGCGAGGCAAAAAAAAAGCTCACGTCTCCGTGAGCTTCCTGCTTCGGCAAGGCTGCCGGGATCTTTTCCCGACAACCACGAACGCACAGGCGTCAGAGCGCGGCGTCGCCGGTTTCCCCGGTGCGGATGCGCACCACCTGTTCCACCGGCATGACGAAAATCTTGCCGTCGCCGATCTTTCCCGTATGCGCAGCCTTGACGATGGAATCGATCGCCATTTCGACGATGCCGTCGGCAACCACGATCTCGATTTTCACCTTGGGCAGAAAATCGACGACATATTCCGCGCCGCGATAGAGCTCGGTATGTCCTTTCTGGCGGCCGAACCCCTTGACCTCCGTCACCGTGAGGCCGGTAACGCCGATTTCCGACAGCGCCTCGCGCACTTCGTCGAGCTTGAACGGCTTGATAATTGCCTCGATCTTCTTCATTGCATGGCTCCTGAATAACTGCGCGAATCGTAGCAGATCAGTACGGATCGCGGTAGCGGTTGGTGATCGGGAAACGCCAGTCCTTGCCGAACCCGCGCTGTGTCACGCGTATTCCAACCGGCGCCTGGCGGCGCTTGTACTCGCTGATCTTGAGCAGTCGCACGACGCGGCGCACATCGGCTTCGGCATAACCACTGGCGATGATTTCGCGCGGGCTGAGATCCTGCTCCATGTAGGCCTCGACAATGGCATCCAGCACATCGTAGGGCGGCAGGCTGTCCTGATCCGTCTGTCCCGGCTTCAGCTCCGCCGACGGAGGCCGCGTGATGATGCGCTCTGGAATGACATCGCTTACGGTGTTCCGCCAGCGGCAAATGCGATAGACGAGCGTCTTGACGATGTCCTTGATCACCGCGAAACCGCCCGCCATGTCTCCGTAGAGAGTGCAGTAGCCAACCGCCATCTCGGACTTGTTGCCGGTCGTCAGGACCAACGATCCCGTCTTGTTGGACATGGCCATCAGGATCATGCCGCGAATCCGTGCCTGAAGGTTTTCCTCCGTGGTATCGGCAGGCAGGCCGGCAAACTCCTTTTCCAGCATGGCGGAAAACGTCTTCATCGCCGGCTCGATCGGAATCTCGTCGTAGCGCACGCCCAACCGTCGAATCATGTCGCGCGAATCGGCCAGGCTGATATCGGCCGTATAGGGTGACGGCATCATCACCGCACGCACCTTGTCGGCGCCCAGCGCATCGACGGCAACGCACAGCGTCAGCGCCGAATCGATGCCGCCGGACAGCCCGATGATCGCACCGGGAAAACCGTTCTTGCCAAGATAGTCGCGTACTCCGAGCACCAGGGCTCGATAGACTTCGGGTTCGGTGGCCTGTTCGGAAACGATCCTCCCCGGCACCGGTTCGCCGTCGGCAATTTCCACGATTTCCAGCGCCTCTTCGAACTTCGGCAACTGGCAACGAACCTCGCCGCGCGAATCGAGCACGAAGGAACCACCATCGAAAACCAGTTCGTCCTGCCCGCCCACGAGATTGGCATATACGACCGGCAATCGCGTCGTCTCGATACGCTCACGCAAGACTTCCGCGCGCAGCGCCTGCTTGCCGATATGGTAGGGCGAGGCGTTGAGCACGAGCAGGATCTCCGCGCCAGCTTCCTTGGCTCGATCTGCCGTTCCGGCCTCCCAGACATCCGCACAGATATTGATCCCGCAGCGCACACCCTTGATATCCACCACGCACGGTGCATCGCTCGGCTCGAAATATCGCTCCTCGTCGAACACCTCGTAGTTCGGCAACCGCTGCTTGCGATAGGTGGCGGCCAGAGTGCCGTTGCTGATCAGAGTGGCCGCGTTGAAGCAACGCCCGTCCTCCTCCAGCGGATGGCCGACGATCACCGAGAAGTCCGGTAATTCGCGCGCCAGCGACGCCAACTCATCAGCGCAGGCATCATAGAAATCCCGGCGCAGCAGGAGATCCTCCGGCGGATAGCCGCATAGCGCGAGTTCCGGCGTGAGCATCACATCGGCCCCCTGCGCCTTTGCTCGGCGGGCGAAATCGAGAATCCGAGCCGCATTGCCGGCGATATCGCCGACCACGGCATTCATTTGGGCAATGGCAATTTTTAGTGGCATAGGCGTAACTATAAACGATAGTCCATGCCTGCAAAAACAGGAGAACCGATAGTCACGCCATTGCCAGGCCGACGGCCGGCATCACGCCAACCGGAACGCGAGCACCGTCTTGTGCCGGTATTCTTCGCCCGGTTGTAGCCAGCAACTCGGCTGCGGCCATTCCGGGTGGTTCGGACTGTCAGGGAGGAACTGGGTTTCCAATGCGAGCCCCTGATAGGCGGCGTAGGCACGTCCATCGCGGGCGGGAACGCCTTCCAGGTAGTTCCCGCTGTAGAACTGCAGGGCCGGCTTGGTCGTGTAGATGTCCATGGCCAATTGGTTATCGCCGGAAACCAGCGTGGCAGCGGCGCGGGTCAGAACCTGGCATTCCGGATCGAGCAGGAAGGCGTGGTCGTAGCCGCGCGACAGTTCTTGCTGCGCGTCGGCCAGAAAATCCTGTCCGATGGGCTTGGCACGGGTGAAATCGAAGCCCGTCCCGGCCACCGGGGCCAGCGCGCCGAGCGGAATCAGGTCACTGGCGACGGGCACGAAGCTCCGGGCATTGATCTGTAACCGGTGCCCGCGGATGTCGGTCGCGGCGCCGTCGAGGTTGAAATAGGCGTGGTTGGTCAGGTTGACCGGGCACGGCGTATCGACGGCGGCTTCGTACTCGATGCTGATGGCCGATGCGCCCTGCACGCGAAAGCACACCGAGACGCTCAGGTTACCGGGAAATCCCTGGTCGCCGTCGGGCGAATCGAGGCGCAGCACGGCATGCGATTCCGAGACTTCGGCGATGTCCCAGCGGCGCTTGAAGAAGCCGTCCGGGCCGCCGTGCAGCTGGTTCTCCCCTTCGTTGGGAGTCAACTTGACCCACTGGCCGCCGCTTTCGAACCGCGCTTTTCCGATGCGGTTGGCGTAACGGCCGACCGTCGCCCCGAGGAACGCCTTCTGAACGAAGTAGTCCTCGATGCATCCGCACCCGAGCAGGACTTCGCGCCGGACGTCTCCGCTCGGCACCAGACAGGACAACCAGGTCGCCCCCCAATCCATCACCGTCAGCCGGATCCCCGAATCGCTGCCCAGCACGACCAGGCGCGGCGGGTTGCCGTCGGGACATTGCAAGCTGCCGGCCATGGTCACGCACTCCTTTGCATTGAATTCTCTTCCGCGCCGGTTACTCCGACGCCTTCGTTTCGTACGCCATCGGGGATGACACAGGCCGCCGGCGATGCCTCGCTGGTGCGCCGGAATTCGCTCGGGCACGTCCCGACCCGCTTGCGGAACACCCGTGAGAAATACATCTGATCCTCGTATCCGACCAGGCTGGCGATCCGCGCGATCGGGTAGCGCGAGGCGTGCAGCAGGTGCTTGGCCAGGATCATGCGCTGGTCTTCCCTCCAGCGCACGATATTGACCCCCATCTGCTCGCGAAAAAGGTGCGCCAGACGCGACGTCGACAGACAGACATGCCGCGCCACGTCGTCCAGGTTGATTTCTTCCGCCAGGTTGCGCGACAGATATTGGCACGCTTCCTCGATGCGCCTGTCGACCGGCGTATTGGCGTTTTCGGGCGTTTCCTCGAAGCACCGGATCAACAGGCGTTCGAGGAGATTGATGGCGAGTTCCTCCGACGAGCGCCGGCCGACCTTGTACGTCGCCTCGATCTGCTGGAAAAGTCCGTCGAACTCGGCGATCAGCGCGTCGTCCCGGAGCGTCATCCGGCCCACCTTGTTGACCTGATCGCGCCATTGCAGCCACGGTGCCCAGAACCCGCGTGGACGGAAGTAGACCCAGCGGTGGTACCAGTCCGGGCTATCCGGCGCGCGCCCATAGAAATGCTGCGCCTCGGGTGGAAACAGCAGCAGATCTCCCGGTTCGCAATAAAAGGCATCCGGCCCCTCGAATACCTTGCCGCGCCCCTTGACGGTCATGTTGATGATGAACCCGCTCATGCCGTTCTTGCGGTCGATGTAAAAATCGAGCGGCCCGTTCTCGATGATCGGCGTCGTTCCCGCCACGAGGTAGATGTTGAACGAGTATCCCGGCAACAGGGGGTTGAGTTGCTGTCCGGATTCCTGATGATGACGCATCATACGAGGGCATCCATCGAAAGGTCGCGCGCCTTGCTCTTCACTCCGTGCTCCTCACCCCTCACTTGTTCTTGTTATACACATCGACGAACACTGCGGCGACCAGCACGACACCCTTGATCACCTGCTGCCAGTCGATGCCGATGCCGAGGATCGACATGCCGTTGTTCATCACGCCCATGACGAATGCCCCGATCACCGCCCCCATCACCTTGCCGACGCCTCCGGTGGCAGACGCCCCGCCGATGAAGCAGGCGGCGATGACATCCAGCTCAAAGCCGACACCGGCCTTGGGCGTCGCGGTGTTCAGACGCGCAGCGAAGACCAGACCGGCCAGTGCGGCGAGCACGCCCATATTGACGAAGGTATAGAACGACAGACGGTCGGTCTTGATGCCGGAGAGGCGCGCCGCCTTTTCGTTGCCGCCGAGTGCATAGATACGCCGACCGATCGTCGTGCGGTTGGTAATGAAGTCATAGAACAGCATCAGCGCGAACATGATGACCATCACGTTGGGCATGCCCTTGTACGAGGCCAGCAGGTAGCACAGGTAGATGATCGCGGCGGCGAACGCCACGTTCTTGCCTATCAGGAAGCCCAGCGGCTCTGCGGCTGCACCGTACTGGAGCTTGTTGGCGCGCTCCTTGAGGCTCATGTAGAAGAAACCGCATGCCACCAGGATACCCAGCAGCAGAGAGGTCACGCGCAGCCCCTCTCCGCCGAACGGATCAGGGATGAAGCCCGAACTGAGCAATTGGAATTCCCTGGGGAATGGGCCGATCGATTGCCCGTGCAGCAACCACAGTGCCAATCCGCGAAATACCAGCATGCCACCGAGCGTGACGATGAACGCAGGGATGCGATGAAAGGCGATGAAGTAGCCCTGCACCGCTCCGATCACCGCGCCGGCCATCAGGCAAGCCGCGGTCGCAGGCAGGTAATGCCATTGGTACTCGACCATCAGCACTGCCGCCAGGCCGCCGATGAAGCCGGCCACCGAGCCAACGGACAGGTCGATGTGCCCGGCGACAATAACCAGCAGCATGCCCAGCGCCATGATGACGATGTAGCTGTTCTGCAACAGCAGATTGGTCAGGTTGAGCGGCTGCATCAATGTGCCGTCGGTCATGTATTCGAAGAAAGCCATGATCACGACCAGCGAGAGCAGCATCCCGTACTCGCGCAGATTCTTCTTGATGAAACCCGATGCCGAGACTCTTTCCGCAGCCGGCGCCATTGCTTCCACGATGCTGTTCATTTCAGTCTTTCCCCGCCTTGACAATGGCGCGCATGATTTTTTCCTGGCTGGCTTCCGCCACGTCCATTTCGGCCACGAACACCCCCTCGTTCATCACGTAGAGGCGGTCGACCATTCCCAGCAATTCGGGCATTTCCGACGAGATCAGGATGATGCACTTACCCTCCCTCGCCAGTTCGGCCATCAGGCAGTAGATCTCGTACTTGGCGCCGACGTCGATGCCCCGCGTCGGCTCGTCGAGGATCAGCACCTCCGGCCCGGCAAACAGCCACTTGCTGAGCACGACCTTCTGCTGGTTTCCGCCCGAGAGGTTGCCGACGTGCTGGAACACGTCCGGACAGCGAATGTTGATCTTGCGCTGGTAGTCCTTGGCCACGGAATACTCCCGGCCTTCATTGATGACCCCGAGCCTGGAAACTCCGGGCAGGTTGGCCAGCGAGACGTTGTGCTTGATCTCGTTCTCCAGCACCAACCCATACCCCTTGCGATCCTCGGTCACGTAGGCGATGCCGTGATTGACGGCTTTTTCCACCGTACTCACGTCGACCTCCTGGCCACGCAACAGCACTTGACCGGAAATGTGGCGACCGTAACTGCGCCCGAAGAGGCTCATCGCCAACTCCGTCCGCCCCGAACCCATCAGTCCGGCGATGCCCAGGATTTCGCCCTGGCGCACATGGAAGTTCACGCCCTTGATGAACTTGCGGTCGGCATGCTGTTCGTGGAACACCGTCCAGTCCCTGACCTCGAACACCGTCTCGCCGATCTGTGGCTCGCGGTGCGGGTAGCGGTCGGCCATCTCGCGCCCGACCATGTGACGGATGATCTCGTCCTCGTTGATCGGCGAGTCGCCGCAATCCATGGTGGTGACTGTCGCCCCGTCCCGCAGCACGGTCACCGAGTCGGCGATGCGCGAGATCTCGTTGAGCTTGTGCGAGATCATGATCATCGTCATGCCCTGCGACTTGAATTCGAGCAACAGGTCGAGCAGCGCCTGGCTGTCGTTCTCGTTGAGGCTGGCCGTCGGCTCATCGAGGATCAGCAGCTTGCATTTCTTGGCCAGCGCCTTGGCGATCTCGACCAGTTGCTGCTTGCCCACGCCGAGGTTTGTGATCAGCTCTTCGGGCGATTCGCTGAGGCCGACCTTTTTCAAAAGTTCGACGGTGCGGCGATGCGTCGCTTCGTCATCGATCACACCGGTCCGTGTCAGTTCGTTGCCGAGGAAAATATTCTCGGCTATCGACATCAGCGGGACGAGCGCCAGTTCCTGGTGGATGATGGCGATGCCCAGTTCCTCGCTGTCGCGGATCGAGTCGAAGCGCTGCTCCCGCCCCTCGAAGTGCACATCACCCTCGTACGTCCCGTGCGGATAGACCCCGCTCAGGACTTTCATCAAGGTCGATTTTCCGGCCCCGTTCTCACCGCAGATGGCGTGAATTTCCCCTGGCCTGACGGCCAGGTTGACGTCCTTGAGAGCCACGACCCCGGGGAAGCGCTTGGTGATCCCCTTCATTTCCAGAATCGCGTCCACCGATTCTCCTTCTGTTTCGGACAAACAAAGCGCCCCGCAAAACGGGGCGCGGCCTGCATGCAGCGACTTACTTCACCTGGCTTTCCTTGTAGTAGCCGGTGTCGATCAGGGCCGTTTTCCAGTTGGTCTTGTCGACGCTGACCGGCTTGAGCAGATACGACGGCACGACCTTGATGCCGTTGTTGTAGGTCTTGGTGTCGTTGATCTGGGGTTGCTTGCCGCTGAGCAGCGCGTCGACCATGCTCACCGTCACCTTGGCCAGTTCGCGCGTGTCCTTGAACACCGTCGAGTACTGCTCGCCGCGCAGGATCGACTTGACCGACGGCACTTCCGCATCCTGGCCGGAAACGAATGGACAGGGCTGCTGGGCGGTACAGTAGCCGACGCCTTTCAGCGACGACAGGATGCCGATCGACAGGCCGTCGTACGGCGACAGCACGGCGTGCACCTTGTCCTTGCCGTAGAAGGCGGAGAGCAGGTTGTCCATGCGTGCCTGCGCCACGGCGCCGTCCCAGCGCAGCGTACCGACCTTGTCCATGCCCATCTGCTTGCTGCGCACCACCAGCTTGCCGCTGTCCAGGTAGGGCTTGAGCACCGACATTGCGCCGTCATAGAAGAAGAAGGCGTTGTTGTCGTCTGGCGAGCCACCGAACAGCTCGATGTTGAACGGCCCCTTGCCTTCCTTGAGTTTCAGCGCATCAACCAGCGAATTGGCCTGCAGCACGCCGACCTGGAAGTTGTCGAAGGTGGCGTAGTAGTCGACGTTCTTCGAGCCCTTGATCAGGCGATCGTAGGCGATCGTCTTGATGCCCTTGTCGGCGGCCTTCTGCAGCGCATCCGAGAGCGTCGTACCGTCGATGGCGGCGATCACCAGCACCTTGGCCCCCTTGGTCACGAGGTTTTCGATCTGCGCGAGCTGATTGGGAATATCGTCTTCCGCGTACTGCAGGTCGGTCTTGTACCCCGCTTCCTTGAAGTACTTGACCATGCTCTCGCCATCCGAGATCCAGCGCGCCGACGACTTCGTCGGCATCGAGATGCCGATGAGGCCCTTGTCCTGGGCTTGCGCCATGGGCGCCAGTCCTAGCGCGCCGATCAACAGCGATGCAACGAGCATTCTTCTTCTGTTCATCATGATCCTGTCTCCGATTCAAATGAATATACGGTTAAAGCCACTGACGCTTTTTTTTGATGATCATCCTGCGTTCTGGTTGTTGCTGCACGACCCGGCATCGGCCGGACGGGCAGGTTCGACTCCGGGTTCGGACCGTTTCGCCCGGATCGCCATGATCGCTCCGACCTGTGCATTCCGGACGGTTACACACCGTCACCAACGGTCACCAAATTACGGTACATCCAACGTTGCCCGCTATGGAAGTGGGCTTCCCGGAAAAACATCAATTAAAGCAGCTTTATCCATATCTACGGCGTGTTTTTCTAAATCGCCCTTTGATTTTGAACGATTCCGTACTGAATTAAAGCCATTGTGTGCATATAAACGGCAGAACAATCCTAACCCGGACACGCATTTAATCCATATCGTGCCGTCCATAAACACTCCGTTCCACCTGCCTCGAGGATTGCGCAATGCAGGAAAAAATCGTTCTCGGCCTCGATTTCGGCAGCGACTCGATCCGGGCGCTCGCCGTCGCTTGCCGCGACGGAACCGAATTGTCTTCCGCCGTGGCGTACTACCCGCGCTGGACCGAGGGCCGCTTCAGCGACCCGACGGAAAACCGCTTCCGCCACCACCCGCTCGACTACATCGAGGCGATGACCAACGCCGTCCGTGAAACCGTCGCCGCGCTGAGCGAAGCGCAGCGCGCGGCCATCGTCGGCATCGGCGTGGATACCACCGGCTCGACGCCCGCGCCGATCGACGAGAACGGTGACGTGCTGGCGCTCCGCCCCGAGTTCGCCGAGAACCCCAATGCGATGTTCGTGCTGTGGAAGGACCACACCGCCATTGCCGAGGCCGAGGCCATCACCGCGCTGTGCCACAGCGGCTGCTTCCCCGATTACAGCCGCTACATCGGCGGCATTTATTCATCCGAATGGTTCTGGGCCAAGCTGCTGCGCGTCTCGCGAGAGGATGCACAGGTGCGCGCTGCGGCGAAGAACTGGATCGAGCTGTGCGATTGGGTACCGGCCTTGCTGACCGGCACCACCCGGCCGGAGCAGATCCGGCGCGGGCGCTGTTCGGCCGGCCACAAGACGCTTTGGCACCCCGAATGGGGCGGCCTGCCGTCGCGCGCCTTCCTGGCCGAACTCGATCCCTGCCTCGTCGACGACCTGCCCTACCCGCTGTTCACCGACAC
>DBMG01000148.1 GCA_002304785.1 Candidatus Accumulibacter sp. UBA704 | reverse complement strand
AACCGACACCGAAAAGAAACTTGGGCAGCGCCTTGGACAGCCAGGGAATATAGGTGGCCATGAAGAGCACCACGATGTTCATGCCCATGAGCGGAATGATGTGCCGCGACATCCCGCCGATGCTCGCCCGGCATAGCTTGGCCGCGACGAACAGGGTGCCTCCCACGGGAGGCGTGTAGAGGGCGATGGACAGGTTCATCACCATGATGACGCCCATCAGGATCAGGTCGATGTGCATGGCCTGAGCCATCGGCAGGAACAGCGGTGCAGTCAGCAACATCGCCGGCAGCGGCTCGATGAAGATGCCGAGCAGGAGGAGCACGATATTGAGCATCAGCAGGAATTGCCAGGGCTGGCTGGCTACCGACTGGATCCACTCGGCCAATTCCACAGCCACCATCTCCGCGGTCAGGAGCCAGGACAGCACGCCGGTCGCGCCGATCACCAGCAGGACGGAAGCGCTGGTCTGAAAGGCCTTGAGGGCAATCGCGGGTAGGTCGCGAAACTGGATGTCCTTGTACAGGAACAGGGAAATGATGAGTCCATAGACCACGGCGATGGCCGCGGCCTCGGTTGGCGTGAAGGTTCCGGTCCAGATCCCGCCGACGATGATGACGGGCATCAGAAGCGCGGGCCCGGCGTCCTTGGTAACCTCCCAGATCTCGCGCAACGAGGCGCGTTCGGATCCGCTGTCGCAACCGGTTTTCTTGCCGTAGCGGATGCACACGATGGACAGGGCAATGGCGCAGATCAGGCCTGGAACAACTCCGGACATCGAGAGGATGCGCATGGAGGCGCCGGAGACGAAGGCGAAAACCAGAAACGGGATCGACAGCGGCATCAGCAGGGCCAGCGTTCCGGCGACTGAGAGCAGGGCGGCGGTAAAGTCCGGGTGGTAGCCCTTTTCCTTCATGGTCGGTGCCACCAGCGAACCGATGGCGGCCGTGTCGGCAATGGCCGACCCGGAAACCCCGCCGAACATCAGGCAGGAGACGATGGTCACCACGCCCATGCCACCGGGCATCCAGCCGAACAGGGCGCGTGCCAGATTGACGATGCGCTTGCCGACGCCGCCGCGAGCCAGGAGTTCACCGGCAAAAATGAACAACGGCACGGCAATCAGGATGAAGGGCTCGACACCCGCGATCAGGTTAAGGAAAAGCGAATCGAATTCGTACGATAGATTCTTGAACTGGACGATGCCGACGGTCGTGGCGATCAGTGAAAAGTACAGAGGCAGGCCGGCCAGCGCGATAACAAAGAAGACACCGAAAACCTGGATGGTCAGCATTATTCATCCACTCCATAGCGATCTTCGCGCGACTTGCCGCGAAGAATCAGGTAAAGGTCGTAGGCCACGAAAACCATTCCTGTACCGCTGCCGATCGACAGGGGCATGTACTGCCATGCCATGGGTATGCCGAGGACGGTGAGAATGTTCCCCCAGTTGTTGCTGACGATGGTCAGACCGTTCCAGAACAGGATCCACAGGACCACGAGGCTGATCAACTGAACGACGAAGTCCGCGCCGCGGCGCTGACGGTCGTTCAGCTTGTCGATGAACTCGGTGATGGTCATGTGTCCGCCCCGGCGGATGATCGACGCGCCGCCGAGAAAGGACACCCAGACCATCAGGAGTTCGCACGCTTCCGTGGTTTGGGCCAGATCGTGGCCTGCCGCGTGAGCACAAACGTTGAA
Organism: Candidatus Accumulibacter sp. UBA704; assembly: GCA_002304785.1. Classification (GTDB taxonomy): domain Bacteria; phylum Pseudomonadota; class Gammaproteobacteria; order Burkholderiales; family Rhodocyclaceae; genus Propionivibrio. The sequence goes on along the minus strand of DBMG01000148.1, from coordinate 5,113 downwards.
GAAGACAAGCACGATCATGACGGCAGCGGCAACCACCAGCGCCCAATCAATCAACCTCGCCAGGAAATGGATAGGCAATGCCTGTTCCGGACCGCGCGGCAACATCTCGCGTACCTCCCCTGCAACACTATGCTCAGCAGTAGCCACGATTATTCCTTCCACGGTAAATAGCCCCCCTATTTCTTCGCCGGAAGCGCCTTGCGAACAGCTTCGGCGTCGGCCAGGATGGCGTCAACGTCGGTACCCCACTTGGCCTTGGCTTTTTCGTAAGTCGGCTTGACGGCGTCACGGAAGGGCTGGGCATTCGGATTATTGATCTTGGCGCCCTTGCTGGCCATCTCGGCCAGTTGCTTCTCCTCGCTCGCCTTGACCTCGTTGCGGTTCCATTCGCCGGCTTCCTGCGCCGCCTTGGTGATCGCTTTACGGTCATCGGGCGAGAGCTTGCCCCAGGTCTTTTCGGAGATAGCCATCGGGATCGGGCTATACACATGGCGGGTGAGCGTCACGTGCGGCGCGACTTCATAGAATTTATTGGAATAGATCGTGTCGATCGGATTTTCCTGCCCGGCGACTGCGCCTTGCTGGATGGCCAGATAGACCTCCGGCAGCGGCATGATCTGCACGCCGAAGCCTACGTCTTCGAGCAGCCAGCGCATCATTTCATTCGGGAAGGTGCGCAGCTTTTTGCCCTTCGCGTCGGCCGGGCTGTTCAACGGATCCTTGGTGGTCATGCTGCGGAAGCCGGCTTCCCACGTGGCGAGGAAACGGAAACCCTTGGCTGGCGCCTTGTCGAACTGCGCCTTGAGCCATTTTGATTCGTCGTAGAACTTCCAGCCCTGTTCGTAGCTGTCGAACATGAACGGGAGCATGGTCAGGTTCAGTGTATCAACGTGCGGCGCATAGGACCCGGTCGCCGATACCGTGAAGTCGATGCCGCCCGATACCAACTGCTCGATGTTCTTCGGATCGTTGCCAAGTTGTCCGCAGCAGAACACATTGACCTTGTAGCGATTGTTGGTGTACTCGGCGACCTTCTTGGCGAAGATCAGGGCGCCGGCCTGGCGCGCGCCCTGTTGCTGATCGGTGTGGCTGAACTTGAGAACGGTTTGGGCGTTGGCGACGGGCGTGACCGTCAGGCTGCCGAGCGCGATGACCAGAAGTGCGAGTTGCTTCGTGGTGTTCATACGACCTCCTTGGTTAGTTATTGGATCTGCAATTGCGAGAGAAACAATCAGTACAGGTGAAGCTGCGGCAAGTTTCAAGAATTCCTAAGTGAGTCGTGGCCGCGCTAAACGCGATAGATTTCGCGGGTGACAAGGGCGGTCAGTTCGTTGAAATTTTCTTCGCGCATCAGGCGCCGGTATTTCGCGGTATCGAGCGTGTTGACCAGGTTCCAGATGCCCATGCTGATTTCGGCGTGGCGCTCGAAAAAATCGACGATGTCGTAAACCCGCGGTGATGCGTCGGTGGTGAAGTACTTGTTGTAGCCGTACTCCTTGGCCCAGAACAGCAATTCGACATAGTTCAGGAAGTGTCGACTGCCACCGATCAAATCCCAGTCTGCCTTGGTGTCGTTGTCGTTGGTATGGATATAGACATCGAAACCGGATTCGATCGTGGTGACTAGCATCTGCGCGGGGTTTTCCTGACTCTGGATCGAATGGCCGAGGTCCAGGGTGATCCCCGTATTCTTGTTGCCGATTTCCTTGAGCAGCAACAGGGCCTTGGAGGTGCTGTCGAGATGGCAATGCACGCGCACTTCGGAATATTTCGGTTCCAGGAACAGCGGTACCTCGGGCAGATAGTCGGCGGCTTCGCCGATCGTCTCGATCAGGTATTTCCAGGACGCCTGATAGTCGACCTGGAACAGCATGTCGTAACCGTCGGATAGAGGACAGCAGGTGACCAGCGGAGCGCCGACAGCCTTGGCGAAGTCCTTGGCACGCTTGATCATGGCCACGGCCTCTTCGCGGATCTGGCGCACTGGACGCGACAGGCTGCCGGGTACGAACTGCGGATCCTTCTTGACGTTGACGTTGATGGCGGCCCAGTTGAGCTGCAGTTCGCGCATCATCGCACTGATTTCCTCGGGGGTCGATGTCTCGTGGGGAAAGACCATCTCGACGCCGTCGAATCCCTTGATCTTTTGAACCGTCTGCAGCTTCTCGTAGGTGCTCTTTGGGGCGTGGTACTCGCAAAACCGGTCTTGCGTCTTGCCGAGGAAACCGATGATGACGCTTTGCTTCATAGCCTGCTCCTTGGTGTCTCTGTATCCGAAACGCGTGATAAGTCGCCAATCGATCCGGTTTGGTGCCTATGGATGCCCGTGCAGCGACGCTCCGAAAAATCGGATGGTTGAGGACGTCTGTATAGTTCTTGTTGTTTATGGATACGTTAATGGATGCATTGAAAGATGTCAACACATGCGTTAATGTATGCATTAAATATTGTCGCAGCCCCTGCCGGGGCTTCGCTGAAGTCAGATGCCAGGAGAAATGAATGATTTATGTTTTCGCCAGCGCAAGGGTCAAAAGCGGGTGTCTGGATCAGGCGCTTGACTGTTACCGCGACCTGGTTCCGGCCGTACGGCAGTACGAACCGGGTTGTCTTCAGTATGAGCCGACAATCGATGTCGATATGGGCTTGCCGAATCAGGAAAAAGATGCGCGTGCGATTGTTGTTGTCGAGCGCTGGGAATCGCTCGAAGACTTCAGGGCTCACCTGGGAATGCCGCATAGCGCGTCGTTTCGGGTGCGGATGGAACCGTTGCTTGCGGAGAAAATCACGGTCAGGATTTTGCGCAGGGCACTGTGAGCATGTTCAGGCAGTCAGTTTCGCAACGCTTTTGAGTTGCATTTGTGTATAATTTACGTATTCACTTGCGTTCTTTTTTAAAGATACGAATAAACATTGTTTTTATTTAGTTTTTTGTAAATAACGTATGGCTTTTATGGCCATCTGTCCGGTCTGTTGAAAGACGTTGACATGAAATCCGAAACAAAACGCCCGCGCTTGCGCAAGCCAAAAACCCTGGTTGATCGGGTCTATCACGAGATCCAGAACCGGATCCTGTACAACGTATGGGGAACCGGACATCAGGCGCTGGAGCAGGAGTTGGCGGAAGAACTGAAAGTCAGCCGGACGCCGGTTCGGGAAGCGCTGATCCGCCTGCAACGCGACGGGCTGGTCAAGGTCGTGCCGCGCCACGGCATGCGGGTGCTGCCCATCTCGCTGACCGACATCCAGGAAATCCACCAGATTCTTACCAGTCTGGAGGCGCTGGCGGTAGAACTGGCGGCAGCCCGGCAGCTCTCGCCCAAGGAAATCGATTTGCTTGAGCGATCGACGCAAAAAATGAACGAGGCGCACGAGAAGGGGGATATCAAAGCTTGGGCGCAGGCCGATGAGGACTTTCACTGCAGCCTGGTCGACCTCTCCGGAAACAGAATTCTGATCGAGGTCGTCGAGAATTTCTGGAGCCGCGCCCAGCGGGCGCGATTGACCATGCTCTCCATGCGCAAGAGCACGGCCGAGTCGATCCAGGAACATGCGCGGCTGGTCGAGGCCATCCGTAACGGAGAGGGCGCGCGTGCGCGCGAGATCCTCGAGAATCACCGCAAACGCGGAATCACCAACCTGATCAAGCTGATGGAAGAGCAGCGCAACGTCCTGCAACTGCCTTGATCGACACGACCCGAAACGTCGGCGGACGCCACGCGCCCGTTCTGGCGGGGTGTGGGGCATCCGACACGGTTTGCGTTGGGATCAAGGCAAACGTCGTGCGTACTGTTGCCCAACGGGTTGACAATCGCTTAAGCTGAGCCACGGTCAGGCGCTATCGATGATGGCGTCAAAAAGACAAATCCGGGCGGTTCGCGTGATTGACAGCTTTTCCCATTTCCGTAGTCGGGTAGCCACAGGTGTCGCAGGCATCCTCGTCGTTGCCGCTGCGTTGACTTGCGGATCGGCGCGCGGACAGGAGATCGAACCGCGCTCTTACACGAATGCTCCGGTGGGGATGAACTTCCTCATTCTCGGCTATGCCGACTCGGAAGGCGGGGTGAGCTTCGATCCTTCGGTTCCGCTGGCGAACGCCAACATGAAGACCGAGCTGGCGGCGCTTGCCTATGCGCGGGTATTCGAACTCGGCGGGCAATCCGCGAAGTTCGACGTCGTCGTCCCGTATGCGAGACTTAACGGGACGGCCGAGTACAAAGGTTCCCCCGTCGAGCGTGACGTGTCCGGATTCGGCGACCCCCGGGTGCGGTTGTCGATGAATTTCTATGGCGCTCCGGCGCTGTCGGTGAAGGACTTCGCCAACTATCGGCAGGATCTGATTATCGGCGGTAGCGTCCAGGTGTCGGTGCCGGTGGGGCAGTACGACCCTGACCGGCTGGTGAATATCGGCACCAATCGCTGGTTCGTCAAGCCGGAGCTCGGTGTATCCAAGGCCTGGGGGCCCTGGACTCTGGAGTTGTCGGCCGCGGCGACGGTGTTCGGCGACAACGACGATTTCTTCGGTGGGAAGCACCGCAAGCAGGACCCCATCTACACGTTGCAGGGGCATCTCGTCTACGGATTTTCCTCTGGCGTCTGGGCGGCATTGACAGCCGCCAATCTGAGCGGTGGCCGAACGACGCTTGATGGCGTTCGGGGCAACGATCTGCAGAAGAGTTCGAGGGCAGGCCTGACTCTGGCTTTCCCCGTGGATCGCTACAACTCGATCAAGCTCTATGCCAACAATGGCTTGTACATTCGCACAGGAACCGATTTCGACACCATCGGCATCGCCTGGCAACACCGCTGGGGGGAAGGATTTTAGGTTGGCAGGGTTGAGAGCCTTTGACTAGATTAATTAGTGTCTCGAACCGAAATCAAACAAAAAAGGAACAACCATGATTGCCGAATCCCAACGTCTCGAACACGCCCGCGACTCCAAGACTCCGTGGAAAAAATGGGGGCCTTACCTCAGCGAACGGCAGTGGGGAACCGTCCGGGAAGACTACAGCGAGAGCGGTAATGCCTGGGATTATTTCAGCCACGACCAGGCCCGCTCGCGCGCGTATCACTGGGGTGAGGACGGACTGGCCGGCATTTCGGATGACCGCCAGCG
>DBMG01000134.1 GCA_002304785.1 Candidatus Accumulibacter sp. UBA704 | reverse complement strand
CTGCGCCGCAGCAGACCCGGCGACGTCGCGGACAAACTGTTTGGCGATATTGGCGCAGCCGAGGACACCCAGCCGAAGCGGTTTGACGGTAGACATGGCGCCTCCCCTTTGATTAGACCAGGCCGAGGGTTTCCTCGACACCGAGATGAACGTTCATCGACTGGACGGCTGCGCCCGAGGCACCCTTGCCGAGGTTGTCGAGGCGGCCGACGACCAGCAAACGCTCTTCATTGCCGAAGACAAACACATCGACGCGGTTGGTATCGTTGTTCGCCTCGACGTTGAAGAATCCACCCTCGGTATTGGCCTCGAGATCGACCGGAGCGACGCGGATGAAGGTTTCACCCGCGTAGTAGTCGGCGAGTATCTTCTGCACATCGGCCGGGGTGGCCTTGCGGGCGAATTGCGACGGATGCAGGTAGGCGGTGACGGCCAGCCCTTTGTAGAAGGGGCCGACGATCGGCTGGAAGATCGGCGCGACGGACAACCCGGCATAGGTGCACATTTCCGGCAGGTGCTTGTGGGTGAGCCCAAGCGCATAGGGGCGCGGCGCGTCGATGCGCTGCGGACTCTGGTAATGCTCGATCATTTTCTTCCCGCCGCCGGAATACCCGGTGATGGAATTGGCAGCAATCTGCGTGTCGGCGGGCAGCAGCCCGGCAGCGACAAGCGGCTTGAGCGCGAGAATGAACGCAGTGGCGTGGCAACCGGGGTTGGCAATGCGCTTGCTGGCGCGAATCCTGGCCCGCTGCTCCCGCTCCAGTTCAGGCAGGCCGAAGGTCCACGCGGGGTTGACGCGGTGCGCGGTCGAAGCGTCGATGATGCAGGTTTTCGGGTTGTCCACCAGTGCCACGGATTCCTTGGCGGCGTCGTCCGGCAGGCACAGGAAAGTCACATCGGAGGCATTGATCAGGCGTTTGCGTTCGTTGAGATCCTTGCGCTTCTCGGCATCGATCTTCAACACCTCGATATCGGCGCGCCGGGCCAGATATTCGTTGATCTGCAAACCGGTCGTACCTTCCTGACCGTCGACAAAGACTTTGAACGCCATAAGAAACCTGCATCAAGATTGGTTGTGGGAGCAGACAATTATCACACAGGGCGGGAAGCTGATGCGGCCCTCGGATTTCTATTTTGGCAGCCGTTGAGCCAACGCGATCGCCAACGGAATCGTGGCCAGGGCAGTGACGGCAGCGGCGACTGTTGCCCAGGTGGCCCCGGCCGCGTCGCCGAGCAAGCCGTATAACACCGGGGCAATCGCGCCGGCACCAATCGTGCCTGTGTAAAACATGGCAAAAGCATGTTCTATCCTGTCTTCCTCGGTCAGTTCGGGAACGGTCCCGTAAAGAACCGACGACGTACCGTTGAGCATCAGCCCGAGCAACGGCAATACAAGCAGGGATGGAACCATCGGTAGCCAGAGGACCAGGAAGATCATGGCCGCCGTTCCTCCCTCGGTTGCAAGAACCGTCCACAACACCCCGATTCGCGATCCCAGCCAGCCACAGATGAACTTTCCGGCGGCGCCGCCAATGAACACAAGAGAGAGACCAAGTCCGATGATGGGCATGGAAGCCCCCTTTTCCCTGAGGATAAACGGGAGAAACGTTAGGAATCCCATGCGGGTGGCGCTATCGAGAACGCCGATGGCGAAGAGCAGCGGGAATCCACTTCTTTGGTGACGGGCAGCGGCCGTTGCAACGCAGTCTTTCTTCTTCTCTTTCGACACAGCGGCGGCACTCGGCAACATTCGCCAGAACGCACCGGCCGCAACGAAGCCGACACCGGCAACCAGCCAAAGAGAATGCCGCCACGGGACCAGGGTGAGCAACAAGGAGACTGCGGCAGGCAGAACGGCCTTGCCCACGTCGCCGCCGAAGTTATAGATGCCGATGGATCCGCGGGCCTTCGCTCCATAAGCCCGGGAAACAGCGGCGGAGGCGAGAGGATGCTGGGTACTCGACCCCGCGCCGGAAAGAACCAGGGCAATGCACAATCCGATCACGCCGGCGGAAGCGCCCGCAACACAATACCCGCCGGCAGCAAGCATTGTTCCGAGGGCCAGGACACGATTTGCGCCGAACCGCCTGGCCAGCGATCCGGCAGTGACCTGAAGCCCGGCCATCGTTCCGGCATACAGGCCGCGAAGCAGCGCCAACAGGCCGTAGCCCATGGCGAATTCGGCTTGCCAGATGGGCAACAGGACGTAAATCATGTCCGTGTAGCCATCGTGCAACCCATGGGCAGCACTGGCGACGGCAAGCGTGGTGCGTTGATGGCGCGAGGAATCTTGAGGTTTCATGGCGTCGAGCGCATTGAAAGAATTATTCGGGGTTTCGCAACGAAGCGTGTGGAGGCTCTGCGCACGACCTCGCGATAACAAACTGGGGTTTCAAAAGAATCGGGGTCACCGATGACGTACCTTGTCAGCTGTCGGATCGGTCGCAATGGATTATTTCATGCGTTCGGCCACTGCCGTCGTTGGCTATCTTACCGAAGCATTCGCTGACATCGTAGATGAAGCAATCAATGCCGGCGCACACATTGCCTGTGTCAAGTCTTCAATCGGACTCATACCGGTGGAAATGTTGCAAAATTAAGCACTAAAGAAAGAAGAAGCGAGGATCGTTCGATGAGACACCGATTCGCAGAAGTCTGCGCTCTCGTGCTTGTGTTCACAATGTTTCCGGCTGGAGCATCTATCAGCGCAGAGGAAGTTCAGCGACGAACGATTCGCTTCGGCCACCTCAACAATCTCGACCACCCCGTCAGCGCGGGCGTGAAGAAATTCGGCGAACTGGTGGCGGCCAAGAGCGGTGGAAGAATCCAAGTTGAAGAGTATCCCTCGAATCAGCTCGGGACAGAGCAGCAGCAAACACAGGCGTTGCGGGGCGGCACTCAGGAGATGCAGTCCCCGGCGACGACATCGCTCGTGGGATTGGTAAAGGAACTTGGCGTCATCGATTTCCCATTTGCGGTCGACACGTATCCGCAAGGTTTTGCCCTGGTCGACGGACCGCTCGGTGATGCGCTGATACGCAGGCTGCCCGAAAAGGGCCTGGTCGCACTGGCCTTCTGGGATCTCGGTTTCCGCAACGTAACCAACAACAAGCGGCCGGTTGCACGCCTGGAGGATTTTCAAGGGCTCAAACTGCGCGTGATTCCTAACCCAGTGTTCATGGAGACCTTCAAGGCGCTGAAGGCTTATCCGATGCCATTGAGTTTCAGGGATCTCTATACGGCGCTCGAAATCAGGGCCGTCGACGGGCAGGAAAACCCGTTCAATGTCATCCGTTCCAACAAACTTTACGAAGTCCAGAGATTCGTCAGCGCGACCAACCACGTCTATGCATCCAACATCATTCTGGTCAGCGGCATCTTCTGGAACAAGCTTTCGGCGACGGAGCAGCGGATTCTGCGCGAAGCGGCGCTCGAAGCGCGAGACTATCAGCGCAAGGTCAGCGTCGCCGCAGCGCAGAGCGCCGTGAACGATCTGAAGAAAGCGGGCATGCAATACAACGACGTCACTCGAGACGAACAAAAAAGAATGCGCTCGGCGGTTCAACCGGTGATCGACCGCTTGATCAGCACGTACGATCCCGAAATCCGAGATTTGTATCGGTCCGAGATTGCCCGCGTTCTCAGGATCCAATGAGCGGAACATTCCCGTCGGCGCCGAAAAAGGAAAATCGACAACCCGAAGCAATATTCCGGACACCGATCGACTAGTCGCTTCCTTTCGACAATCGTTGATTGCGCGGCAATTCGACGATGGTTTCCAGTCCGCCCTCGGTCCGTCGTTTGAGATGAATGTCGCCGCCATGTGCCCTAACGATGTTGCGCGCGATGCTCAGGCCCAGGCCGCTGCCCCCCGTCTCTCGGTTGCGCGATGATTCGGCGCGGAAGAACGGATCGAAGACTTTTTCCAGCAAGGCGTCGCTGAG
>DBMG01000120.1:2114-13084 GCA_002304785.1 Candidatus Accumulibacter sp. UBA704 | reverse complement strand
GCCACCATCAAGCAGGTCGTCGCCAGGTACGGAAACGTTTCCGCGCTTTAAAGAAACGGAAGGGAACCTGGTGCCTGCGCCGAGCGGCAGGCACCAGTTCATCGGCATATTGTGCAGCATCCGGAGTCAATCAATGAAAGTCATCAATACCTCACCGTCGTTTGCCAAATACAGCAACCGTCCTGTCGAGGTCCTCAACGAAAACGGGTTCGAGGTCCAGTCGTTTCCCGCGGACGTTACGCTGGAAACGCTCAGGCCGCATCTGGCGGATGCAGATGCGCTGATCGTCGCGTTCACCGAAGTCAATGCAGCGCTGCTTGACTGCGCGCCGCACGTCAGGATTGTCTGCAAGCATGGAGTCGGCGTCGACAACATCGACTTGGCCGAGACCAAAGCACGCGGCATCTGGGTGACCAATGTGCCGAGCGCCAACAAGCACGCCGTTGCCGATTTCACCTTCGCGCTGCTGCTCTCACTGGCGAGGCAGATTCCGAAGGCCAACGCGCAGACCAAGCAGGGCCAGTGGCCGAGCATCCTTGCCACCGATGCCTACGGCAAAACCATCGGCATTTGCGGGCTGGGCAACATCGGCAAGCAGGTGGCTTTGCGTGCCCGGTGCTTCAACATGCGCGTGCTGGCATTCGATTTCTATCAGGACAAGGCGTTTGCCGACGAGAACGGCATCTTGTTTGTCAGTAAGGAGGAATTGCTGACGCAAAGCGATTTCGTCACCTTGCACATGCCGCTGACCGATGCGACGCGCGATTTCATCGCGGCGTCCGACCTGAAGCGGATGAAGCCGGGCGCCTTCCTGATCAACGCCTCGCGCGGCGGCGTAGTGAATGAGGCCGATCTGTATGAGGCGCTTTCGTCTAAAGTGATCGCCGGCGCGGCGTCGGACGTTTTCGAGACGGAACCTCTGGAGTCGCACGTGCTGTTCGGACTGGACAACTTCGTGGCGACTTCGCATATCGCCGGGTACACCGACGGCGCGGTGAACGCGATCGGCGAACACTGCGTTGATAACATCGTCGCGGCAATCGTGCATCGAACGCGGCCGCAGAACGTCATGAACGGGTTGTGATGCCCGGCTTGGTTGCGTTGCGGCGACCGCCGGGGAGCGGGAAGGCATTCGAGGAAGTTGAGTGATTGACAACGGAGGAGGGGGTTGTGAACGTTCGTAACAAGCAGAATTTTGCGGCGGGACTATTTTTCGTCGCGTTTGGCGTGTTCAGCGCGATTGCGGCGCGGGGCTATTCGATGGGAACGGGTGACGACATCGGTCCGGGCTATTTCCCGTTCTGGCTGGCGGTGCTGCTGGCCGTGCTGGGCACCGTGCTCGGCGTGTCCTCGCTGGCGACCCGCGCTGAGCGCACCGGGATCGGCAAGCTGGACTGGAAATCCACCCTGTGGATCGTCGGCGCGGTGGTGCTTTTTGCCTTTCTGCTCCAGCACCTCGGCGTCGTCCTTTCGGTCGTGGTCCTCGTCGTGGTGTCCTCGATGGGCAGCCACGAATTCACATGGAGGGGAACGGCGGCATCCTCCATCGTGCTGGCCGTCATGATCTACCTGGTCTTCGTCAAGGGGCTGCACCTGCAGTTTCCGGCCTGGCCGACCATCTTCTCCTGAGGCGAGGCAGACACGACATGGATCTGATCTCGAATCTCTCCCTCGGCTTTGCCACCGCGCTCAGCCTGCAGAACATCCTCTATGCCTTCATTGGCTGCCTGCTCGGCACCCTGATCGGCGTCTTGCCCGGAATCGGCCCGGTGGCGACCATCGCGATGCTCCTGCCGGTGACCTACGGGCTGGACCCGACCACTGCGCTGATCATGCTGGCCGGCATCTTCTACGGCGCCCAGTACGGTGGCTCGACGACGGCGATCCTCGTCAATCTGCCCGGCGAGTCCTCGTCGGTGGTGACCGCGATCGACGGCTATCAGATGGCGCGCCAGGGACGCGCCGGCACGGCCTTGTTCACGGCCGGTTTCGGCTCGTTCTTCGCCGGTTGCGTGGCTACCATGGTGCTGGCGGCGTTCGCGCCGCAGCTCGCGCAACTCGCGTTCAACTTCGGGCCGGCCGACTACTTTTCGCTGATGGTGCTTGGCCTCGTCGGAGCGATCATCCTGTCGTCCGGCTCAATCCTCAAGGCGATCTGCATGATCCTGGTCGGGCTGTTGCTCGGTCTGGTCGGGACCGACGTCAACTCGGGCATGATGCGCTACACGTTCAACATCCCAGCGTTGTTCGACGGCATCGATTTCGTCTGCGTGGCGATGGGCCTGTTCGGCTTTGCCGAGGTCATCACCAATCTGTCGCACAAGGACAAGCGCGAAACCTTCACCAAGAATGTTTCCGGCCTCTGGCCGACGTGGATCGACTTCAAGCGCATGATGCCGGCCATCCTGCGTGGCACCACGCTCGGATCGATACTCGGCATCCTGCCGGGCGGCGGCGCGGTGCTGTCATCGTTCGCCTCCTACACCCTTGAGAAGAAGGTCTCGAAATACTCCGCCGAATTTGGCAAGGGAGCCATCGAAGGTGTCGCCGGGCCGGAATCGGCGAACAACGCGGCAGCGCAGACCTCGTTCATCCCGCTTCTGACGATGGGCATTCCGTCCAATGCGGTGATGGCGCTGATGGTCGGCGCGATGACCATCCACAACATCCAGCCGGGTCCGCAGGTCATGCAGAACAACCCGGAACTGTTCTGGGGGCTGATTGCTTCGATGTGGGTCGGCAACCTGATGCTGGTGATTCTCAACCTGCCGATGCTTGGCGTCTGGGTGAAACTGCTGACCATCCCCTATCGCTTCCTGTACCCGGCGATCCTCGTGTTCTGCTGCATCGGCGTGTATTCGCTGAACAGCAACGTGGCCAACATCTACATCACCGCCATCCTCTCGGTATTCGGCTACGTGCTCTCGAAGTTCGGCTGCGAGGCCGCGCCGATGCTGCTCGGATTCGTGCTCGGGCCGATGATGGAGGAGTACTTCCGGCGCGCGCTCATCCTTTCGCAGGGCAGCTATTCAACGTTCGTCACCAACCCGATTTCGCTGTCGCTCCTTGTCGTGACAGCAATACTCGTCAGCATCATGGCTTTCCCGTCGATCAAGAAGAAACGGCAGGAAGCGTTCCAAGAGGAGTGAGCGGAAGGCGGAAGGTCGGGAGTTGCACATGGAGCATCGAATGTTGAACGACACCGAATGGCTACGGATTGCCGAGTTGCTCCCGGCCAAACCCCCTGGTCGGGGCGGTCGTATGGCGGACAACCGCCGTTTCGTCGAGGCCATTCTTTTCATCGCGCGGGAGGGGTGTCCGTGGCGAAATTTGCCAAAGGAATTCGGTAAATGGAATTCGGTCTATGTCCGTTTTGCCCGCTGGGAAAACCTCGGCGTGTGGGCGCGCATTGCCGAGGCGCTCCGCGGCGAAGCTGATCTGGAAGAGTGCTCGAACTATGCCGCCATTGTTCGTGCTCACCAAGACTACGTGGGCACCACACGAAAAAGGTTGGCGATCCGGCGATCGGCCGTTCGTGTGGCCGGCTGATCATCAGGATTTGGCCTGCCCCGCCTGACTAATCGCGCAGCCAAGCAAGAGGCGACATCTCGGGTCGTTGACTGCGGGTCACAATAAACCGATCCATCAATGCCAAAGCGGCTGATCCGAATGTCCCGATCAACCGTTTTGACTATTAACTTATGTGGCGTCCTCGCGTTCTACAGCGGCGCTTCCCATCCTCCCCCGATCGCCTTGAACATGTCGGCCAGCGCCGCCTTGCGTGCGCGTTCGCTGTCAATGCGCACGAGTTCGGCAGCGAGCAGGGTACGCTCCACGTCGAGAACCTCTAGGTGGCTGGCGATTCCAGCGTCGAAGCGCAGCCTCGCCTGCTTGAGCGCTTTGTCGAGGGCGGTGGCGCGGATTGTTTCTGCCTCCAGTATTTCGCGCGCGGCATCTTGTGCGGCAAGGGCATCGCGCACGTCTTTGAAGGCATTGGCGACTGCTTTCTGGTAACCGGCCAAGGCCTGGTCACGGACGGCTTCGGACGCTTCGACTCCTGCGGCGATACGCCCGGCGTTCCAGATCGGCTGGGTAATATTGGCGGCGAACAGGAACGTGCCGGCCGGGCCGGTGAAGAGCTTGGAGAACGACGTGCTCTCGCTGCCGAGATAGCCGGTCAGGCCCAGCGAAGGGAAGTACTGCGCGCGTGCGGCACCGATGCGCGCGTTGGCGGCGATCAACTGCTGTTCGGCTTCGCGCAGGTCCGGGCGGCGCAGCAGAAGGTCGGACGGCAGGCCCGCGGGAACGACCAGTTCTTGTAACGGAGGCGGGCTTCCTCGACCCACGCCGTCTTCAATGACCTGGCGCGGCGAACGACCGAGCAGAACGGTCAGCGCGCTTTCGTTGCGTTCCTGAGCCTGCCGCGAGGCCGCCACTTGACCGCGGGAAGCCGCCTGTTCGGCTACCGCCTGGTGCAGCACGAATTCCGAGAGCGTTCCGGCGTGATAACGGCGGGTGAACAACTCCAGCGATTCGGTGCGTGTCGTCAATAGCCGCTGCGTCACTTCGACCTGGGCATCGCTGGCAAGCAGGGCGAAATACTGCTGGGCCACCTGTGCGATTAGCGATAGGCGCACCGCCTCGCGCGCCGACTCGGCGGCGAACAGTTCCGCACGCGCCGCCTCGCTGGCGCGACTGTACTTGCCCCAGAGGTCGAGTTCATAGCTGACGTCGAGCGTGGCGATGTGATCGTTCTGGATGCGCGGCATCGAGCCGAGCGGGTAGGTTCCGAGTTCGGAACTCTTGGTGCGCTTGCCGGTGAATCCCGCCGAGACGGTTGGGTACAGATCGGCATCGGTGGCCTTGGCGAGGGCACGCGCCTGCAGCACGCGTGCGGCGGCGATCTTGGCATCGGCATTGTGTTCGAGTGCCTCGTCGATGAGCCGGTCGAGCACCGGGTCGGCATACAGCGACCACCAGCGCTCGCTTGCCGTATCTGCCTTGCGCAGCGGTTGCGAGGGGGCTCCTTGCGTCTTTGCGACCGGCCAGGCCGAGGATAGATCGAACGCTGGCCGTTCGTAATCGGGGCCGACCGCGCAGCCTGCCAGAAACAGCGCCGAGAGAACAATCGGCAGACTGCGGCGGGTGAGTTGTTCTTGCATCATGGCGGAGATCCTCTTACTCATCGTCCTCTCCCGAGCGATCATCGCGCTGAATGCGCTTCAGGAGTTTTTCGTGGGCCCGGGCGTGCGTCTGCTTGATTTCCTCGAACAACTCGCCGGTGGTGCGCGGTTCGCCCAACTTGCGATCGGAGATCAGTCGGTAAAACAGCGGCACGAAGAACACGGCGAGGAATGTCGCGGCCAGCATCCCGCCCATGACGCCGGTACCGACCGCCTGGCGGGCGCCCGCTCCGGCGCCGTGCGAGATGGCCAGCGGCAGCACGCCGAGGATGAAAGCCAGCGAGGTCATCAGGATCGGGCGGAAGCGCAGTCGCGCCGCCTCGATGGCCGCCGCAGCCGCTGTCATCCCCTCGCCGTGCTTGTAAACGGCGTACTCGACGATCAGGATGGCATTCTTGGCGGCCAGGCCGAGCAGGGTGACCAAGCCGATCTGGAAATACACGTCGTTGCTCATGCCGCGCAGCCAGACCGCGGCCAACGCACCGAACGTACCGAAGGGCAGGGCGAGCAGCACGGCCAGCGGCAGCGACCAGCGTTCGTACTGGGCGGCGAGGATCAGGAAGACCATCACCGCGCCGAGGATCAGCGCATAGCTCGACGACCCGCTGGACTTCTTCTCCTGATACGAGGCGCCACCCCAGTCGTAACCGAAGTCGGACGGCAGCGTTTCCCGCGCAACTCGCTCGACCTCGGTGATTACCTGGCCGGAAGAGATGCCCGGCGCGCCTGAGCCGATGATCTTTACCGACGGCAAATTGTTGAAGCGCTCCAGCGTTTCAGGGCCGGTCGTCTGGCGGATCTGTGCGAGCGCCGAGAGCGGTACCATCTGGCCGCGTTCGGAGCGCACGTAGATGCCGCCGATCTCGCCGGGACTGCTGCGGAATTTTGGCTCGGCCGACATCAGTACCTGCCAGGTGCGACCGTACTTGTTGAAGTCGTTCACGTAGTAGGTACCGAGCGTGGCTCCCAGCGTGTCGAACAGGCTGTCGATCGGCACGCCGAGCGTCTTGGCTTTCTCGCGGTCGACGTCGACGTCGAGCTGCGGCACGTTGGAGCGCCACAGCGACGAGACCATGGCGAAGTTCTTGTCCTGCCGGAGCTTGCCTATGAACTCCTGGCTGACTTCGCCAAGCCTCTTGGCTCCGCCTTCGCCGCGGTTCTGCAGGTAGAACTCGAAGCCGCCGGAGTTGCCCATGCCGAAGATGGCTGGCGGGCCGAAAGCGAGGACCAGCGCCTCCTTGATGTGCGCCGTCTTCATGAACAGCTCGCCGACCAGCGCGTTGGCCGGAACCTGCCGTTCGTCCCAGTGCTTGAGGGTGACGAAGAAGGTCGCGGCGTTGTTCTTGAAGCTGCCGCCGATGAAGTCGAAACCGGTGAACACGATGGTGTGGGCGACGTTCGGATTGCTGCGGATGATTTCGTCGACCTCCTTGACGATGCGGTCGGTGCGTTCGAGCGAAGCGCCGTCGGGCAGGTATACGGCGCTGATGTAGTAGCCCTGGTCCTCGTCCGGCACCAGGCTGCCCGGTGTGAATTTCCACAGACCTGCGGTAATGACGACCATGCCGCCAAAAAGCAGGGCGCCGAGGGCGCCGCGCCGGATCAGCCAGGCCACGCCCGCCGTGTAGCGCCCGGTGACGCGCCCGAACCAGCCGTTGAAGGCTTCGAAAACGCGGTTGCTGACCTTGTGCTCGTGTTTCAGGATGAGCACGCACAGCGATGGGGTCAACGTCAGTGCGACGACGCCCGAAATGACCACGGCGATGGCGATGGTCACCGCGAACTGGCGGTAGAGCTCGCCGGTGAGTCCGCCGAGGAAAGCGATCGGCACGAACACCGCGCACAGCACGAGCACAATGGCGATGACCGGGCCGGTCACCTCGCGCATGGCCTGAACGGCCGCGGCCTTTGCCGGAATCTGTTCCTCGTGCATGATGCGCTCGACGTTTTCCAGCACGACGATCGCATCGTCCACCACGATGCCGATGGCCAGCACCATGCCGAACAGCGTCAGCGTGTTGATCGAATAGCCGAGCATCAGCAGGCCGGCGAAGGTGCCGATCAGCGACACCGGCACGGCTAGCGTCGGGATCAGTGTTGCTCGCCAGTTTTGCAGGAAAAGATAAACGACGAGAAAGACGAGAACCATTGCTTCGCCGAGTGTCTTGACCACCTCGCGAATCGAGACCTGCACGAAGTCGGTGGTGTCGAAAGGAATCGTGTAGGTCAGCCCGTCCGGAAAGCGGGTCGAGAGCTCGGCAAGCGTCTTTTTCACCTCTTGGGCCGTGTCCAACGCGTTGGCGCCGGGTTTCAGGAAGATGCCCATCAGCGTTGCCGGCTGGCCGTTTCGGCGGCCGATGAAATCGTAGTCCTTGGAACCGAGTTCGACGCGGGCCACGTCCCTGAGGCGGAGGACGGATCCCTCCGGTCCGGCGCGCACGATGATCTTTTCGAACTCCGCGACGTCGGCCAGACGGCCCTTGGTGTTGATGGTCAGGGACATTTCCTGGCCGGCGGCGGTCGGCGGCTGGCCGATGCGGCCCACCGCGTATTGGGCATTCTGCTCGACGATGGCGCGCACGATGTCCGACGTGGCGAGCTTCAGCTGAGCCAGGCGGTCAGGCTTGAGCCACACGCGCATGGCGTAGTCCTTGGCGCCGAAGATCTGCACGTTGGTGGTGCCGGGGACGCGCTTGAGCACGTCGAGAACGTTCAGCGTCACGTAGTTGCTGGTGTACAAATCGTCATAACGCCCGTCGGGCGATGAGAAGGCGAGTACCTGCAGGAACGAGCTGGAGTTCTTTTCGACCTGGATGCCTTGCCGGCGGACCTCCATCGGGAGACGCGCCTCGGCCTGCTTGACGCGGTTATTGACGTTGATCACTGCCTGATCGATGTTGGTGCCGATCTCGAACGTGACGTTGATCTCGACGCGCCCATTCGAGGCCGAGGTGGAGTTCATGTAGATCATGCCCTCGACACCGTTGATCTGCGTTTCCAGTGGCGCGGCCACGGTCTTTTCCAACACGTCGGCCGACGCGCCGGGATATGTCGCGGCAACTATCACCTGCGGTGGCGCGATTTCGGGATATTGCGCGATGGGCAGGCTGCGCATCGACGCGAGCCCGGCAATCACGATGAAGACCGAGATCACCATGGCGAAGATCGGCCTGTCGATGAAGAAACGGGAGAACATCGGTCAGCCTCCTTGCTTGCCGCTGGCGTTCGTGGCCGGTGCGCCAGGCGCCGCCGGTGGCGGGGCGATCTGTACCGGAGCGCCGGGGCCGAGCTTGAGCACGCCATCGACGATGACTTGGTCTCCGGACGTCAGCCCCTTGGTGATGACGACGTTGCCTCCGGTCCATTCGCCGGTCTCCACTGGCCGGATTTCCGCCTTGCTTTCTTTCCCGGCAACGAATACGAACTTGCCTTGCGGCCCCTCAAGCACCGCGCGCTGTGGTACGCGGAAGACGCCGATGCGCGACGCGCCGGAGAGTTCAACTCGCACGAACTGGCCCGGCTGCAGCAGGCTGTCAGGGTTGGGCAACTCGGCGCGCGCTTCGCTTGTGCCTGTGTCGCGCGATACGCGCACGTCGGAGAAGTCTGTGAATCCGGCCCTGGCATATTCGGTGCCGTCGGCTAGCTTGACGGTGACCTTGAAGCGGCCGTCCTTGGGCCACTGCAATCGCTTGGCGTCCGCGTCCTGGCGCAGGCGGAGGCGCTCGTTGTCGGGAATGCCGAAGATGACCTGGATCGGATCGATCTGCGTTACCGTGGTGAGCAGGACGTCGGGGCCGGATACGAGCGATCCCTCGGATTTCAGAGAACGGCTGGAAATTCCGGCCAGCGGCGATTCGACGCGTGTCCATTCGAGATTGAGCTTCGCTTCGCGCAGGCGCGCCTTGGCGGCGAGGAGGTCGGCGTGGCTGATCGCCTTGGAGGATGTCGCGTCGTCGTATTCCTTCTGGCTGATGGCTTTCGACTGCACCAGGGGCGCAAGTCGTACGGCTTCCCGTTCGGCCTGCTCGTAACGCGCTTCGGCGGCGGCAACGTCGGCCTCGCCGCGGGCCACTGACGCTTCGAATGGTGCCGGGTCAATGGTGAATAGCGATTGCCCGGCCTTGACCTTGGCCCCTTCGACGTAGTTGCGCTTCTGCAGGATGCCGGTAACCCGCGCGCGTACCTCCACCTCGCGGGAACCAAGCGTCTGCGCGGCGTATTCGAGTGTGATCGGCAGCGTTTCCTCCTGCACCGTCACGACGGATACGGGGACCGGCCCACCGCCGAACATGCCCGCCTTTCCTTCCTCGGGTGCCTTGCCGCAAGCAGCGAGGATCAGTGAGGCGATGATCGCCGGCGCCAGCATGGATGCGCGGCGAGAGAACGGATGGGAGAGGGGGCGGGAATCAGGAAAACAAAAAGCGGCTGGACGACGCGACATGGCGTTTCTCCGGGGGCGGGTCGCCCTCGGGGAGGGCGTCGGGTTGTTGACGGTTGACGTCGGATATTTTACATACGTTCAGGAATGTATGTAAAGTCTTGCGCTAGAATATAGCGTGTTGTGATATAGACACCCGTACAGGGGGAGGTTCATGGTCAGGAAAACCAAGGAAGAGGCGCTGGAGACACGCAACGCGATTCTCAACGCCGCGGAGGTCGTCTTCCAGGAGCGCGGGGTCAGCCAGACCTCGCTCGGAGAGATCGCGGCGGCGGCGGGTGTGACGCGCGGGGCCATCTACTGGCATTTCGCCAACAAGGCCGACCTGTTCGACGCCATGGTGCAGCGCGTCTTCGGCGAACTTGAAGCCAAACTGGCCGAGTTCCAGGAGGCAAGCCGTGAAAACCCTGTCGACCTGTTGCGCGAACTGGCCTTCCACTTTCTCGAACGCGTGGCCAACGACCCGAGCTATTTCCGCATGATCGAGATTTCCTGGCACAAATGCGAGTACGTCGGCGAAATGGCGGCGATTCGCGACAGTCACCTCGAATGCGGCAACCGCTACCTGTCGATCTCCGAGGAAGCGTTTCGCCTTGCGAGGGAGCGGGGTTACCTGCCTGTATCGGTCGATCCGCATTTCGCCGCGGTCGGGATGATGTCGGTGATCGACGGCATGGTGCTCAACTGGACGCTGGACAAGAAACTGTTCCCGCTGTCCAGCTACGGCCCGGCGCTGGTCGATACCTTCCTCGCCGGCCTCGGCATGAAAATGACGCCCATCAAGGGCCAGTGAACAGCCCAAAAAAAGGAGAAACAGTATGGCGGCATCCCCCGAAACCGTCAGCATGGCGATGTTCTGCGACTTCGAAAACGTGGCGCTCGGCGTGCGCGATGCGAAGTACGACAAGTTCGACATCAAACCGGTGCTCGAACGCCTGCTGCTCAAGGGCAGCATCGTGGTCAAGAAGGCATACTGTGACTGGGATCGTTACAAGGCCTTCAAAGCCACCATGCACGAAGCCAATTTCGAGCTGATCGAGATCCCACACGTGCGCCAGTCGGGCAAGAATTCCGCCGATATCCGCATGGTGGTCGATGCGCTCGACCTCTGCTACACCAAGTCGCACGTCAATACCTTCGTCATCGTCAGCGGTGATTCCGATTTCTCGCCGCTGGTGTCCAAACTGCGCGAGAACGCCAAATATGTGATCGGAGTCGGCGTCAAGCAATCCACCTCCGACCTGCTGATTGCCAACTGCGACGAGTTCATTTTCTATGACGATCTGGTGCGCGAAAGCCAGCGGGCGGTGACACGGCGTGATCCCAAAGCCGCGCAGACCATGCCGCGC
>DBMG01000120.1:0-2021 GCA_002304785.1 Candidatus Accumulibacter sp. UBA704 | reverse complement strand
GGCAACCTGCTCGAGGAAGCGCAGGCGCGAGGCTTGCTGGAGGTTGGTCGCGACGAGAAGTCCGGTGCCTTCGTTTCGCGCAGCGTGATCCACTCGGGGCGTTCCGAAACGGCCATTGCGCCCTTCGAGGAGGCGTTCGTTCAACCCGAAGAGCCGAAGGCTGCAGAAGCGCCGATCGCCGAGGAACATGCCGCGCCACCAAAGCGCCGCGGCCGTGGCCGGGGAAAAGGCGCCGGCAAGGATGCCAACAGACCCCAGGAGCAAGCACCGGATGTCATGCCTCCTGTCGGAGCCCCAGCGCCCGCCACAGACCATCTCGAGGAGAAGGTAACGGTGCCCGTTCCGATCGCTGCAAACGGTGCCGAAACGCACCCGGAGCCACCCAGCGAAGCGGCAGCGTTGCCCGAAGGCGCTACCGAATCGGAATCCACGCCTCCGAAGCGGCCGGCCTCGCGCGGGCGTCGGCCACGCAAGCCGAAGGCGGTGACACCGGCCGAATAGCCCGCCGGGGTTATGCGTCAGGAATTGCGCTCGCTCCGCGCCGGGACGGTTGCGTCGCCGGCTCTGGCGTACTGAATCGACAGTTCGTCGAGTACCTCCAGGATGCGTTCGCTGCTGGTCGCCACGTTTTTCGGGTTGTTCGACTCCAAATTATTCATGCCGGCAAGCGATTGCTCGAAGAAGAACCACTGGCGCGTGGCCTGCATGACCTAGCGTCGTGCCCTTTCCGCCTCGAGTCCCATGCCGATCTGCTGGTAGAGCTTGGCGATCCGCTGCGCCTGCTGGCGGATTCTTCCGGAGCTGGCGATCTGGTTTGAATCGGTGGCATTATCCGTGAGCGGTTTCGCGTTCCCGCCCTGGGCGGCGTGTGCAAGACTGCCGAAGCATGCTCCTGCCAGGATTCCCAGGATGGCCGCAATGAGAAAGGGTTTGAGATAGCAGTCCCAGCAACGGAAGGCGATCAGTACGATTTGGTTTTCCATGCCGCCATTTCAGCATGGCGATGTTGCAGGCGCGTTTCAGCGAGACTATTGGAACGCCCCAGGAGCTAGCGCGCTGCCAGGCGAAATCGGGCGTTGCCCGGCGGGAAGCGTGAACGCCGCCTTGGGTAGCAGGTCTGAATCGCGCGCCGTGCCAGGAATCCGTACTTGCCCGCGGAGCGGCGAGTCAGCCTTCAGCAGCAAGGGAAGTCCGGCGAAAGCGATCAGGTCGCCTCGTTGCGCCGAGAAATTGCCTTCGAAGCGCCCGCGGGGAGGGGGGAAAAGATCGCCGTTGCCAACGGTCAGGTTGTTGATGATCCAGCTCTCCAAGTCTCCGCCGAATCTCTCCGTCTCCAGTTTTATGAAAGTCCCGGCATGTTGGTCGTTCACGAGGGTGTTGTGGGCGAAGTAGAGCGCGTTGTCCGGCCAGCGCGGTCCTTCCGAGCCATAGGAAACGAGCACTGACTTGTCCGCGCTGGCGCTTTTTGCAATGACATTGCCGAGGACGTAGGCAACGCCGCCGTTGGCGAACTCCAATTCGTAGGATGCGCGGCCTCCCGGCCCGTCGGCCAGCAGGTTGTAGCGCACATGATTTTCCCGGGCGCGTGACTTGACGAGGTGCCCCTTGTAACCGTTGGAAAAGCGGCTCCCGGTGAGGATGAACCGGCCGATGGCTCCGACGTAAAGGAGGTGATGCAGATCGCCTTCGTGGCGCGGGGCGTCGGCGAACTCACTGTCACTGACTTCCAGAGTCAGTTCAGACGAGTTGCCGGTGAGAATGCCCATCTCGTTGTCGATGAAAGCGCAGCGATGGATAACCAAGTGACCTTTTTCAAAACGGATTCCGGCGCCGTTTCCGCTTGGGACGCGTACGCCACGAAATTCGAGGTTCTCGACGCGCACGTTGCCGCCGCGGATGACCCACAGACCCTTGCCTTCGGCGCTCTTGCCTTCGGCGAGCAGGATCGGACGCGCCCCCTTGCCGCGGATGACCAGGTCGTCTTGTGTCCATATCGCGGGCTGGCCGCGGTATTCGCCGGG
>DBMG01000119.1 GCA_002304785.1 Candidatus Accumulibacter sp. UBA704 | reverse complement strand
GCGCTGAAAACCGAACTGGCGCGCTTTTCCCGCCTGCTGGCCGACGGCGATTCGGTCGCCACGGAGTTTTGGAATGGGCGCGCGGAAATGTTCCGGTCGGCTTTTCCGGAGCGATGGCGTGCGATCGAACAGGCTGTTCGCCAGTTCGATTTCGAGGTCGCTCTCGAAGCGTTGAGGGCGGCAGCCTCTTCACGTGGACTGGAGGTCTGAACATGCGATTCCTGTTCGAGTGGCTCCTCCGTCTTACCCGCCTCCGCGAATCCTATCTTCTGGCATTGCTGGTGGCTTCCATCCTGGGGCTTGCCGTCAGCGAGATATATCACTGGAGCATGGAGGAGGATTACCGCCAACGGTTCAATGACCAGGCCTGGTTTGCGGCCAGCAATCTTGAAACCGAGACCATGCATGGCCTGGCCATGGGGTCGGCCCTTCTGCTCGGGCTCAACGAGTCGGAATTGAAGGACGTCGCGCTGGGCAAGCGCAGCCAGGACGACCCTGACGCTCTGCGCCGCTTGCGCGCGCTGCGTCTGCTGCTCAACGCCGACGGGGTTTTCGTTTTCAACAACCTGGGCGACGTGGTGGCACACGAAACGCCATACACCTCGATGACCGGAACCAATGTCTCCTATCGCCTCTACTGGGACCAGGCAATCCGGGGCAACCTGATCGTCTACCCGGCTGTCGCGACGCAGACGGTCGACCGCAAGCTGTTCATTGCCGCCCCGGTTCGTGCCGGCACCACGCCAGTGAGCGAGCTTATTGGTGCGGTGGTCGTGGAGACTCCTGCCGACTATCTCGATTACCAGATCGGCGTGGGCGGGCACCCGGCGCTTTTGATGTCGCCGGACGGCGTGGTGTTCGCCGCCACGGACGCGAAATGGTTGTTCCGGTTGGCCCAACCGCTGGACGCGGACCGCCTGGATACGCTGCGTCGACTGCGCCAGTTCGGCGCCGCGATTCCCAGCGCATTACCGCCGGAGATGCTGCCGTTCGATCTCAGCCGCAATGTCGTCGAGTTCGGCGGCGACCGCTACGCCAGAGCGATGGCGCCGGTGCGCTGGAACGATCCGTCCGGCGACTGGGCCGTGGTGGTCTTCGGCGATCTGCGGGCTGCCGTGTCGCTGAGACAGCGCGCCATCGTCGGAGCGGTGGTCGCCCTGATGGCCCTGGCGTTGATGGAACTGTTCCGGCGAGCCATTCACTACGAGGCGGCGCGTCGCGATGCCGTGGCCAAAGCGGAGACCGTGGCGGAGGAACTGGCGGCGGCGGCGCGCCAGAAACTGCAACTGTCCGAGATCACCATCGGTTTGCAGCAGGCACGCGATCCGGCCGCCCTGGCTGCGCTGTTTTTCCGGCAACTGGCGGGACTGGTGCCGCTGCATCAGGGCACCCTTTACTTCATCGATAGCGTAGGCGACGACCGGGGTACGCTGTGTCTGGCAGGAAGCTACGGAGTCGGCGAGGTTCCCGATAGGGTTGGGATTGATGATGGCCTGCTTGGACAGTGTGCCCGGAACGGCCGGACACTCGTTTTTTCAAACGTTCCTCCGGGTTTCTGGCGAGTGTCGTCCGGCCTCGGGGACGCCGCGCCCGGCAGTCTGATGCTGTTCCCGCTCAAGAGCAATCAGGTGCT
Source organism: Candidatus Accumulibacter sp. UBA704 (assembly GCA_002304785.1). Classification (GTDB taxonomy): domain Bacteria; phylum Pseudomonadota; class Gammaproteobacteria; order Burkholderiales; family Rhodocyclaceae; genus Propionivibrio. Next base: position 9,651 of record DBMG01000119.1, on the reverse strand, counting down.
GATCGGTGTGCTCGAGCTCGCCTCGCTGGATAAACAGTTTGACGTCGGCCGGCCGCTTGTCGAGGGCTTGCTGCCGGTATTGAGCATGAACCTGGAGATACTGCTGGCTGAGCGGCTTTCCGCCCACAAGTCGGTCGAAGCCTTTACCAAGGCGGAGGAATACAAAGCCTTGCAGCAAAGCGGCAAGGAAATTGAAAACTGGTATCACAGCGTCATTGACGGAGCCCCCGACGGGCTGCTGGTGATCGACATCGCAGGGCGGGTGTTGCTTTCCAATCCAGCCGCCAACACGCTGTTCGGTTACGCCGATGAAGAGATGCTCGCGCTGGGCGTGGCCGATCTGATTCCGGAGATGCGTCAACTCGAATGCCTTCCGGCGGAGACCACGGGGTGCTGGCGATCCGGCGTGAAGGGCAAGCATCGCGATGGAACCGACCTGGAGCTTGCCATCGCGCAGGCCCGGCTGCCGGCCACTGCCTTGCACGGGGATTGCGCTTGCGTGATGGTCAGATCCTGCGTCGCACTTTTATGATGACGATTTGATTTTTTCTGGATAAAAGCGATGGAACTTCATGCCGATGTTGCAGAAAAGCCAGTGGCGCCTACGGTGCTCGTGGTCGATGACACCCCGGACAATTTGTCGCTGATGAGTGAACTGCTGCGCGACCTGTACCGCGTCAAGGTGGCGAACAGTGGCGAGCGGGCATTGAAGATCGCCCAGGCTGATCCGCGCCCCGACCTGATTCTGCTCGACATCATGATGCCGGGAATGGATGGCTACGAGGTCTGCCGCCGTCTCAAGCAGGATACGACGACCCGCGACATCCCGGTGATCTTCCTGACCGCGCTGGCTGAGATGGAGGACGAGAGGAAGGGGCTGGAAATGGGGGCGGTGGACTACATCACCAAGCCGATCAGCCCGCCGATCGTCCTGGCTCGCGTCAAGAACCACCTAGCGCTGAAAGCCAGCGCCGATTTCCTGCGTGACAAGGCGCAATACCTCGAAGGCGAGGTCGCCAAACGCACCAAGGAAATCATGGCTATCCAGGATGTGACCATCCTGGCCATGGCGTCGCTGGCCGAGACGCGCGATTCGGATACGGGCAGCCATATCCGGCGCACGCAGTTCTACGTCAAGGCGCTGGCGGAAGAAATGCGCAACAATCCGAAATACGCCGCACTGCTCGATGACCACTACATTGCGATGCTGTTCAAGTCGGCCCCGTTGCACGATATCGGCAAGGTGGGGATTCCCGACCGTATTCTTCTCAAACATGGGCGCCTGGATGCCGAGGAATTCGGCATCATGAAGATGCACGCCGCCCTCGGGCGCAATGCCATCCAGTCGGCCGAAAACCAACTCGGCATGAAGGTCGAGTTTCTGACGATGGCCAAGGAGATTGCCTACTGCCACCAGGAAAAGTGGGACGGCTCCGGTTATCCGCAGGGTCTGTCCGGTGAGGCCATTCCACTGTCGGCCAGATTGATGGCGCTGGCGGATGTCTACGACGCGCTGATCTGCCGGCGCGTCTACAAGGAACCGATGAGCCACGAGGAGGCCGCGAAAATCATCCTCGAGGGCAAGGGGCGCCACTTCGATCCGGATGTCGTCGACGCCTTCCTTGCTCGGCAGGAAGAATTCCAGGGCATTGCCCGGCGCTTCGCCGATGCCGGGGGAGCGCACGCGGTAGAATCCCCCGCTTGAGCCTTTCTTTCGGACGATCATGACCCATTCATTGCACGACTTCATTCGCCGCCTGCCCAAGGCGGAACTGCACCTGCACATCGAAGGTTCGCTCGAGCCCGAGATGATGTTTGCGCTTGCACAGCGCAACGGAGTCTCGCTTCCCTACGCCTCGGTGGGCGAGGTTCGCGCTGCGTACAACTTCACTGATCTGCAGTCCTTCCTCGATCTGTACTACGCCGGTGCCGCCGTGCTTCAGACCGAGCAGGATTTCCATGACCTGACGATGGCGTACGTGCGGCGCGCACTCGCCGACAACGTGCGGCACGCCGAACTTTTCTTCGATCCGCAGACGCATACCGTGCGGGGCGTTCCCATGGCCACCGTGTTTGCCGGAATCGCCGGTGCCTTGCGGCAGGCGCGTGCGGAGCAAGGCTTTTCCAGTCGCATGATCCTCTGTTTCCTGCGTCACCTGTCCGAGGACGATGCCTTCGCCACCCTCGAAGCGGCGTTGCCGCTGCGCGCCGAGTACGCTGACCTGTGGATCGGCGTCGGGCTGGATTCCGGAGAAGTCGGCAATCCGCCGGAGAAATTCGCCAGGGTATTCGCCCGTGCGCGCGAACTGGGATTCCGCGTCGTGGCGCATGCCGGGGAGGAGGGGCCGCCAGCCTACGTGCATGGTGCGCTGGATGTCCTGCAGGTGGAGCGCATCGACCATGGCGTGCGTTCCGAGGAGGATCCTGCGCTGATGCAGCGGCTGGCGCAAAGCGGCATGCCACTGACGGTGTGCCCGCTATCCAACCTGAAGCTTTGCGTGGTGAAGGATCTGCGCGAGCACAATCTGGCGCGCCTGTTGCGGGCGGGCCTGTGCGTGACGATCAATTCCGACGATCCAGCGTATTTCGGCGGCTACATGAACGCCAATTTCCTGGCGACTGCCGATGCGCTGGAACTCTCCCGCGAGGAGTTGGTAGAGCTTGCACGGAACGGCTTCACGGCGGCTTTCTTGACGGAGGAAGAAAGGCGCCCGTGGCTGGACGAATTGCAGGCTGTGGCGGCGGAATGACCGCACGATGAGTCTTGCGCGGGATTATCGGCGCTGCGCCGAACTGATCGCTCAGGCGGACGGTTTGCTGGTCACCGCGGGCGCCGGCATGGGCGTCGATTCCGGGTTGCCGGATTTTCGCGGTCCGCAAGGGTTCTGGCGGGCCTATCCGGCGCTCGGGCGGGCGCNNTGGGGGTTTTACGGGCATCGCCTGAATCTCTACCGGGCCACGGTGCCGCACGACGGTTTCCAAATCCTGCGCCGGATCGGCGAACGTCTGGCGGAAGGCTGCTTCGTGTTCACCAGCAACGTCGACGGGCATTTCGCCAGGGCCGGGTTCGACGGAAACCGCATCGCCGAATGCCATGGTTCGATCCACCACCTGCAGTGCCTGGATGGATGCAGCGGCGAAATCTGGCCGGCGGACGATTTTCATCCGCAGATTGACGAGGAAAATTGCCGGCTTGTGTCGGACTTTCCTCGCTGTCCGCATTGCGGCGGTATTGCCCGGCCGAATATCCTGATGTTCGGCGACTGGGGCTGGCTGGGAGCGCGTAGCGAAGCGCAGCACCGGCGCTTGCAGAACTGGCTGCACAAGGTCGAACGCCTGCTGGTAATCGAGACCGGCGCGGGCAACAACATCCCGACCGTGCGCCTGACGAGCGAATCGGCTGGCGGCTGGTTGATCCGCATCAATCCGGACGAGCCGGGTCTGGGAAGCGCGGAAGGAGTGTCCCTGCCGTGCGGTGGCCTCGAAGCCCTGCGCTCGATCGAAGCGGCCTGGCAGGAAATCAGCGGCGAATGACACATCAGCGGCCAATGATGACCGAAGCGACAGGCGTCTCGCGTCCCGCAGGAGGGAGTGAGTAAGGCCATGCACGCTGCGCTTCCCCTTTCCCATTTCTTCCTCGCCCTGGCGGTGGTGACCATCTGGGGAACCAACTTCGTCGTCATCAAGTTTGCCCTTGGCGGGTTGCCTCCTTTGTTGTTTGCCGCGTTGCGCTTCAGCCTGGCGCTCATTCCGGCCATGTTCTTCCTGCCGCGTCCGGCCGTGAAGTGGTGGAATCTGGCGCTGTACGGAATATTCATCGGCGTGGGCCAGTTCGGGCTGCTGTACATCGCCATGAACGGCCACATCTCTCCGGGCATTGCCTCGCTCGTCATTCAGACGCAGGTGTTCTTCACCATCGGGCTGTCGATGAAACTGGATCGGGAACGCGTGCGGCCGTTCCAGTGGCTGGCGCTGCTGCTGGCGACGGTGGGCGTGGCGAACATCCTGATGCACACCGACGGAACCACCACCCCGCTGGGCTTGGCCTTGGTCCTGATGGCCTCGTTCTCTTGGGCGGGCGGGAATATGGCCGCCAAGCATGGACGCCCGGAGAGCATGCTGGCCTACGTGGTCTGGTCCAGCGCCTTTGCCATTCCGCCGCTATTTGCCCTGTCGCTGGCGGTCGAAGGATGGGAAGCCGCCCTGGCGGGAATTCGCCAGTCCGACGCGCTGACATGGGCGGCCGTCGCCTGGCAATCCTGGGGCAACACGCTGTTCGGCTATGTCGCCTGGGGCTGGTTGCTGGCGCGCCATCCGGCGGCAACCATTACGCCGATGGCCTTGCTGGTGCCCGTGTTCGGGATGGGAGCCTCAGCCCTGCTGCTGGGGGAGGCTTTGCCCGCGTGGAAACTTGTCTCCGCCGCACTGGTCATGACGGGGCTGGCCATGAACCTGCTCTGGCCGCGCCTGCATGCCGGGCTCGCGAGAATCTCCAAGGGGTGAGTCATGGAAGAAACGTATCGCGAAATAGCCGCAAGGCTGCGTGAAGCACGCCGGATCCTCTTCATCACCGGGGCCGGGATATCGGCTGATTCCGGGTTGCCGACCTATCGCGGAGTGGGCGGGTTGTACAACGATGAAGCTACGGAAGACGGCCTGTCCATCGAGGAAGCGCTATCCGGCGAGTGCATGTCGATCCGCCCGGAAATCACCTGGAAATATCTGGCGCAAGTCGAGCGCAATTGCCACGGCGTTCAGCCAAATGCCGCGCATTTGGCGATTGCCGGGCTGGAACGGCAATGCGAGGTGGTCGTTCTCACGCAGAATATCGACGGCCTGCATATCAAGGCCGGCAGTTCGAACGTGATCGAGATCCACGGTACGCTGGAAGCGCGCTATTGCGCACATTGCGGAACGCCGGCCGACGCTCGCGACGACCGGGTTCCGCCACGGTGCAAACAATGCGGTGAAATCGTGCGCCCGCGCGTCGTGCTGTTCGGCGAGATGCTGCCGGAAACGGCCCTCAACCGGCTTTACGACGAACTTGCACGCGGTTTCGACATGGTGTTCGCTATTGGCACGACCGCCGTTTTTCCCTATATTGCCGAGCCGGTACTGCGTGCGGTTCGTGCAGGCGTCCCGACGGTCGAGATCAACCCGGCGCGGACGCGCCTGAGCGATCTGGTACGGTACTACATCCCGGAGCGGGCGGCGGTGGCCTTGCCGGAGTTGAGCCGGCTCACGCTGCCCGGCGATCGGTAGCACCGAGGCGCCGGTATCCCATGGCGGCCATCAGTCTTTCGAATTGAGCCAGCGAGGCGTCGGAGACCTCTTGGGTGTGCCGTGAGAACCAGCTGCGGCCTTGTTGGCTGACACCCGACGGAGTCATGGTGATTACAGTCTTGGCGTATTCGTTTGCCTGGGTCATGGCGTGTTCTCCAAATTCAGCCAGAAGCACAAATACGAACGATAGATAGGCGTTCTGGTCTTGTACATACGGGTGCGCGCCTACGGGTATACGCCTATGTCCGTACGCTTCCGGCTGGCCTTGGATGGAAATCATCCACCGCGTGCGGTGACCGTTGCTCCGGAGGTGGCTTGAGTGGCCGGCTCGAGTGGCCGATATCCCATGAAAGCCATCAGTTGCTCGAACTCGGCGAGCGAGGCGTCGGAGACGTTCTGGGGATGCCGCGCGAACCAACTGCTTGGCTGGTTGGTGTCCGATGGCGTTGTGTCAGTTGCAGTTTCGCCGCTTCCGTTTGTCTGAATCATGGTCTGTCCTCCAAACTTGGTCAGAGACACGAAAATACGAGAATGCAAAAGGAATAATGGCATCGGGTTAGAGCAATGTATACCCGTACTTTCCGCCGAATCTTGCGGAGAATACCTGAGTGGATTGTGCTGTTTCGACGCAGCTTGGCCGGGATGTCCTCAGCCTTTCAAGCCCAGTCGGTGCGACAGCTTGTGCAGGTTGCTGGCGTCGATGCCAAGCACGCGTGCGGCGCCGGCCCAGTTGCCGTCACACCTTGCAAGCGCCTGCCTGACGAGCTGGCGCTGGTAGGCTTCGAGTGCGGTCTTTAGCGATACGTTCACGGCTCCCGGCTGCTCGCCGGATGGCGCTGCGATCTCCGGAGATGACGGCTCTGTCAGCGCCACGTCGAGGTCCAGCAGTTCCGGTTCCAGGGTGACGATGTCGGTACGTACGGCGCCGCGGCTGATGGCGCGCAAGGCGGCGCGGCTGATGACGTGTTCGAGTTCACGGACATTCCCCGGCCAATGGTAGGCGCACAGGGCGGTTTCGGCCTGCGGCGACAGGCGCAGGCCGCGCAGGCCGAGGCGGGTGCGGTTGAGTTCGAGGAAGCTGCCGGCCAGAAGCAGCACATCGTTGCCGCGATCGCGCAGCGGGGGTATCTGCACGGGGTAGACCGAGAGCCGATGATAGAGATCGGCCCGGAAATGCCCTTCGCGCACACGTTCCGGCAGTCGTCGGTTGGTGGCGGCGACGATCCTGACGTCGACCGTGTGCGGCTGGTCGGCGCCCAGACGCTGAATCTCGCCGTTCTGCAAAGTGCGCAACAGCTTGGCCTGGACGGCGAGCGGCAGTTCGCCGACTTCGTCGAGGAACAGCGTACCGCCTTCGGCGGCCTCGATGCGACCGGACCGCTCGCCGTGCGCGCCCGAAAAGGCTCCTTTGACGTGCCCGAACAGTTCGCTTTCGGCCAGCGATTCGGGCAGGGCGGCGCAATTGACCTGCACCAGCGGCCCGTCGGCGCGACGCGATGCGCGGTGCAGATGGCGGGCAAACAGTTCCTTCCCGACTCCCGTCTCACCCAGCAACAACACGGGCAGTTCGGAATCGGCCACGACATCGAGTTCGTTCAGCAATTCCAGCAACTGCGGGCTTTGTCCGATGATCTCCGCGTCACCCGGTCGGCCGGTGAGCGAGGAAGGCGTTTCCTGATCGAGCCGACCTGCGCGCAGACGGCGGTTTTCCTCTTCGATTCGGGTCATCCGCACGGCGGTTTCGACCATTAACGCCAAGCGCGCCAAGTCGTGGTGCGCGGATTGGCCGAAAACGTCGCCGCTGAGCGCGTCGAGCGTGAGTGCCCCCCAACTCTTTCCATCCTGGTTCAGGCGGATGCCCATGCAATCATGCACCGGCAAGGGTTCGCCCAAATGGTGGTCGAGCAACCCGTCGTAAGGGTCGGGCAGCGAACTGCCTGGCGGAAAGTGTACCGGCGCGCGGCTGGCCAGGATGGCAGACAGGCGCGGGTGTTGCGCGACGACGAAGCGGCGCCCGAGCGTTTCCTGGGCCAGTCCGTCGACGGCCAGAGGACGCAGGCTGTCGCCATCGAGTTTCAGCAAGCCGACCGCTCCGCAGCCGAAATGTGCGCGAATGGCGTTCACCAGGCGCTGGAGGCGAATGGTGGACGGCAATTCAGTGGCCAGGTCGGCCAACAGCAGTGATGTGATCAAGGTGCTAAATACCATTGAAAGGTTGAAAATACCGTTAAAGGATACGGTATAAAAAACCGTATTGCAAAGTTTGTTCTATAAATCAGTTTATTACATGGTGGCACGCGGTTTGCGTTAGTACGGATGTCACTGACTCAACCAAAGGAGTTCCACCATGAGCCTGCTAGAACAACCGATCGGGCAACTTGCCTGCGCATTGCCGGGTGCCACCCGGATATTCCATCAGCACAAGCTCGACTTCTGCTGCGGCGGTCACAAGAGTCTGCGCGAAGCGGCCGAGAAGCGCGGTGTGAATCCGGAAGCGCTTTTGTCCGAACTGGAGACCCTACAGAACGTCGATCCACGTAACCGTGATTGGCGCTCGGCGTCTTCCGGCGAGCTGATCGAGCATATCCTGCGGCGTTATCATGAGCGTCACCGTGAGGATCTGCCTGAACTGATCCGCTTGGCACGCCGCGTAGAACAGGTGCACGGCGAACGCGCGGATTGCCCGGCCGGGCTGGCGGACCATCTCGAAGCAATGTTCCACGAACTGCTCAGTCACATGATGAAGGAGGAGCAGGTGCTGTTTCCGATGCTGCTCGCGGGGAATGACGGAGAGGCGCGGTCGCCCATTTCGTTGATGCGTTTTGAACATGACCAGCACGGTGAAGCCTTGGCACGGCTGGAAGCGCTGACCGATGACATCACGGCGCCGGCGGATGCCTGCAACACGTGGAATGCCCTGTACGCCGGCCTTGCCAGGCTGCGCGAAGACCTGATGCAGCACATTCATCTGGAGAACAACGTGCTTTTTCTCAACGCGGAACGGACCATTTGAGCCATACTGAACCATATCCATGACCGATTCCCTTTTGCCACACGCGCCCGCGCTCGACGAACCGCTTGAAATGCTTGAAGCGTGCCACGAGCGAATCGAAGCGCAACTGAAGACGCTGGAACGCTTGGCAGCGTACCTCCCGGACCATGGCGCGGACGAGCAGTCCCGCCAGGCGGCCAGGGCGATCCTTCGCTATTTTGAGATGGCGGGACCGAACCATCATGAGGACGAAGAACAGAACCTCTTCCCCATGCTTGTCAGCAGGGCCGGGACTGATGACCGGGCGGCAGTGGATGCTCTGGTCAGCGACCTGCTGGCCGACCACGTAAAGATGGCGTCCGCCGTCGGGGCCGTGCGCGAGCAGCTGATTCCGATTGCCGATGGAACCGCCGCAATGCTGGATCCGGCATCGGTGTGCCTGATGACAACCGTGTACCGGCGGCACATTGAAAAGGAGAATCGGGAACTCCTCTCGCTCTCACGAAAGCTGCTGACGCCGCAGGATGTTGAAGACTTGAGTCGTGCCATGACCGCGCGCCGGAGTCGAAAGGACTAACTTCCGGCGATGGCCAAGAAATTCCCCTTGCATCCAAAGCATCCCGAGCGGATTTGCTGGGGTTGCGACAAATATTGCCCGGTCGATTCACTAGGATGTGGAAATGGTTCCGATCGTACCCAGCATCCGATCGAGTTGCTCGGTGAGGACTGGTACGAGCACGGAGACTGGGGAATCGTCGATCCCGATGCGGCGTTGTTCAAGAAGTTCTGATCGGATTCAAGTCACGTCGCGCGGGTCGGCGTGAGCTGTCGTTCCCAATGTCGTTTAGGCGGCGAAAGGCTCCAGCCTTGGTAAGTCGTTTCGGCGAGCGTTGATCGTTTTGTGATCGCAACGCGACACCAGCGCAACGTTTTCGCGTCATTCCCCAGGGCATTCGTTGCATTCTGATTTCAAGTGATGCCGGATACGTGTACCATCAACCCGTCACTCGCGCCCGGCGTCATCAGATGACGAAGCAATTGGCTTCTGCCTCCCATCGAAAGGACGCTCGTGACAAAGGGATGTCTGAATCCACAGACTTTCAAAACGCACAGGACTCCGGGCTGATCACTCGCCGCGACATGTTGATAAAGCAAGAAAACCACGCCGAGCATGCGTTGGTTGCCTGCCATGAATGCGACCTGGTGCAAAGGGCGGTGGAGTCACCGCCAGGGGCGACCGTCCGTTGTCGGCGCTGCAACCACGAGCTATATCGCCATTCCGACAAACCCCTGGATCATGCGGTGGCCTGGAGTCTGGCTGGGCTGATTCTGCTGATTCTGGCCAACGTCTTTCCGGTCGTGAATCTTTCGGTGGG
>DBMG01000163.1:32891-39427 GCA_002304785.1 Candidatus Accumulibacter sp. UBA704 | reverse complement strand
GTCCGCGGACGGATCGGGGTGACCCGGCGGTTCCGTACTGGCTATCGGTTCCATCTCGAAATGCCGCTCATTGATTTCGTCCCCGTCGGCCAGAATCGTTGCGCGCTCGATCAGGTTACGCAGTTCGCGGATATTGCCGAGGTAACGCCGGCGCTTGAGCGCTTCGACAGCCGCCGCGGACAAGTGCTGGCTATGCCCTGTGGCGACCCGCTTGAGAAAGGAATCCGCCAACAACGGAATGTCGTCGATACGCTCGGCAAGCGAAGGAACGTGAATCGGGAAAGTGCTGATGCGATGGAAGAGGTCGCGCCGAAAACTCTCTTCCTCGACCATGCGAACGATATCGCGGTGAGTCGCACAAATCAGCCGGAAATCGGCGCGCAGGGTTTCCACGCCGCCCACCCGTCTGTAAGTGCCGCTTTCGAGCAGACGCAACAGCTTGACCTGTTGCGGAAGCGGAATATCTCCGATCTCATCAAGAAACAATGTTCCGCCCTGCGCGGATTCCACCAGACCCGCCTTGCGGTGAAGGGCGCCGGTGAACGCTCCTTTTTCATAGCCGAAGAGTTCGCTCTCGAACAGCGACTCTGTCAGTCCGGAACAATCGACCGCTACGAATGGCCCGCCGGCATTCTTCCCGGCCTCGTGCAGCATGCGGGCCACCAGTTCCTTACCAGTCCCGGTTTCTCCCTGCAGCAAAACCGTGGCGTTGGTAGGCGCGACCCGCATGGCCAGCGCCAGCATCTGTTTGAAACTCGCGGAACGGCCAACCAGTCCTTCGGCAGCCGGACTTCCCAACGCCTGCTTGACCACGCGCATGGTCTCTACGAAATAGATGACCTTTCCTTGCTCATCGCGGATCGGAGTCGTTTCGATGTCGACATGCTCTTCCCCCCGCGACGTGTGGTGCAGGTGAAGCACCCGCTGGACTTCGCCACTTTCCTGACTCATGCGCAGGGGGCACGGTTCACCAGCCTGGTCACAGGGAGCGTGGAAGTGATGTGACACCTCATAGCAATGGCGCCCGGCCACCGTTCCGTTTTGCGCGAACGCCTCGGCATACGCGCGATTTGCGGCAACGATCCGGTAGTGGGCATCCATCACGATGCGCGGCTCGGACTGTTCATTCAGGAACGAAACCAGTTCAGGCAACGACTTGACCGGGTAATCCATGGCGCTTTTCACGTGTGTCATTATTGGCACCAATATAGCAACAATTACGGATCAACTGCCAGTTTTGTCACAAACCTCCAAGAAGACGCGGCCATACCCATGGCCAAGAGTCTGGCCATCAAAAATTTCCCATTAACAATCAGCAAGTTGAAGATACAGCACCGAACCGGCCCGGCTGGCACGATGTTTGATAAGGATCAAGTACTCCCGCGGAAAAAAGGAGCCTTTGATGACTACGCATGCACTCAGACACAACGCGGCACAATTCGCCCATGTACTGGCGCTGGCTCCCATTCTTGTCGCCGCCCTGATCGGCGCCATTCCGCTGATCATTCCGTGCGTCACCTGCCGCTGCTGCAAGGAACTGGCGCTCAGAATCAAGAATATCGTCGGCCGGGGAGGTGGCTAGAAGGCACTTGCAAGTCACCTCGCGCAGTGCCTCCCAGCAGGTTTGCAGCCCCCCCCGGGACTGAGTCCCCATCTCAAGCCGGGGGTTATTTTTTCTGGGCGATGCTGTAGGTACCGTCACCGTTGAACTTGATGTTGGCGTCGAGGAAGTAGGCCTTGACCTCGTCGCGCAGCAGCTTCACCGTATCGTAGGCTTCGCCGGACCGTGCGCCCGTGCTGCACATGAAAACGACGAGCTTGTCGGTCGGCAGGGTATCGGCCTTCTTCTCCAGTTCATTGATCGGCAGGCTGATCGCCCCCTTGATGGTCCCGGCGGCGAATTCCTTGGCATCGCGCACATCGACCAGCAGGATCGAGCCGGGATTTTCCTTCCAGACCTTTTCAAAGGACTCGGTAGTCACCGATCCTTTCTCCTTGCCCGGAACCAGCGCCGCGCTCGTTGACTGGCCGGCACCACCGCCCCCCGGCGCCGCAGCCACTGGCGCCGCACCATGGATCTTTTCCCATTCCGGATAACCTTCGGGGTACGTCACGACATTGGTGTAGCCAAGCTTCCGCGCTTTTTCTGCCGACTTGTCGGAGAGCACGCATTCCAACCCGCCACAGTAGTAGATCAGTTGCGTGGCTTTGTCCGCCGGAAGCTTGTCGATGTGCTTATCGAACTCGGTATCGGAAATGTTGATCGATGTCGGGATCATGCCTTTGTCGGAGACCCGCTTCGGACGGGCGTCGATCAACGCATAGGCCGCCTTTTCATCGATCAGCTTCTTGATGTATGCCGCTGAAACCGAAACCGGGCCGCCTTTTTCCTTCCATTCCGGCATGCCCACCGCATAAACCTTGATGTTGGTGAAACCAAGCTTTTCGGCCTTGAACGCCGAATTGTGGCTCAGCATGCAATCGACCCCGCCGCAATAGAAGATCAGCAGCGTCGCCTTGTCGGCCGGCAGCTTGTCGGTCTGCTTGTCGAACTGGGTATCGGGAATATTGACGGCCCCCGGAATGTGGCCCGGATCGTACTGACGCGCCGCCGGGCGGGAATCGATGAGCATGACCCCTTTTTTCGGCGGAATATCGACGTTCTGGCGAACGAAATCGAAATCGACGAGGGATTTGTACCACCCCTCCTTGGCCTGTATGGCCGGTGCATCGGCGGCCTGCGCGGACAGAGAAGCGATTCCTGAAAAGACTGTCAGACTGGCAGTAAGAAGCGCGAGAAATCCCCATTTCCTGGCGTTCATGTTTATCTCCTGAAGAGTAGATTGTCTTGTATTAGCTGCAGCTCGCAGGAGCTTCGCCGTCCTTGGCTCCCTTGACCAGGAAAGCCTTGACGTCGTCAAGCAATTCCTGATCGGGCACGTCGGCAAACTTCTCCGCGGCCTTGTTGGCCGACTTGATGCTGGCGCGATAGGACTTGCTCACGTAATGCTTGACCGAGTCCTTCCCCTTGGCGTGCTTGTCGGCCTGCAGGTACCCCGACCATTCGGCCATCGTCTTCGAACTTGGGTTGATTTGACCGACCGGCAAGGCGACATGACACGAGGTGCATACGCTGCGGTAGTAGATCCGGCCCCGTTTCCAATCGGCATCGTAGGCGCTGGCCGATAACGAGGCCCCCAGCAGGGCGAGCATAAGCGTTGGTCCGAGGATTTTTGCGGGTTTCATGACGGGCTCCATGGTTGGTTGCTTAAAGATTTTTCGGTTCCGGCCTGGGCATTCTCCGCATCGGAGGATTCCACCTCTTCCCAGCCGGTGATCATGGCCTTGATATGGGCCGTTACCGTGTGCCCGGTCGTCACCAGGTAAAGATGCGAAACGAAGAAAGCCAGCATCAGAAAAGCGCCGATCGTGTGGCCGGTGGCCACCCATTCGAGCTTCAGGTTGGCCAGTCCCCAGGATGTCCAATTGGCGTAGAACAGGTACAGCCAGCCGCTGATCCAGATCAGCGGACTGACGAACAGCAGCACGCCGAGATAGGTCAGGCGCTGCAGCGGGTTGTGCTTGTTCAGCTGGCTCGGTTTGAACGGATGCGGCTCGTGCCTGAAAATCCCCGAGGAGTAATACTGGGCGACGACCAGCACTTTCTCCATCGTCGGAATGTAGTGCCGCCATTCGCCCGTAGTCAGGTGCCAGAAAATGGCGAAGATCCACAGGCCGATCAGCGTCCACGCGGCGATGCTGTGATAACCCACCGCCTTCTCGAAGCCGAAGAGTGCATACGAACCGTGAATCTCGAAACCGGTCAGCATCATGAACATGATCAGCGCCGCCTGAGACCAGTGCCAGAAACGCTCGAACCCCTTGAAGATATAGACGCGCTCAACCATTTTCCTTCTCCTCATGCTTGCGGCGGGAGGCGATGCGCATCAGCCCGTGGCCGACCGACCCCACCAGCGAGAACAGGGCAATACCCCAGCCGAAGGTGTCGACCAGGCTGTTCGCGTCGCGCCCCGGGATATAGACGCCGGTGATCCCTGCCAGGCGGCCGCTCTTGCTGTGGCATTCGGTACAGGCCAATGCCTTCTCCTTCGGCGCGACCATGTGCGTGATCGGCCAGAACATCTCCGTCTTGACGAAATCGACCTTGCCAGAGAACGGCAGCCCGGCGTCCTTCATGCCGACCTCAATGGCCTTGTCCCACACCAGGTTCTTCCAGTAGCCGGTATCGTCATTACCCGCCGTGTGCGGTTTGACCAGCGTCTTGTTGACCGGGTCGTACGGTTGCGAACCACGGAATACCTTGACCGGCCAGATCATCGATTTGCCATCGTCCGGGCTGCCACCCAGCCAGTTGATGCGCGTCACACTATCCGTCTTGTCGACCTTGTCGGTCGCCAGGGTGTAATTGACGTCACCGTTGAACCAGAAATACTCTGGCTTGACGTTCTCACCGAGTTCGAACGCCCCTTTGCGCGACTCGTAGATGATGTGGCCTTTTGCGTCTTTCCTGACGATCTGCTTGCCTTCGGCGTCACGCTCGCCCGCTTTCGACCAGTCCCAGCTCATCTTGGTCGGTACGCCGCCGCGGGCGAACTCCGGAATGTGGCAGGTCTGGCAGGCGATCTTGCCGGTGTGGGTATTGAGCCGCGCGTCCTGTTTGTGCGGCGCCGTGTCGTGGCAGGACACGCAGGTCGCCGGATTGCTCTTGTCCTCCTTGCCGCGCATGTGGGCGCCGCCCTTGTCCATCGCGGTCGGCGTGTAGCGGCTGCCTGCCACGTCATGACTGGAGCCCTTGTGGCACGCGGCGCAGGTGAAGTCCAGACCGGTGGCGTCCATGTGCACATCGAGATCCTTGTCCGGCGCGGCGAGCGAGCTGTCCAGATCGCCGTGCTTGACGCCATCGCCCCCGCCGCCATAGAAGTGGCACGAGCCGCAATTATCCCGGCTCGACTTGCCAACCTTCTGCGCAACCTTGGCGATGTCGATGCCCTTGGTGATCTTGCCCGACCCCGGTGGATTCTCGACATCCTTCAACTGCGGATGGCCCGCCAGCCCAGGCGGTTTCTTGTAGATGCCGGTCGTATCGTGGCAAGCCAGGCAGTCGACGTTCTCTTCAGAGGTGAAATCGAAACTCGCATCCTTCCAGCCATAGCCCACGTGACAACTGGTACACGCCGAGTAATTGGACGCGATCGAGATGCAGAAATTGTTCAGCACCTCTTTCTTGCCCAGTTTCTGTCCGCTGGCCGGATGCAGGAACTCCCACTTCCAGTGCTTGGTCCGATGCACCTGTCCGGCCGCCTCGGTATGGCAACTCAGGCAGGCTTTCGTCACTTCTGGTGCGGACTGGAATTCCCGTTGCAGTTCCTTGAACTTGGAATGATCCGCCGTGGTGTTCAGCTTGAGCGGTTTAGTGTCGGCGACTACGCCACTTGCCGCGAACAGATACAGCAGTCCAGCCAGGACACACCCCGCCGAACGCCGTAAGGATACGAGCCCCATACTCCCTCCTTGCGTTTCGATCTAATACCCGATTTTTTTGTTCAACTATTTAATTATTATCTAATATAGTAATTAAACGATCCTCCAAATGCAATCCGTTATCTCCGCTATCTCCGGTCCCATCAGTAGAAAAATCTCGCATAGACTTCGATGCGGCGGCTGGCCGGTTTTTCGCCAAACTCGGTATGCGAAGCACCGCGCAGAATAAACGCCCGCGCACGCAGTTCGACGTTGTTGAACCCGGTGTAGCTGACCTCCGGGACGAGTTGCCAACTCCTGTCCTCCAGGCTGGTCATGGCGGTCAGCGCGGCGGATCCATAGACCCAGCCGAAAGGCTCGCTGACGCTGGCCTTCGCGTACACATAATCGGTTCCCGGGTTGACCCGCCCATAGCCCGACCGGGCCACTTTGCGCGCCTTGTCCGCGAGCGCCGGAGCCGCTCCATCCGCCAGCGCCATGTTGAGATAGGTGTAATAGTCGTCCAGTTCGCGCGCGTCGTAGCCGTTGCCGTTGCGGTAATACTCGACGATCCAGGTGACTTCGTTCTGCGTCAGGTAGCGCAGCCCGAGCAGCCATGAGGTGGCATCGGATTCGGTCTGGGCGGTGACGCCGGCGGCCGAGACGGTATTGCGCGGCGCATCCCGGAAGCGTGCCCATTCACCGTGAACTTCGAGCGCCGACGTGATGTTGCGCGAGAAGTCGAAGCCGAAACTCTGCGGCTTGGCGCCCTCGCCGCGCCAGAGAAAATCGATATCGGTATCCCACGCCAGGAGATACAGCTTGGCGGCCGGGTTGAGATCCCGTTCCGCGCCAAAATCCTTGTTGAGGCTGCTCCCGTCGGTCGGTACGACGACGCCGCTGAGGCCCACGGCGCTGACCGGCCCGCCCAGGCTCTTCGTCCATTCCGCGCTGGCCATGACGAAGCCCTCCCGCGACGACTGAGGATCGGACGCATCCTTCGGCCGCTCGATGAAGCCGACCGGACTCCACGCATACCCCTTGCCCCAGCGTTG
>DBMG01000163.1:0-32695 GCA_002304785.1 Candidatus Accumulibacter sp. UBA704 | reverse complement strand
GTAGCCGGAAAACTCCACGGTCTTCCTGTCGAACTCACTGGCGTCGAACTTGAATTCTTCGGCGCCGGCCGGCAGGGCCAGAGCGAGCGCCATGGCGGGAACGATGAAGAGCGGCTTCACGAAATGCTTTTCCTTCCGCTTCGACTCCGGCATCCCGTCACGCTTGCGCGCTGTCACTTGCGCAATTCCTCCATACGCGCCATGAAGCCCTGCGTAAATACTTCGTCCGGGAAGTCCTTCTTCTTCAGGCCCGAGTAAAGCATCACTGACTTGTATCCTTTGTACAGCGGGCTGTCGGTCTCGATCGTCGCCGGGCGCTTGATACCGCCGCCGAAGTCCTTGATATCCTTTAAATACAGGGTCTTCATGAGCATGCCGCTGGAGGCGTAGGCGACGATCTCGGTCGGGAGGACGAGTTTGCGGTCCACCGTCATCACCAGCCGGTCGTAGGCCACCTCGCCGGTCTTGGCCTTGAGGTCCAGTAGGTAGGTCTCGCCCTTCTCCTCCACCGACTTCACGTCGTACTCCACGGCGTAGTCGAGGCGCATGATGTCGGCGTTATTGAACACGCCTCCGGTCACCGACTGCAGGCTGGTGATACGCATAGGCTTGCCGACGTTGGGGATGTACAGCCACATGTTGTCGCCCTGGCGCAGCGTGCTGCGCCCCTTGTCACTGGCTGGCGAGAGAAACAACGTCGCCACCTGGTCCTTGCCCTTCTTCACCGAGTAGATGACGAACTCCTTCTTCGCCCCGTTCGGTTCGATATTGATCAGCTTGCGGTAGGACTCGTACGACTCCGGTTCCAGGTTGCGGTCGACCTTCTTCAGCAGTTCGACGCCATCGACGGCGGAAGCCAGCAAGGGGAGGCACAGTGCCACGAGGGTCGGCAGTTTGGTCGCTTTCATCGTATTCTCCGAAATCAAACGTGACGCAGGGCCTGGATCGGATCCATGCGGGCGGCGCGCCAGGCGGGTTGCAGGCTGGCCAGCGCCGAGACGAGGACGGCCAGGCCGAGCACGCCGGCCACTTCGGCCAGTTCGAGCACGGGACGCAACGTGATCTGCTCACGGCCGAAGGCAAACACAACCGGATTGAGGTTGAGGTACCCGACCAGGGCATAGCTCAACGCAATCCCCGCCGCCGCGCCAGCCAGCCCAAGGAGCAGCCCTTCGGCCAGGAAGATGGCCATCAGTTTGCCCGGCTGCGTGCCAATGGCCGCGAGGGTTCCGATCTCGCGGATGCGTTCGTAGACGGCCATCAGCATCACGTTCATCACGCTGACCAGCACAATGGCCACCAGCATGATGCGGATAAACAGCGTCATCATGTCGATCATGCGCACGATGTTGGCGAACGGCGACAGATCCGACCACAGATGCAGTTCGGTGGCCGGCTTGCCTTCCTTGTTCTGGATTTCGTCGAGCCTGGCGTTCAGGCGCTGCTGCATCGCGGCCAGCGACTTCAGCGACTTTAGCCGCACCGCGACTTCCATGACTTCGGGTTTGTCCATGCGCAGCAGATCGCGCGCATCGTCGATATGGATGTATCCGTCACGCCCGCCCGGCCCCGTCACGCCATCGAGGATGCCGCTGACGACGAAGTTCTTGCCGTTCACCGATCCGGAAGCATTGGTCACCACCAGCACCACGGCGTCGCCCACCTTGACCTTCATGCCGCGCGCGATCAATGTCGGTATCAGCACCTTGCCGGGCGCCACCAGCGGCCCCGTCCTGTCGCCATCGTTGATGCGCTGGCGCAGGGCCGGCACCGTCGAATCCTCGGCGACCGGGTCGATGCCGTTCAGGCGTACGCTGGTATTCTCGGTGAAGTTGCTGAACATCGCGCCGAGCTTGACGCGCAGCGAATAGGCGGCGATCTCCGGTTCCGCCTTGAGCGCGCTCTCGATCTTGCCGACGGCATTGGGCTGCAGGTTCAGGTTGAGCGGCAGGTTGTCGATCGATGCCGTATAGCCCCGGCGGTGGATCTGCAGGTGCCCGAGCATGCTGTCGGTGATCGAGCCGATCATCGTCTGCTTGAACGATCCGGCGGCGGCAACGAAAAGCAAAAGAGCCATCACGCCGAGCATGATCAGCAGCGCCGTGAGCAGCGTCCGGCGACGATAGCGCGTCAGGTTGCGCCAGGCCAGTTTCAGCGTGGAGGACATGCCTCACCTCCTTGCCGCACCAGGCGGCCGTCTTCAAGGGTAAAGGTCAGCTCGGCTTCGCCCATGATCTTCGGATCGTGCGTGGAAAAGATGAACGACGTGCCGAAGCTGTCGCGCATCGATTTCATCAGCTCCAGGATGCGATAGGCGGTATCGTGATCGAGATTCGCCGTCGGCTCGTCGGCCAGCACCAGCTTCGGCTCGCCGACCAGGGCCCGGGCTACGGCAACGCGCTGTTTCTGTCCGCCGGAAAGCTGATCCGGCCGCTTGTGCGCGTGCTCGGTCATGCCCACGGCGGCGATCATTTTCTCCACCCGCTCGCGCCGCTTCTCCGGCGACCAGCCGCGTACCATCAGCAGCGGGTACTCGATATTCTCGTAGGCGCTCAGCACGGGCACCAGGTTGAAATCCTGAAAGATGAATCCGAGGTTTTCGCCGCGGAAGGTCGCCGCCACGCTGCGCGACAACGTGCTGATATCGGTGCCATTGACCTTCAGCGTGCCGCTGGACGGATGATCGAGACAGCCGAGCAAATTGAGCAATGTCGTCTTGCCGCTGCCCGACGGACCGACAAAGGCGGCAAAGGCTCCCTCGCCGATCTCGAAACTGAGCCCTTTAAGCGCCGGGACATTCATGTCGCCGACGCGGTAGCTTTTGGTAATGTTATCTGCCTGGATCAACGCCATGGCTGTCGTCCTCGTTTTTGTATTTTCCGGGCAGCGCTCCCGGCGTTCCGTCATCCCGACGGAGGCCGGGATGACGTTGGACTTCCCTTGCGTCGGAGCTGTTCTTCGTCCGGTCTTAGCCGAATTTCATGAACATTCTCGAGTACGGCCCCTTCAGCTTGCCGATGGACTCTTTCGCTTTAGCCACATTCTGGGCAAACAGTGCGGCTTTGAGATCCGCCACGGACTTCTCGACGGCCTTGAGCAAACCGCCGAACTCCTCGTTCTGCATCAGGCTGGCCGGAGCCTCGCTTTTCAGCCGCCCGGCCAGGAAAGCGAGCGCACCCGATTTGGCTGTCAGTTCCAGCATTCCGTTCGGGGCGGCGAGAAGCTTTTCCCCATGGGTCAGAAGATGCTCCATCTCTGCGTGGTAGGCGTTCATGTGGTCGCTGAAGACCACGACCTGATTGCGCCGGCGCATGTCGGCCATGATGTCGCGGACCTCTTCCAGGGTTTCGTGCGCGTCAGTGAGCTGGTTGCGTTCGATTTCGTCCAGCGCCTTGACGTACACCTTGCTGACCGCGGCCAGCGAAGCGCCAAACTCCGAATCACCGGCATACGGCGCGGGCGGATTGGCGCCGAATTCGGCGGCCATCCGGGCCCAGCCCTGCTGCGCCTGGAGAACCGCCTGCCGGGAGTCCTCCTGAGCCTTGTTATTGGTCTTGAACAGCGCCACACGATACGGCGCGTAGGTTTTCTGCATGGCGTCGGTCACCGGATCAGCGGCAACGGCCGTGCCGGCGGCCGAAATCAGGCACAAGGAAAGCACCATGGGTTTGAACATGACTGGACTCCCGCGTCGAGGATGGGGGACTACTTGATCAGGCCACGTGCCTTGAGGTTGTCACATGGACTGATGCGCGGAGTCACCAGCGTCAATCCTTTTTCCTTGGCGCGAACCTCCAGAATTCCGCGATGTTCGGTCTGCACGGCGGTGCACTCATCATAGGTCTTCACCGCCCGCATCTTGATCTGTTGCGCCGTACGCTCTTCCGGCGTCGTCAGTTCCCAGCCGCGCGTCAGGTTCTGGTTGGCCGCTGCGCCCGGCCCGGCACCATAACCCATCCCATAACCCATACCGCGACCGCCACCGGGCCCCATGCCCCAACCGCCGCCTCCGCCCATGCCGCGCTGCATGCCGCACCCGCCGCCCCAACCGCCGCCCCAGCCAGGGCCAGGTTGAGCCATCGCCGTCGACACCACGGCGGTGCCCAGCAGAACAACCTGTACAAAACGCTTGATAATTAATGTGGTTCTCATGGCAATCTCCTATTCGTCTGAACCGGATCGGAGCAGCGAACCATTCCGTTGCTCCATGGGGCCATTTAAACCGTGGGATGTAAGCGGCGTGTTGCGCCGCTCTGCCGTTTTGCATCGCCAGGTTGCAAAACGGTAGCGCGTTACAGTACGTTACAAGGACGTCTGTTATTCCTGATGCTGAAGGAGGAATTCCGCCAGGCCGGCCAGATCGTCGAGCGCGAAATGCGGCAACTCCGGGTAGACTTCCGGGCAATCGGTAACGATGGCGATCAGGCCATCCTCAAGCGCACAGCGCGGCGGTTTGCCGCAGGCACCGCGCAGGATCTCGATCTTCGGCCCCGGCGCGTGCGAAAAACCCTCGGCCAACACCATGTCCGCCTCACCGAGAAAGCGCTCGGCCAATTGTTGCGGCTCACGCCGGTCGACTGCATCGGCGACCAACTGCAGGGCATTGGTAGTCACCAGCATGCTCATCACGGCACCAGCGTTTTTGTAACGCCAGCTGTCCTTGCCCTCGGTGTCGAGTTCCACCTTGTGATGCGCGTGCTTGATGGTCGCCACGCGGCGTCCGCGCCGGATCAGTTCCGGAAGCAGTTTTTCGACCAGCGTCGTCTTTCCGGAGCCGGAATGGCCAACAAAGATGAATACTGAAGGAGACATGGGGAACCAGTGTAACGGAGTTGTCAGACGCCTTCGCGGCGTGCCACGGCAATGAACTGCGCCGTCATCTCAGCCAGTTCACGATAGAAACGGCACTGCGCTCCCGTCCTCACCGCGGCAAAAAAGTCTGGGCACCAGCGTCCGAGGTGCAGATCAATCAGGCGTTGCCGCAAATCGATCAACTCCTTGATCGCCGGCTGATCGGCATCGCGGATAGCCGCGGCTGTCCTGAAGAACGCGGTGTAAAGAAACTCCAGTTCGACGGCAATATGATCGGGCAAGTCGCGGAAATCCGGGTCGACCTCGAAGCCGCCGTCGGCGAACAAATTGAGCAAGGCCTGCGTCGCCTCTGAAGACGGCACCCCTTGCTTTTCCAGCCACGCCGACTCGTAGGGCAGCGCCAGCAAGCCCACCGGCCCGAGGAAGAGATGTGCGTAATCGACCAGCAGGTCCTGCTGCGAATCCGCCTCGAAAGCCGTTTTCAGCAGCGACGCCTTCTCGGCCAGCACCGCATCGATCCGCTGTGCCGCGTCGATCATCGCGTCGAAGAGCCGCTCCTCGGCGAATTCGGGACCGGGTTCGTAGTAGCAGGCCGCCAGCAGGCGGCTCACGTCGGCCAGCGCGGCGGCTCGCTCGAATGCTTGGTTTGCCATCGTTTCTCCGAAAAAAAGGGCGAGGATCGCTCGCCCCATTCAGGCAATTATGACTCAAGACCTCGCGCTGTATTTTCCAACGTAATAGACATTCGGCCGCGTACCTTTTTCCGGCTTGAGCACCAACGTCTTTTTCGCCGCCAGGACTTTCGCCGCGGCGGAATTGGGATCATCGAGGTCGCCGAAGATGCGAGCCTGCGACGGACAGGCTTCGACGCACGCCGGTTGCAGCCCGTTGAGCGTACGGTGCGCGCAGAAGGTGCATTTCTCGACGATGCGCTTCTTGCGCAGCGGGCCGACATCCTTCGACTCGAACGCGTTCATCGCCGGCACCGGGACGCCGGCCTTTTGCGCCGTTTCGGCACCAGAAGCGGTGGCCCCGGCGATCAGCGGCGTGTTGTCCTCCCACTTCGGATGCAGCGGTTTGTAACGACCGTTGAAGCTGATCACGCTGTACGTCTCGCCGCTGAGGCTGGCCGCATCCAGTTCTTCGCTGCTATACGGACAGGCCGTCTGGCACTCACGGCAACCGATGCACAGCGACGGATCGTGCATGGTGATACCCTCGGGCGTCTTGTACATCGCCTTGTTCGGCTTCACCGGGCAGACTTCGACGCAGGCCGCTTCCGAGCAGTGGTTGCACAGCACCGGCATGACCCAGTGCGTGGTGTTCGGGAACGCGCCTTCCGTTTTCATGATGAAGTCGGCCCAGTTGTAGCTCTGACCGTCTTCCTCGTCACGATCGCGCGTCGTATTTTCCGCCTTGCAGGCGAAGGCGCAGGCGCCGCAACCCACGCAGCGCTGCAGGTCGATAACCATTCCAAATTGCATTTTTATCTCCTTGAGCTCGTGGATCAGGCCGTAACCTTCTGGATACGGACGCCGGTAAACCCGCCGTTGCGCGCCGTCGCGCCGGAAAGGCGGTCGTAGTCGTCAACCAGGATTTCGTTGTTGTTGCCCCCGCGCGGTGCCTTGCCGTACTCCTTCGCCGCCACGCGCCCGTAGGCCCAGTGCCCCTGGCCGTAGCACTTGGTCACCGTGCCCGGACGCACGCCTTCCCACAGCCTGAGTGTGGTCACGATCGACCCGGCCGGCGAGGTGACTTTGACGGTGTCTCCCGTCTTCAACCCCAGCTTCGCACCATCTGCCGGATTCATTTTCAGCACGTCGTCCCAGGACACGTCGCCCGGATCGACCTTCTTGAATTCCTGGTACCAGGCCGTGTTCGCCGAACGGCCTTCGCGGTTGAGGCGCGACTTGTAGTCGATGAAGGCGAACGGATACTCGGCTTCGCTGCCGTGCCGCTTCGGCGGCTCGTAGTGCGGAACGAAAGCGAGATCCCCACGCGCCACGTAGCCGGAAACGCCCAGGATGTCGTCAACCGTCGTTTCATACTTCTTGGCGTGTGCCAGCAGGCCCTTCTTCGCCGTTTCGCTGTAGAACTCGAACTTCTTGGTGGCCGTGGCGAACTTGCCGCCCCAGCCCTTCTTCAGGGTGTACTTCGGCCCGCTGAATATGCCCTTGGCACGGAAGTCGTCCCAGCCCTTCAATGGTGCATCGCCCTTGAGCGGTTCCTTCGGCTTCCACAGCGAGACGCTGCTCATCTTCGCCGCGATGATCGAGAACTCCAGCGCATTGGTCGGAGACTTGCCGGTTTCCGGATCCTTGAACTCCTTCGAGTAGTAGTCGAACAGGTTGGAGAACCCCTTCTGCTTGAGCTTCTCGGCCAGCAGCCACATCACCTCGGTCTCTTCCTGCTTCACGTCCCACAAGCGCTTGACTGCGCCCTGCTGCAGCGAGGCATAGCCATGGCCGTTGCCCATATTGGAGACAACCGACCAACCCTCGGCCGAATTGAACGTGGCCGGCAGGACGATATCGGCGAACTGGGTCATTTCCGAGGCATTGGTCACCATGTGCACGAAGAACGGCACCTTGGCCATCGCCTTGTCCCAGCGTTCCGCGCCGGTGCAGGAGAAGTTGAAATTGGACCACGAGGACATGAAGACCTTGACCGCCCCCGGATCCTTCAGCAGGCTATTGGCCACGTTATTGGTCACCACGCCGCTGCCGGGGTTCGCGTTCATCATCGCCGGCATGTCCTTGGCGCCACGTCCGTCGAGTTTCTTGCCCTTGGCCATTTCCTTGGCCAGGTCATCGACGTAGGCGTCTGCCTTCGGGAAAGCGGCGATCGGCACGCTGCTCGACTGCCACACGCCGCCTTCGACGTCGATCGAACCGAGAATGCCGTTGAGCGCATGCACCGCCATGGCGGCGTACGTGCCGCGCGGCATCATCGCCGCTCCGGGCCCCATCCAGACGGCGGTCTTCGGCGCTGCCTTGCCCATGGCACGGGCTACCCGCACGATCTGGTCGGCCGGAATCAGGGTTTCCTTCTCGGCCCAAACCGGCGTACGGTCTTTCAGTTCCAGGTTCCACCATTTGACGAGACCGAAGGTTTCCTTTTCCTCGAAGGTGGATTCATCAACTGTCTGACCGGCAACAAAACGGTTGTTGCCGAATTTGAAGTCGCCGACGAATTCCCGGTTCCACAACCCTTCGGTCAACAGCACGTGGGCAATGGCGCCGGCCAGCGCGCCGTCTGTACCCGGCTTGACCGGCAGCCACTCATGGGCTTTCGCGGCCACGTTGGACAGGCGCGGATCGACGGCGATGACCGTTCCACGCGCCACAATTTCGTGAAACCGATGGATGACATTGGGCACCATGCGGTTGGAAGCCAGCGGATCCGTTCCCCAGAACACGACGCACCTGGCGTTGGGAAGGTCGTAGTCGCGATAGCCGAAGAAGCCCTGGGTCAATCCCGGCCCCATCTTTTCGGCCTCGGCGCAGATGGCGCTGTGCGAGAAATAGTTGCCGGTGCCAAAAACTTTCGGCAGCGTGCCGTACAGCAATTCGGTCGACGTCGAGGCGTAGCGTCCGCGCATGTACATGAACTTGTGCCCTTCCTTGGCGCGGCGCAGTTCCATCATCTTCTCGGCGACGGTATCCAGCGCCTCGTCCCAGGTGATCGGCACGAACTTCGGATCGACGCCGCGCCCCTTGACCGGATTGGTCCGCTTCATCGGCACCTTGATGCGGTCGGGATCATAGACCTGCTGCGGGATCAGGTGCCCGCGCGGGCAGCAGTAACCGTGGTTGGTCTTCGACAGCGGGTTGCCGCGCACGCGCACGGCGCGCCCGTCCTGCACGAAGATCTGGATCGCGCACCATTGCGTGCAGCCCTGGCAGGTGCTGCCGATCCATTCCCCCTTGGGCGCGCTGCTGCCGTTGGCCCGGCGCGGGATCATCGCCGCCGAGACCGGCCGCGAGCCCGTGGTCGAACACCCGGCCGCCAGCAGGCAGGCCGTTGCCGCTGAATACTGAATAAATGAGCGTCGTGTCAGTTTCATTTGTTTGCACCCCTCTGTTACTGGTCGGTTTTTTCGTTGGCCCTATTTCAGCGAAAGAATCCACTGGATCATGTTGGTCACTTCGGCCTTGTCCTTGGATTTGATGACCTTGTGCTCCTCCTCGGTGCCGTCCTCGAGCTTGACCTTCTGGCCGGTGGTGATCTGGCTGAGGATCTTGGCTTCGCCGTCCGGCTTGCCGGCGTACTTCTTGGCGATCTCTTTCAACGAGACGGCGTCCTTTTTCTTGTCCACGGCGTGGCACTTCAGGCAGCCTTCCTTCTTGGCCAGGGCTTCGCCCGCCGCCGCATCGGCGGCTTGTGCGGGAACACTGAGGAAAGTCGCGGCCAGGCCGGCGGCGGCGAGAATCAGTGGTGTTTTCATCCAATGGTCTCCATACAAAAAGGCAAAACGATTGTTGTCGGAAACCTCACCGCAAGTATCGTGCCGATCGCCAGTTCCAGCTTCTCAGGCGAAACGGATCGCCGTTATGATGGTGTAACCGATTGATCCTTTGGATCATCTGCAACACCCGTCGAATCTGTTTGAGAAACATCGGAGCCAGGATTCCCGGACAGAAGGTCCAAGGCTGTGGCAAGATGTAACGGATCCGTAACCCGCGGCGGCAGAACGCGTCACCAAACGGTAACCAATCGATTCGTTGCTTCCTTCGAGCGAAAGGATGTTCCATGCACCTCATGCCTCTGACAAAAATGGCGATCGCGGCCCTGCTCTTGATTCTTACCGCTCTCCTCGCCCCGATTGCCGGGGCCAGCGCTTCCGAGCCACTTCGCCCGTACCGCGTAGGAATGACTCCTGCTTTCCTGCATAACCAGCACTCCATGCTGGCTGAATGGAAGATCTATCTCGAAAGGAAACTGCAACGTCCCGTCGTCTTCATCCAACGCGACAGCTATCGGGAAACTATGGACCTAATCGACAAGGGCAGCCTTGATTTCGCCTGGCTGTGCGACTACCCCTATCTCGCCCTCGGCAAATCCGTGCGCCTGCTGGCTGTCGCGTCCTACGAGCAGAAGCCGCTGTATCGTTCCTACCTGATCGTTCCGGAAACCGA
Source organism: Candidatus Accumulibacter sp. UBA704 (assembly GCA_002304785.1). Lineage (GTDB taxonomy): Bacteria > Pseudomonadota > Gammaproteobacteria > Burkholderiales > Rhodocyclaceae > Propionivibrio. Next base: position 22,745 of record DBMG01000163.1, on the reverse strand, counting down.
CACGCAGACGAAATCGATCCTCGATCTGAAGGACAAGATCTTCGCCTACGCCGACCCGCATTCGAACACCGGCTACGTGGTACCCCGATACGCCCTGAAAGAGGCGGGAGTCGACGCCAGCGCCCATTTCCGCAAAACCTTCTTCACCTGGTCGCATGCCAAGGCCATTCAGGCAGTTGCCAGCGGCCTCGCCGAAGGGGCCGCGGTCGACAGCTACGTCTGGGACAGCCTGCAGAAGGTCGATCCAAAACTCGTCGCGCGCACGCGCATCGTCTGGAAATCGGAAGAATTCGGTTTCCCTCCGATCGTCGCCTATCACCGCGTCAGCCAGAAAGACTTCGACGCTTTCCAGAAGGTCCTGTTCGCGATGCACGAAGACCCGGCAGGACGCGCCCTGCTCGACAAGCTCAACCTGGACGGTTTCGTCGCCGGCGATCAGCGCCTGTACGACGGTGTGGTCAAGATGATGCGGGATCTCGGCGAGTTGTGAGTCGCTGATGCTGTTCAATCTCAGTCTCCGGTACAAGCTGCCGCTGCTGGGCGCCGTTCTCATCCTGGCGACCGCCCTGGCGCTGTCCGCCTCCTTACTGGCGACGTCCTGGGGCAACCTGCACCGGGACATGATCAAGAACTCCGAGGATCTCGGGCAGACAATGGCCCGCTCGTTGTTCACCGCCCTGCTGCACGACAACGTCTGGCAAGCGTTTGAAACCATCTCTCTGCCCTTCAAGGAAAAAACCGAATCGACCCTGGCCGAGAGCCTGATCGTGCTGGATGCCGATCGACGCGTGTTCGCCTCCTCGCACCCGAACGAACACCGCATGACGAGCGAGCTGTCCTCTCTGGGCGACGACTTTCGGGCACTCGACCGCGAGATCGCCGCCAACCCGGAGCACCCGTCCCTGATCCTGGAAAGCGCCATCGCCTCGCATTTCTTCATCGCGATCCCGATCGCCAGCGACAATGTCCGTATCGGCACGCTGATCGTGGCGCACAACAAGGATCAAATCTGGCACCGCTTCGACCGGTCGATCCAGAATGCCGTTTGGATCACTCTGCTGATTCTCGCCGTGCTGCTACCCGTGAACTGGTACTGGGGAGGCCGGATGGTGGCCCCGCTGCAGCTGGTCACTCGGCGCCTGAGCCGCATCAACGCGGGTGAACTGGCGCCGCTCGACCCGCACCTGTACCCATACCGCGACGAAGTCGGCGCTCTCTACCTGGCCTACCGCCAGATGCTCGAATCGCTCAGGGAAAAACTGCTGCTTGAGCAGGAAGTGGTGAAGCAGGAAAAGATGGCCGCGGTCGGCCGCCTGACGGCCAGCATCGCGCACGAAATCAACAACCCGCTCGGCGGCATGCTCAATGCCGTGAGTACCCTCAAGCGTTACGGCCCGACCGATCCGCTGAGCCAGAAGACAATCAACCTGCTGGAACGCGGCCTCTCCCAGATCCGGGACACGGTCGCCGCGCTGCTGGTCGAAGCCAAGGTCACCAGCCGCCAGCTGACCGTTCACGACATCGACGACGTCATGCTGCTGGTCGCCCCGAGCGCCCACAAGCAGAACATCGAGATCGACTGGGAAACGAATTTCCACGACACCCTCGACCTCCCTTCCACTCCGGTGCGGCAACTGCTCATCAATCTGGCGCTCAACGCCATCCAGGCCGCCGGCCAGCACGGCCACGTCACGGTTCGGACCGGTACCGGCGAGGGAGCACTGAGCCTCGTCGTCGAGAACGACGGCCAGGTGCTTTCCGCGGAACACCAGGCCCGGCTTTTCGAACCATTCTCCAGCTTTTCACAGCACGGCAACGGGCTCGGCTTGTGGATCTGTTACCAAATCGTAACGCAGTTGAAAGGCGCGATCCGCGCCGAAACCACCAGCACGCTGACACGCTTTGTTGTCACCCTCCCGCTGAACCCGCAAGGATCATCCGAATGAACCGGCTCTGCCTGATTGAAGACGACGAGATCATGGGCGAATCGCTCGCCGACCGTTTCCTGCTCGACGGCTACGCTTGCGACTGGCACCGCACCGCCCGCGACGCCGAGGCGGCGATCCTGACACGCGACTACTTCATGGTCATCAGCGACATCCGCCTCCCGGACATGGCCGGCGACGAGTTGTTCGCCAAACTACAGGCCGAGCACATTGCCCTACCGCCGTTCCTGTTCATTACCGGTCAGGGCAACATCGACTCGGCTGTCAGGCTACTCAAGCAAGGAGCGCAGGACTACATCACCAAGCCCTTTGACCTCGACGCCCTGATGGACCGCATCCAGAACATCGCTGCGCCGGCGGAACACGATTCGGTTAGTGCCCTCGGGTCATCCCCGGCCATGCGCCACATCGTCGCCCTGCTGCCCCGCCTGGCGGCGAGCAATTCGACCGTGCTCATCACCGGCGAATCCGGCGTTGGCAAGGAACGCATCGCCCGCACCATCCACCAGCTCGGCGGAGACGACCGGCCATTTGTCGGTGTCAATTGCGGCGCGCTGACCGAAACGCTGCTGGAGGCGGAACTCTTCGGCTACGAAAAAGGCGCCTTCACCGGCGCGGTGCGCAGCCGCAAGGGCGTATTCGAACAAGCCAACGGAGGCACGCTGTTCCTCGACGAGATCGGTGACATGTCGCTGGCCATGCAGATCAAGCTGCTGCGCGCCCTGCAGGAACGCAGCATCATGCGCATCGGCAGCGAAACTCCGACCCCTGTCGAGATCCGGCTTCTCTGCGCCACGCACCGCGACCTCAAGGAGATGGTCAACGAGGGCAACTTCCGCGAAGACCTGTACTACCGGATCAACGTCGTCCAATTGCGCGTTCCCCCTCTGCGCGAACGCCGCGAGGACATCCTGTGGCTGAGCCGGCTGTTCCTCGCCGAACTCGCGGGCAACGGAAAGAAGCCGCCGGTGCTCACCCCGGCCGCCGAACAGGCGCTGCTCAACTATCCCTGGCCGGGCAACATCCGCGAACTGCGCAACACCCTGGAACGCGCCAGCCTGCTCACGGAAAGCCGCAGCATAGGGCTCGACCATCTTTTTGAACGGCCCGCGCCACCACTCAGCGAGGTCCAGACCACCAACGGCAACCTCCGCGATTACCTGAACGAGTGCGAGCGCGATTTCATCATCCGTTCGCTCGATACATGGCACTGGCAAATCCAGAGTTGCGCTGATGCCTTGGGCATCAGCCGCAAGAATCTCTGGGAAAAAATGCGCAAGCTCGGCATCGACCGGGGAGACAGCGACGTCGCCAGGCTTCCGTAGCAGGTCAGGCGCAAGGGAGGAAGCGGGAAAGATCCCGCTCCGCCCTATGGACTACTTGCTTGGCGCATAGCCTCTCGAAAAATCGATCTGCTGACGCAACCCCTTGGCCCAAGTCGCGGCGATGGCCTGCAAGTCGGCCCAGTTGATCTTCTCGCCCTGCGGCAGCGTCTTGCCGGCCTTGCGCGTCGACACCGCAGCACCCACCACCCGGCCATTCGCATCCAGCACTTCAGCCTCGGCGGACATTTCCGCGACTTGCGGCGCTGCGCCCGCCGCGTCGCGAGCCACGTTGAATACGGCCTTGATCGGGAGAAAATCAGAAGCAGTCAGATCCGGCCGGACCGGTTGTACGCCGGTGATGGCCAGTCGGACACGCAGAACGTCCGGCCCCGGCTTCTCGACAACATGGTATCCAGAGAGCATCGCCCCGACGAATTCCATGCGGAACACATCCGCCATGCGCTGGAGCACGTCCGGTTGCACACCGTTGTAGTCGGGACCGGGGGTAACGAATACCTGGACCGGATCAATCAGGATTTTTTCATACGGACGCAGGCTGGCATTTCCATCGACATATCGATAGGTGCCGTCGGCACCGTCAACGGGCCGGAGCTTCGAGTAGTCCGACAGGAAACCGGAATTCGGCGGCGGAACCGCCGTACCACCCGATGTTGCCGGATTTCCGGCGCACCCCGCCATGACCATGGCAGCGGCAGAAACGGCACCGATCACGATTTTCTGGATATTCTTCATTGTTTTCTCCATCAACGACTCTGTAGATTCCCGGCTTCCGCTTGACCCGCTGCTCCTCGACCGCTTCCGTGACTCAGGACTCGCGTTCAGAACCAACTATCCACCTTTGCCTTCGCCGGCACCCCGCCAGCATGCACGACCACCCCGTCGATCACAACCCCCGGAGTCGACATCACCCCGAACCCCATGATCGAGGGCAGATCCTCGACTTTTTCCAACTGGATTTCGACGCCTTTTTCCTTGGCCACCTGTTCGACGAGTGCCAATGTGTTCCTGCAGTTGGCACATCCGGTGCCCAGAATTTTTACGTTTCTCATGGTTTTCTCCTTCTTGACAGATAACGGGCGGAAAAGCTCGATCAACTGGTGAGTTTGGCGTAGATTCCCCCGATCTGTTTTTGCAGCATGCCGGTAATCTCCCCTTCTTGCTCTGCAAGCGGACGAACAGGTACTAGGTCAAGTACCTTTTCCCTCGGCAGATCGCTGGCGAACAGCATGTCGACCGTGCCATGCAGCATGGCACGCATAGCCTCGCGCGCGGCCGCAGGGTCAAGACCAAATGCGTTTGCCAGTTTTTCCACTTCGGCGAACTGGAATCCGAAATAGGTCGGTCCCATGGCGCTGATGACGGCATAGCTTTCAAGCAGCCTTTCTTCAACCTCCGGCGATTGCCCAAGTGGCTTGAGCAGATTCAGAAGTTCGGTGCGGGCGGCAACCGGCATTTCCTCGGCGAAGGCTATCGGGTTGAAGCCCTTGCCAACGATGCCCGGGGAGTTTGGATTCATCCGTGCCAGGCGGGCAAAACCGCCCAGCTTCTCCCTGAGCGTCGCCAGCTTTACCTTCGGCGAAAGCGAACAGAAGACTGCTTTCTCTTTCAGTTTTCCGGCGATGGTCGCCAGCATTTCAGGCATGGCGGGTGGATGCAGCGCGCCAAAGACAAGATCGGCACCGGCCGCTTCGTCCAATGTTGCCGCCGCAACGCCCGGAAACTCGGCCTGAAGCGCCACAACCGCAGAGGGGTTCGCATCGTAGGCGAGGATGATCGGTGGCAAGGCGTTGGCTTTCTTCCATCCGCCCAGCATGATGCGGGCAACGCGGCCAGAACCAATAAAACTTACTGAGTCAAACATTTGTTTCCCTTTCATTTATCAAATAACGGCATTGAACACGTAACCAACGAGAAGAATTCCAATCGCCACGACACCCGCAAAGGTGGCGATCAGCCTCGGCTTGAGCGCCTTCCTGAGGATGATCATCTCCGGCGCCGAGAGCGCGATGACGGCCATCATGAAGGCCAGCACCGTACCCAGCGCCGCGCCCTTGCCGATCAGCGCCTCGACGATCGGGATGATGCCGGCGGCACTGGTGTACATCGGCACGCCGAGCACGACGGCAGCCGGCACCGCCCACCACACGTCCTTGCCCATGAACGAAGCCATGAAGTCTTCCGGTACATAGCCGTGAATCGCCGCGCCCAGGCTGATACCGAGGAGGATGTACGGCCACACCTTGCCGACGATCTGCCTGACGTGGCTGCGGCCCGCCTCGAAACGCTCAACCCAGCCGAGATTCAGGCCGACTGTCGGGTCGACGTGGCCCGCGTGGATCTTCTGCACCCAGTCTTCCAGATAGCGCTCCATCTTCAGTTCGCCAATCACGAAGCCGGCGACGATCGCCACCAGCAGGCCCATCCCCAGGTAGAACGCTGCCACCTTCCAGCCGAACAGACCGAACAGCAGCACCAGCGCAACTTCGTTGACCATCGGTGCGGAGATCAGGAACGAGAAGGTCACGCCCAGCGGAACGCCGGCCGAGAGAAACCCGATGAATAGCGGCACCGCCGAGCACGAACAGAACGGGGTAACGATGCCCAGCGTCGCTGAAAGCACATTCCCGACGCCGAGACGCTTGCCCGAGAGCAAGGCGCGAGTGCGTTCCGGCGCAAAGAAGGTCTGCACGATGCCCATGACGAAGACGATGCCGGTGAGCAGCAGCAACACCTTGGGCGTGTCATAGACGAAGAAATGCACTGCTTCGCCAAAGCGCGTGGCGCGGGTCAGTCCGAGCGTGGCGATGAAGGTATCGGCCAGGACGGTCAGGTTACTGTAGGCCAGTAACCAGAGGGCGGTGGCCACGAGGATTCCAGCCAGCCAACGACCGAGCGGTGGGGAAGGAAGAACTTGAGACTCGGCAGACACAGGACAACTCCCATCGGTGAATAGAGGTACTCACCTGGGGAGACGAATGAACCTCGAAAAGGATGCAATCGGTGGAGTTGGAACGGCAAAAGATGGAAAGACCCGAACGACAGTCCTCCGCGCGCAACCTCGTTCCCGCAACTGCGGTTCAAAGGCCGCGTTCCTCGAACCGAGGTCGTCGAGACTACCGTCTTTCGGCAGACAAGCGCGGCCGGAATTCGATGACGCGGGCGCTCCCGACGGGAACGGTTTGCAGGCCGGCTTGCTTCCGGCTAGCCGGTGCATAGTTGCCGGCCGTCCCCGCGAAACGTTGCAATTCCTCGTCCAACCTGAGGAAACTGCTCCACATCATCGCTTGTATTTTCACGAGCGCCGCCAAGGGTGTCCGCGACAAGCGGCGGATGGAATCGACTCGAAACTGGATCCCGTACAAACGCGGCCGGATTCGTTCCGGAGCGTTCCTTATGTAGCGTGCGACCAGTTCGTCACGCAATGCTTCAAACGCCTGAGGGTCGTCACACGCGAGCTTCGACAGGATTTCGTAGCTGGGAAGCGCCGGCGACTGATGAGTGCACATGTTCCGTCCTCCTCACGAACCACCAATCATCCGATTCGACTGCGCCTTTGCCGAAAAGTTGAAAGCACACCGCAAGTGCTGAACGGAAATGGAACTAACCCGCCTGGCCTTCCTTTGTCACCAGAGACTTCTCGATGCGCCGGTCCGGAATCAGCCAGACCAGCGCAACTAGGGCGTACAACCCTTGCGCCAGCAGTGGCGACCAGAAGGCCGACAGCATGGCGAAGGCATAGACCAGCGGAGAGGACTTGCCTTTCCAGTCACTGCCCAACGCCTTTTTCAGGACCGAACTGTCGCCCTGCGAGGAGATAATGGCTTTCTGGAGTATCCAGTAGGCGACGGCAGCCATGAACAGCACCACGCCGTAGACGGCCGACGGAACCGCGGCGAAGTGGTTCTCTCCCATCCAGCCGGTGGCAAACGGGAACAGCGACAGCCAGAACAACAGATGCAGGTTCGCCCACAGGATCGGCCCGGTAACCTTTAGCGCCGCATGCAGCATGTGGTGGTGATTGTTCCAGTAGATGCCGACGTAGACGAAGCTCAGCACATAACTGAAAAAGACCGGAATCAATGGGGCCAGGGCATCCAGACGCTCGCCGTGCGGCACCTTCAACTCCAGAACCATGATCGTGATGATGATGGCCATCACGCCGTCGCTGAATGCTTCCAGGCGGCCCTTGCCCATAGCGTTCTCCGTGTGCTGACAAAACCAGTCCTGACAGAGACTCCTACGGCAATGAATAGTGCCCGGCCGGGGAAACCGGTTGCTGCCCTGCTATCGGTCGCCCTTCGGCAAGGGTTTCTGTCTCAGGCGCCGGGCCACCTGCTCCATGCTGTCGAGGATCGGTTCAAGTTCACGGCTAAGCGTAGTCAACGCGTATTCGACCTGAGGAGGTTTGCCAGGCAGCACCTCCCGTTCGAGCAGGCCAAGTTCCTGCATGACGCGCAGGCGATTGGTCAGCACCTTGGTCGAAACACCCGCCAGGTCACGACGCAGATCGCCAAATCGTCGCGGACCGGCGCGAAGAAACCACAGGATCTGCGCCGTCCACGCGCCGGCCAGCAGCGCCAGAACGGCTTCCAGCGGACATTCATCCGGCAGCGGCGGCTGGATTGCAGGTTTTGGGCGAAGAACCATGATACGGAAGCCGATAGTTACCGTCAGGAACCTACTTGTACAGAAATTTCGTCGAACTAAACTTGACCAAAATACTCAACAACCAGTGTTTCACAAACGAAGGAGAAAGACCATGCCCCTTGCTTCCCCGACTCCCGGAAAGACGCTGCTTGACCCGACCAATCACCTGCTGATCATGATCGATCATCAATCGCAGATGGCCTTCGCCACCAAGTCGATTGACGCCGTCACGCTGCGCAATAATGCCGCCCTGGTGGCCAAGGCGGCACGCGAGTTCAAGGTGCCGACGATTCTTACCACGGTTGCCGAGAAGACGTTTTCCGGACCGCTCTTCGACGAAATCAAATCGGTTTTCCCCGACACCAAGGTGATTGACCGCACCACGATGAACACCTGGGAGGACGCGCGAATCGCCGAACGCGTCAATCAGATCGCCAGGACCAAGATCGTGTTCGCCGGCCTGTGGACGTCGGTCTGTATCGTCGGCCCGACGCTGTCGGCGCTGGACCAGGGCTTCGAAGTCTATGTTCTTGCCGACGCCTGTGGCGACGTTTCGGATGAGGCGCACGAACGCGGGATGGAACGAATGGTTCAACTGGGCGCCCGCCCTATGACCTCGTTGCAGTATCTGCTGGAACTGCAGCGCGACTGGGCACGCGGCGAGACGTACAACGAGACGGTCGCAACATCGATTGCCCACGGCGGCGGTTACGGGCTGGGTCTCATCTATGCCAAAACCATGTTTGGCGGCGGCGAAGGCCACTGATCGCATCCTCAGTCCTTCCCCTGCAACAATTTCATCGAGGTTTCCATGATTGCACTTCGCAAGAGTTCCGACCGCGGCCATGCCGATCATGGCTGGCTGCACAGCGATCACACGTTCTCCTTTGCCGATTACTACGATCCGCAGGAAATGGGGTGGGGTCCGCTGCGCGTCATCAACGAAGACCGCGTCCAGCCCGGCAAGGGATTTGGCACGCACGGCCACCGGGACATGGAGATCATCAGCTATGTCCTGTCCGGACAGTTGCAGCACAAGGATAGCATGGGCAACGGCACGGTCATCCGCCCAGGCGACGTGCAGCGCATGAGCGCCGGTACTGGTGTGCAGCACAGCGAGTTCAACCCGTCGCCGACTGCGCCGGTGCACTTCCTCCAGATCTGGATCCAGCCGGAAGTGCGCGGCATTGCGCCGGGCTACGAGGAGAAGCATTTCGCTCCGGAGGACAAGCAGGGCCGTCTGCGCCTGGTCGCGTCCCGTGACGGTCGGGAAGGCAGCGTCACCATCCACCAGGACGCCGATCTGTTTGCCAGCCTGCTGAGTCCGCAGGAACACGTTTCGCACCGGATTGCCGCCGGGCGCCTTGCCTACGTGCATCTCGTCAAGGGCGCGGTGCGCGTCAACGGCATCGTGCTGAAGACCGGTGATGCTGCCAAGATCGAAGCGGAAGAGTCGCTCGAGATCACAGCCGACGAGGACTCGGAGCTGCTCTTGTTCGACCTGGGTTGAATCGGCGTCTTGCCGAGCCATCCGTCCGATGGCCCGATCGCATCCCGGGACATCGGGACGCAGACAACTGTCAGGAGGTTCCATGGATCCAGTGAAGAGCGTTGAGGATCACGCTGACCTGATCCTGATCAACGGCAGGATCGCCACCAACGACCCGACGCAGCCGTTCGTGTCTGCGCTCGCCGTCCGCGGCAGCGTGGTCCAAGCCGTCGGCACCGATGCGGACATCATGGCGCGCAAAGGCCCGGGCACGCGTGTCGTGGATCTGCAACGGCGCACCGTGATTCCCGGCCTCAATGATTCGCATCTGCACCTCATTCGCGGCGGCCTGAACTACACCATGGAGCTGCGCTGGGATGGCATCCCTTCGCTGTCGCTGGCACTGCAGATGCTCAAGGAGCAGGCGCAGCGCACGCCGCCTGGGCAGTGGGTGCGCGTCGTCGGCGGCTGGAGCGAATTCCAGTTTACCGAGCGCCGCCTGCCCACGCTGGCGGAACTCAACGCCGCGGCGCCGGACACCCCGGTATTCGTCCTGCATCTGTATTGCCAGGCAATGCTCAATGAGGCGGCGCTGCGTGCGGTGGGCTACACCCGCGATACCCGCGACCCGCCGGCCGGCGTCATCGAACGCGACAAGGCGGGCCATCCGACCGGGCTGTTGCTGGCCAAGCCCAACGCGATGATCCTTTATGCCACGCTGGCCAAAGGGCCGAAGCTGCCGATCGAGCATCAAATCAACTCGACGCGCCACTTCATGCGGGAACTGAACAGGCTGGGGGTCACCAGTTGCATCGACGCCGGTGGGGGATTCCAGAATTTCCCGGAAGACTATCAGGTGGTTGATGACCTGCACCGTCGCGGCGAGCTCACGGTACGCATCGCCTACAACCTGTTCACCCAGAAACCCAAGGAAGAGAAGCTCGATTTCGCACGCTGGATGGCAATGACCGCGCCCGGGGCCGGCAGCGATTTCTACCGGACCAACGGCGCCGGCGAAATGCTGGTGTTTTCCGCCGCGGACTTCGAGGATTTCCTGGAGCCGCGCCCCGAACTGCCGGAGGTGATGGAAGTGGAACTCAAGGAGGTCGTTTCGCTGCTTGCGCGCAACATGTGGCCCTTCCGCCTGCATGCCACCTACGACGAATCGATCAGCCGCTTCCTCGACGTTCTCGAAGCAGTCGATCGCGACGTGCCCTTGCACTCGCTCGGCTGGTTCTTCGACCATGCCGAGACGATCACCGACCGCAACATCGAGCGCGTGAAGAAGCTCGGCGGCGGCATCGCCGTGCAGCACCGCATGGCTTTCCAGGGCGAGTATTTCGTCGACCGTTATGGCGCCAAAGCGGCGGAGCGCACACCGCCGATCCGGCGCATGCTCGAGATGGGCGTGCCGGTCGGCGCGGGCACCGACGCCACCCGCGTCGCCAGCTACAACCCGTTCGCCGCCCTGTACTGGCTGGTCAGCGGCAAGACCTGCGGTGGCCTGGAGCTGTACCCGGAACGCAACCGGCTGACGCGCGAAGAAGCGCTGCGCCTCTACACCGTGGGCAGCGCCGGATTCTCCTCCGAATCCGACCGAAAGGGGAGTCTCGTGGCCGGTCATTTCGCCGACCTTGCCGTTCTGTCCGCCGACTATTTCAGCATCCCGGAAATCGATATCAAGTCGCTGGAATCGATACTGACCATGGTCGGCGGCAAGGTGGTCTACGCCAGCCAGGAATTCCAGAAGCTGGACCCGCCGGGGTTGCCGGTGTTGCCCGAATGGTCCCCCGTTGCACGTTTCGGCGGTTATGGGGGTCCGCTTGCACATCACCATACCCAAGGCACTACACGAGGCGTGGCACACCGGCATCTGCATGGCGTACAGCACACTCACGACGGACTAGGCAGTTGCATGTGCTGGGCCTTTTGAACGCATCCGGAGGCAGGCAATGAACAACAAACCGACTTCAATGTCTGTTGACGGCAAGTCGTCGGGGAAGAGCGTCACGCTCTTTATCCAGCAGCGCGTGCGGGCCGATGCCATTGCGCGTTACGAGGAGTGGCTGCGCACCATCGCCGCCAAGGCGGCGGAATATCCCGGGCATCAGGGCGTGCATATCATCCGCCCTCCGTCCGGCGGCAACGAATATGCGATCCTGATTCGCTTCGCCAGCGCCACGGACGCCGAGCGCTGGACGAGTTCAGCCGATCGCCAGCGCCTGCTCGCCGAGATCGACGATGCGTTCGAGCGCGAAGACCGGTTCGAAATCCAGCCCGGCATCGCGTTCTGGTTCTCGCCGCCCTCGCCGGTGCAAAAGAAGCCGGCGCCGTGGAAGCAGTGGCTAATCACCACCTCGGTGATCTGGCCCCTGACAATGTTGATTCCTCCTCTCTTCAAGCCCTTGTTTGCGGCGGTGCCACTGCTGGGCCAATGGGGGATCAGCCACGGCATCATCGCCGCAACGATCGTTGCCCTGGTCGTCTTCCTGATCATGCCGCGCTATGTGCATGCCGTATCTCGATGGTTGTTCCAACCCAAACGTGAATGACCGCGGAATCGAGCAAGTGGCGACCAAGCACCTACAGATGCTGGCCGCTCCGGCGTGGTGCGCGACGTGAAACGGGGACGGGCACGGCTCTGGAAACTCGATCCACTGCAGATCGCGGAGGTGAAGCGGACGCAGGAGGCGACCGGCAGGGGATGGGATGTGGCGCTGGGCAAGCTCAAGTTATTTGCCGAGTCGCATTGAACCGCCCGCCGGACTTCCCCTGCGCGGCACTTCTGCGGCGTCACGGAGTCCACGTTTCTCCGAATGCCACGCCGAGGAGAATCGATCATGCCTACAGGTACCGTGAGACTGCATCGCGTGCTCCGCGCACCGCCGGAGAGGGTCTACCGGGCGTTCCTGGACGCCGACGCCATGGCCAAGTGGATCCCGCCGCACGGTTTCACAGCCAAGGTGCACCACATGGATGCCAGGGTCGGAGGCACGTTCAGGATGTCCTTCACGAATTTCAACACGGGGAAAGGCCACTCCTTTGGTGGCAAGTATCTCGAACTCGTTCCCCACGAGCTGCTTCGCTATACGGACAAGTTCGACGACCCGAACCTGCCCGGCGAACTACAGGTGACGGTGGCATTGACTAATGTTTCCTGCGGCACCGAGATCAGCATCGTGCAGGAAGGCATTCCCGAAGTCATCCCCGTCGAGATGTGTTACCTGGGATGGCAGGAATCCCTCGCGCAGCTAGCGACACTCGTCGAGCCCGAGATTCCGGACTAGCGGGAGCTGCATAGCCGATATCTCATCCTCGAACGTAGCGAGTCAGCCGAACATCGACGGTGACCGACAGAGACTGCAGGGCAGTGGCCCTGGTCCTGCCTTCGCTGGTGGCGCGGTAAAGATGCGGCGTCATCGCCAGCAGATCGGCGATCTGCTGCTGACCGCTGATCTCGACCATGTAGCGCACCGTCTCGTTCGACAAACCGGAAAAGCCCGTCGGCGCGGACGCCGCGGTCGTGCGTTCCGGTTTCAGGACGGGATAGATGATCTCGCGCAATTCGCGCAGATGGTCCGGTCCGGCATCGATCTGCACCAGTTGCCCCCCTGCCGCGAGCACCCGGGCAAACTCGGCATAGACGGGAAAGCCGAACATGCACAGGACGCGATCCAGCGTGCCCGACAGCACCGGCAGGTTGGCGTTGCTGCCGACAACCCACGCCATCCGTTTGTCCCGTTTCGCGGCAGCGAGAACCGCCCATTTGGAGATATCCAGCCCGATCAGTGCCAGTTGCCTTGACTCGTTGGCGGCGGCGAGTTGGCGCAGATAGTAACCCTCGCCGCAGCCGGCATCGAGACAGCGAACCGTTGCGTCGGGGGCCATGTCCGCCAGGACGGCACGTCTTGCCGCGTCCGCAATCGGCTGGTAATGACCGGCATCGAGAAAGCGTCGCCGGGAGGTCACCATTTCCTTGCTGTCACCGGGGTCGCGCGAACGTTTGTTCTGCACCGGCAGCAAATGGGTGTAGCCCTGGCTGGCGATGTCAAAACTGTGGCCGTCGGCGCAGCCCCATGCGGTCCCGTTGCTGCGCAGAGGTTTCCCGTCCAGTGGGCAGGCAAGTGCGGTGAATGGCGTGATGTTCATGGGCCTGAATCCTGGCGGCATTGCGTCTATCAAATCGCGGTTAACGCGGCCGGGTCTTGACTTCATCATGACGAAAGCACGTCGTCAGATGGTCATTGACCATGCCTGCCGCCTGCATGAACGCATAGCAGATCGTCGACCCGACAAACTTGAATCCGGCACCCTTCAGCTCCTTGCTCATCGCATCCGATTGCGGGGTCTTGCCGGGCACTTCGGCCAGCGAGCGCCAATCATTCTGGATCGGTTTGCCGCCCACGAATTGCCAGAGAAAATCACTGAATGTCCGGCCGTTCGCGGTGAGTTCAAGAAAGCCCCTGGCGTTCTGGATGGTCGCGGCCACCTTGGCCCGATTCCGGACGATCCCCGGATCCGCCAATAACGCTGCTACCTTGGCTTCGTCGTAGTGCGCAATCAGATGTGGCTGGAATCCGTCGAAGATCTGGCGATAGCGATCGCGTTTCTTGAGGATCGTCGCCCAGGACAGTCCCGCCTGCGCGCCTTCCAGAATCAGGAGCTCGAACAACGCCTTGTCGTCATAGAGCGGCACGCCCCACTCTTCGTCGTGATATTGACGATAGAGGTCAAAGCCTTCACACCAGGGGCAACGTTCCATTGAGTTCGCTATTTCCGAAAACCATGAAGTCTACCGCCAAACACCATGATCTCGTTTCGGATCTGATCTGCAAGTCCCGCATGTTGGTCAAGTCGTATGGACCCCATCGAACGTCCGCCACGGAAAAGCCCGGTTGACCGGTCTATATTTGGATTGAGCGCTCACCCAATTCTTGGCCAAGCAGGCCGCCAGATGACGAGAGCAGAAATCGAGCGGTGAGCGCCTTCGACGATTCGAAGAAACGAGCCCATCATGCTGACCGGAATCCTGAGCGCCGGATTGACTGCCCTGAACGATTACATCGCCACCCACGTCCTGACCTGCCTTGTGCCCGCCTTCCTGCTGGCCGGGGCGATGGTCACCTTCATCCGCCGGGAGGCGATCCTGGCTTTGCTCGGCGAACAGGTCAATAAAGGCAAGTCATTTCCCCTGGCCTGCGGCGCGAGCTTTCTCATCGCCGCCTGTTCGTGCACGGTCATCCCGGTAGCCAGCGGCCTGTACTACGCCGGCGCGGGGATCGGCGCCGCCTTCATCATTCTCTGGGTCGCGCCGGCCGCCAACGTCCTGGCGCTGACCTACACCGGCACCATCCTCGGCACGGAGATGGTCGTGGCCCGCATCGTCGCCGCGCTGCTGATGGCCTTCGCCGTCGGCATGGTCATGACCGTCGCCTTCCGCAACCTGCCACACCCGCAACGTAACGGAACAGCGGGCACCTCGGCGGAATCCGCGTCTTTCATCGAGCGCAAAAGTCTGATCCTGATCGTGCTGCTCGTGCTCACCCTGCTGCTGCCCAACTACCTCGTGCAGAGCGGGCCGTACTGGGCGAAGGTCGCCGTCTGGGGCGGCCTGACGCTGATCACCGCCGCCTACGCCTGGCGAACGATCGGGCGCGACGAACAGGCGCAATGGATGCAGGAAACGTGGTGGTTCGTGCGCATCATTTTTCCGCTGCTGCTGGCCGGCGTGTTCCTCGTTGGCATCGTCGGCCATCTGCTCCCGGAGACCTGGATTCGCGAATGGCTCGGCGGCAACAGCCTGTCCGCCAACTTTCTGGCCACTCTGATCGGCGCCGTCAGCTACTTCGCCACAATGACCGAGGCGCCGTTCGTGCATACCCTGATGGGGCTCGGCATGGGCAAGGGACCGGCGCTGACGCTACTGCTGACCGGGCCGGGCCTCAGCCTGCCCAACTGGCTGGCCATCGCCCGCGTATTCGGGGTTCGCCAGGCGTTTGTTTATGTGCCAACCATCATCGTGCTGGGCACGCTGATCGGGTGGCTGTTCGGCAATTTGATTCTTTAGCGAGGAGAAAGGCCATGAAAATCCAGATCGCCGGCCCCGGCTGCCCGAAATGCCAAGCGACCGAAAAGAACGTTCGGGAAGCATGCGCCGAACTGGGCATCGACGCCGAAATCGAGCACCTGACCGATCCGCGCGTGTTTGGGCCAATGGGGGTAATAATGACTCCGGCCGCGCTCATCGACGGCAAGGTCGTCGTTTCCGGGCGCGTGCCGACCGTGGAGACGCTGAAACAGGAGATCGCCAAGCACCACGCATGAGACGGAACCTGTCAATCAGGATTCACCGACTCCAACGGCGGACGCGGAACGAAGCAGCAGACTTTCCCTTCTTGGTTGAATGTCAGCTGGCAGGCTTCGGCCAGATGCGCGCGCAAGCGCAGCCGCGCCCGCTGGACGCGTGACTTGGCGGCGGGCAATGAGAGTCCCAGACGCCCGGCAAAGGCTTTCTGCGTCATGCCCTGGATGTCGCACAGCGTGATGGCTTCGCGGTCTTCCGCCGACAGTTCCGAGAGCACCCGCGGAAGGCAGTGGCTCAGGAGGTCGACCGGATCGGTTTCCGGCGGCGTTTCGGCGAGCAGATCGTCAGGCAACGGAATTTGCTCTTTCAACACGCGCAACCGGTCCACCAGCAGGTTGCGCGCCACCTGGAACAGCCAGGCGCGCGCGTTTTCGATCGAGCAGAATTCCTTGCCCTGATGCAGCGCCTTGAGAAAGACCTCCTGCAGCAGGTCGTCCGCCTCGTCGGCGCTGCCGGCGCGGTTCTTCAGGAAAGCGCGGATCTCCGCGTGATGCTGGCGCCACGCCTTGTTGTGGCATTGGAACGAGGACGATGAAGGCATTTGCTATCCCGCCAGTTGGCGCAAGCCCTCGACACCCGCAGGCGTTTCCGCCAGCCAGGGAACAATAGCGCAGCGCCGGGCCAGTTGATTGCTCACGCGATGGATATAGCCTTGCTCGTACTGTCCGCGTTGCGCCAGTACCGGATGCTCCGCGCCGGAGACCAACAGGCTCTGGTTGATGACCCAGGCGAACGGTTCGATCCCGGCGCGAACGAGATCCTGCTGCAGCCGCTCGGCTTCGCTAACCGGCGTGGCCTCGGGCAGCGTGACCACCAGCACCCGGGTAAATGCCGGATCTCGCAGGCGCGGCAGGAGTTGCGTCACGGTTTCCGGCATTTCGCCCTGCGTGCGCGACACCTCGCGGTGATACGCTTCGGCGGCATCGAGCAGCAGGATCGTGTGGCCGGTCGGCGCCGTGTCGAGCACGACGAAACCGTTCTTGCCGCCATCGACCGCGCGCGCAAAGGCGCGGAACACGGCGATCTCCTCGGTGCAGGGGGAACGTAAGTCCTCTTCCAGCATGGCAAGCGTGCTCGGATCGAGAGCACGCGAAGCCTTGGCCAGCATCTCCTGCCGGTACTGCGCGACTTCGGCTTCCGGGTCGATGCGGCTGACGCTGAGATTGGATAAGGTCTCGCCGACAGCGTGAGTGACATGCGCCGCCGGATCGGTCGTCGACAGCGTCACCGGAAAACCGCGCGCCGCGAGTTCGACAGCGATCGCTGCGGCCACGGTCGTCTTGCCGACGCCGCCCTTGCCCATGGTCATGATCACGCCGTGTCCGTTCTGCGCAAGTTCGTCGATCAGTAGCCGGAAGGGGCCAGGCAATTCAGTTACCGGGCTCGACATCGCAGTCCCGGCACTCACCGGCGTGTTCTCCGCTACCATCTGGCGCAACGCATCGAGACCGACGGTGCCAAGCGGCAGAAAAGGCGTGACACTGCCCGGCAACTCCGCCAGCCCGACCGGCATCGCAGCCAGCGCCAGCGCGCCGCGCTTGTACATGGCGCGGGCGATCGGGTCGGCCGACCCGTCATCCTTGAACATGCCGTTGATCGCCAGGCGAAGGTTGGAGACGCCGAGTTCGGCGAGCTCGCCGCGCGTGCGTTCAGCCTCGCGCAAGGCGGCGGTATCGGGACGGCTGACCAGTACGACAGCGGTCTGCGCCGGATCGGACAAACGCTGTACGGTCGCCGTGTACAACGCCTTCTGCTTTTCCAGCCCGGCCAGGGGACCGAGGCAGGACGCGCCGCCCGTCGAATCGGCGATGAACTCGCTCCACGCCGACGGCAATGTCAGCAATCGCAACGTATGGCCGGTCGGCGCCGTATCGAAGATGACGTGATCGAATTCCGCCGTGCTCTCGGGATGCCCGAGCAGCTTGGAGAATTCGTCGAAGGCGGCGATTTCCACCGTGCAAGCGCCGGAGAACTGTTCCTCCATGCTGGCAATGGCCGCCGCCGGCAGGATGCCGCGGTACGGAGCGACCATGCGCTCGCGGTAGTCGCGAGCAGCGGCTTCCGGGTCGATGTTCAGCGCGAACAGTCGGGCCGCACCCAGTACCGGCGTCGGTATCTGGCCCAACGCGACGCCCAGCACCTCGTCGAGGTTCGACGCCGGATCGGTACTCACGATCAGTACCCGCTTCCCTATCTCGGCCAGCGCCAGGCCGGTGGCACAGGACAACGACGTCTTGCCGACGCCGCCCTTGCCGGTGAAGAAGAGATAGCGGGCACTTACGTCGGGCAGCGCCATCAGCAGCACCCGGACTTCGGATTGCAGCAGCCGTTGCCGATCTTGATGCGGGGTTTGTCCTGGCGGGCCAGCGTAATGCCGAGCTTCTGCGCCAGTTGCACGCGCGAAAGGTAGGCGCCGGTGGCGACTATCTTGCCGTCGACGACGAGGACCGGCAGGCGCTCCATACCCGCTTCCATCTCCTTGAGCACCGCCGGGTTGGCGGCGAACGCCTGCGGTTCCTGCCCGAGGTTGTGGCGTTTCACTTCGACCCCCTGTTCGGCGACCCATTTGAGATCGGCGGCGAACTGCACCAGGACCGGATCGACGTCGACGCCGCAAACGCCAGTCGAGCAGCACATGGCGGGATCGAAGACTTCAAGTGTTTTCATGTCATTTCCTTGTACTAAGAATCGTGGTGTTTGTCGCGGTTCTTCCGGTGGTCAGCGACACCCGCAACCAGCGGGTGAGGTCGGTGCCGTCTGGCCTCCCACGTGCTCGGCTGCCAGACGGTCCGTCTTGGCCGATGCGCCGCGGCGGACCTGTTTGCCGACCTCGATGGCCTGCGAAATCTCGTCATTTCCGATCCCAAGCTCGCGCGCCTTGGCAACGTGGTAGTCGAGGCATGGATGGCAGTTGGCGGTAATCGATGCACCGATGGCAATCAGTTCCTTGGTCGTTTCATCAAACATGGCATGGCTCCGAGTGAAGTACCGGATTGGTACGCCCCTTTGACGTAATACTCGGGAAAAAGGATACAGAGTCTGGAATCAGCATTCCGATTTGGGCACGCAGCACAGCACGCCGGACTCCCGATCGAAGTCGCAGTGCGTTTCCAGGACCGCCTGCATGGCCCGCCTGGCACGATGCAAACGGATCTTGACGTTCCCGGCGGTGATCCCGGAATCCCGCGCAATCTCCAGCGCCGTCTGTTCGAGCATGCCTGCCTGCGCCAGCACATGGCGCTGCTGCGGCGGCAGTTTCGCCAGCAGGTTCTGGACGCATTGGCTCATCTGCTTTTGCTCGAGCGGCCCGGCATTGGCGGCCTCCGACAGTGCTTCCTGCACGTCGACTTCAGGTTCCACCGAAAGGATAGGGCTTCGCTCGCGGCGTCTCAGCAGGTCATGGGCGAGATTCATGCCGATGCGGTGCAGCCAGGTGCCCAGCGCCGCCTCGCCGCGAAAGCCATCTACCGCATCCAGCGCGCGCAACAGCGTCTCCGCGGCCAGATCCTCGGCATCCGCGGCGCCGACCAAGCGCGAAAGACTTGCCACCAGGCGGGCGCGATGCGCGGGGAAAACGCGCAGCAGTTCGTCGCGGTCCATTACAGTCGCTTGCCCAGGCACTTCGCGCTGGCCGGACACAGGCTGCGGAACTGGGCGTGTCTGGAGATGGCCGCCGGAACCCCGTCGCGCGGCACGTCCGTGTAGCCGCGCATCCTGAAGTAGTCCGCCGCCGTCGTGGTCAGCAGATAGACCGTCTCCACGCCCCGCCGGCGTGCTTCGGCCTCGCACCAATCGACCAGCCGCGCCGCCAGCCCGGCGCCGCGCGAATCCTCCGCAACGGCCAGCGAACGCAGCAGTGCGTCTGTGCCGAACGCTTCCACCCCGGCGGTACCAACAACGCGCCCATCCGCCTCGGCCACACAGAAAGAGTCCAGCATGGCCTGCGTCACGTCACCGGTGGGCAAGCCGCAGCCTTCCAGCAACGCCACAACCACCGATAGATCCGTTGCCCGCGCCGGGCGCAGCTCACACATGTTCGCGTTCATACCAATCCTTGCTCGCATTGACCACCTTGACCACCCCCAGCATCACCGGCACCTCGATCAGCACGCCGACCACGGTGGCCAGCGCCGCGCCGGACTCGAAGCCAAACAGGCTGATCGCCGCGGCGACAGCCAGTTCGAAGAAGTTCGACGCGCCGATCAGCGCCGACGGGCAGGCCACCGAGTGCTTCTCGCCGGCCTTCTTGTTCAGCCAGTAGGCCAGCGCCGAGTTGAAGAACACCTGGATCAGGATCGGCACCGCAAGCAGCGCGATCACCAGCGGCTGCTCGATGATCGCCTTCCCCTGGAAGGCGAAGAGCAGCACCAGCGTGCCCAGCAGCGCGGTGATCGACCACGGGCCGATCTTCTCCATCGCCGCGTCGAACGCCGCTTGCCCGCCCTTCATCAGCGACTTGCGCCAGAGTTGCGCGAGGATCAGCGGTATGACGATGTACAGCACGACCGAGGTGAACAGCGTCGCCCACGGCACGGTGATCGCCGAGATGCCGAGCAGGAAGCCAACCAGCGGCGCGAAGGCGAAGATCATGATGGTGTCGTTCAACGCGACCTGCGACAGCGTGAACAGCGGATCGCCGTTCGACAGCCTGCTCCATACGAAGACCATCGCCGTGCACGGTGCCGCCGCCAGCAGGATCAGCCCGGCGATGTAGCTGTCGAGCTGGCCGGCCGGCAGGTAGGGCGCGAAAAGCTCACGCACGAACAGCCAGCCGAGCAAAGCCATCGAGAACGGCTTGACCAGCCAATTGACGAACAGCGTGACGCCGATGCCACGCACGTGCTGACGTACCTCGTGCAGCGCGTCGAAATCGACCTTGACCAGCATCGGGATGATCATCACCCAGATCAGCAGGCCGACCGGCAGGTTGACCTGCGCGTACTCGATGCGCCCGATCGCCTGGAAGACTCCCGGCAACGCCTGCCCCAGCACCACGCCGGCGACGATGCACAGGAACACCCACACGGTCAGGTAGCGCTCGAAGACGCTCATCGGCGCGCCTGACGATTGCTTGATCGCCACTTCGCATTGCGCGCTCATCGCTTCTCTCCTTCCGCAACCGCCTCATGGATCAACCGCGCCGCCGTGGCCACGTCCTTCGCCGACATCGTCTCCAGGTCGAGCGCAAAGATGGCCGTGATGCGCTTTTCCAGCGAGCGGTACGCCATCTCGAACGCCGCGCGCCGCGCCTCCATCGGTTCGACGTGCGCCGGATCGGCGATGCTCCAGTGCGCCGTCGTCGGATGCCCCGGCCAGATCGGGCACGCCTCGCCGGCCGCGCTGACGCAGACGGTGAAGATGTAGTCGATGTGCGGCGCGCCGGGCGCGGCGAACTCGTCCCACGACTTGCTGCGAGCGTCCGCCGGCAGCGGCACGCCGTGCTTTTCCAGCGTCTCCAGCGCCACCGGATTCACCTGCCCCGACGGCTTGCTGCCCGCCGAAAACGCCTTCACGCGCCCGCGCCCGAGATGGTTGAACAGCGCCTCGCCGAGGATCGAGCGGGCGGAATTGCCGGTACACAACACCAGCACGTTGATCGTTCGTTTGCTAATCACAGGTATCCTCGTTCCTTCAACAACGGGAGAGCTGCCCCTTGCAGCAGTCTTCGGTCAGAAAGGCCGCCAGCGCCCGAATCGCAGGCATCGCCGCCCGGTAGCGTACGAAGCGCCCCTCCTGCGTGGCAACGATCAGCCCGGCCTGTGCCAATGTCTTGAGATGAAACGAAAGGGTCGGCGCCGGCATCTCCAGCGTCTCGCCGATCACCCCCGGCGTCAGCCCGTCCGGACCGTTCTGCACCAGCAGGCGCAGCACCGCCAACCGACTCTCTTGGGCCAGAGCGGCAAAGGCATTAACAGCATCTTTGTTTTCCATAATTCCAATAATATGGAAATGTTTCATGTTCAGCAAGCGTGGTTTTGACTTATATCGTCCGCAGCTTAAGTTGAGACTTCCGCAGCTTAAGTTGAGACTCCCCCGATTGTGGTAGAGAAAAAGGGGGCGGCAACTTGCGGCAAAAGCCGCCGTAGCCGGGGCAGACAATGTCGGGCGGCAACGCGTCGAATTCTTCTTGAAAACCCCACATAATGACATTGGAATGTCTAATGTGATTATTGCATTGTGTGATCGGGTGTCATGCCATGATGGGACATCAAGCAACGGGTCGGGAGCAACTGTTCTACAGCTTCAGCATGGAAGACCATGTTCCCGAAGATCATCTGTTACGGGGAATTCATCGGTATCTTGATCTGCGCCCCTTCCGGCAGCATATGGAAGCGTTCTACAGTCCCATTGGACGACCGTCGGTTGATCCGGAACTGATGATTCGCATGCTGATCGTCGGCTACTGCTTCGGGATTCGTTCGGAGCGACGTCTGTGCGAGGAAGTGCACCATTGGGACCAAAAGCACGCGGAAGGACCGTCGCAGTTATTTACAAGCCGAAAGGGAGGTGCCGACTGGCCGGTGCGGGGCACAACAATCTGCGCTAAAGCTGTGATTTGAATCATCCGATTCGCCGTGTAAGAATTGGCAACGCCAGCTAGACGGCACTCATGTCATGTTTGATGGTGAACGCACATCTCACCAC
Organism: Candidatus Accumulibacter sp. UBA704; assembly: GCA_002304785.1. Classification (GTDB taxonomy): domain Bacteria; phylum Pseudomonadota; class Gammaproteobacteria; order Burkholderiales; family Rhodocyclaceae; genus Propionivibrio. Next base: position 308 of record DBMG01000163.1, on the reverse strand, counting down.
GATTCTGCTGACCTTTTTCCTCCTATGAAAACCGATCGCCACGTCCTGATCCGCTCGCTTTTCGACGAGTACATTCAAATGTATGCGACCCGAGACGACCGGCTGACATCGAGGTTCAGCAAGAATTTCAGTGGCTTTGCTGGCGGTGGTACTTGCTTGGTGAAAGACGTCGGTCAATGGATCGATATCACCCGTCAAGACTTTGCACAGGTCACCGAACATTTGCGGATTGAAATACTGGACGTGAGTCTTCAAGACCTAAGTGATCAGGTCGTTGCCGTTACCGCCTTTTTCCACATTCATCTGCC
>DBMG01000002.1 GCA_002304785.1 Candidatus Accumulibacter sp. UBA704 | reverse complement strand
GCCTTGAACGATCCACTTGTTTTCTTCCGGTCGCAGAATTCGACCACAAACTCATCAGGAACACGCCACATGCAAAAACTCACGCAAATCGCCGCAGCCTTGGCCATCGGCGCCTCGATCTCCGTTTCCGCCCTCGCTGCCGACAAGGCTTTCGTCAAGGTCAACGGAGCGTCCGTTTCACAGAACCTCGCCGATGCCTTCATCGCCGAACAAAAGGCCAAAGGCGCGCCGGATTCGCCTGAACTGCGCAACGCCGTGCGCGAAGAACTGATCCGCCGCGAACTCCTGCTGCAGGAAGCAAAGAAATCCGGTCTGGACAAGAAGCCGGAAGTCGCCGCCCAGGCCGAAGCCGCCAAGCAGGCCATCCTGATCCGCAGCTACGTGCAGGACTACGTCAATAAGCACCCGATCAAGGACGAGCAACTGAAATCCGACTACGAGAAGATCAAGGCGCAGGTCGGCAGCACCGAATACAAGGCCCGCCATATCCTGCTCAAGGAAGAGGCCGAAGCCAAGACCGTCATCGAGAACCTGAAGAAGGGCGTCAAGTTCGAGGAACTGGCCAAGCAATCGATCGACCCGGGCTCCAAGGAGAACGGCGGCGAACTCGACTGGGCCGCGCCGAGCAACTACGTCAAGCCTTTCGCCGACGCGCTCGCTGCCCTGGACAAGGGAAAGTACACCGAAACCCCGGTCAAGTCCGATTTCGGTTATCACGTCATCATGCTTGACGACACCCGCGCCACGTCTTTCCCGTCGTTCGAAGAAGTCAAGCCGCGCCTCCTGCAACAGGCGCAAACGCAGCAGATCACCAAGATGGTCGATAGCCTGCGCGCCAAGGCCAAGGTCGAGTAAGCGGAAAACCGCACCAAAAAAAAGCGCCGGGACGGCTCAAGCCTCCCGGCGCTTTTTCATGACAATCCTGGAGGCAGCATTGACGTCTCCTGCGGACTGAATGCCCGCTGCCCTATCGCCAGCAGCTTCCCGTCGCTTGCTTTCTTTCTGAGGCGATTCGGTGCCGGTCTGTTTGCCTGGATTGGCGAAACGTCTATATTGACATTGAATCGGCTTGAGCCTCCCGTTAAGCTCCTTGCTGTTGTCGGAACAGACAAACAGAGACATCGAATGTCCTCGACGGTGACTTTTTCTCGCTCGCTTAAATCCAGGATCACGCTAGGAGTACTGGGTGTTTTCCTGCTGATCCTGTGGACCCTATCCATTCTTGCCAGCCAGATGTTGCGCACGGACATGGAGCGGATGCTGGGCGAACAGCAGTTTTCGACGGTATCCACCATGGCGGCGTCGATCCAGTCCGATCTGGCGCTTCGTTATGAAGCACTGGACAGGACGGCACCAGTCCTGGCCGACCATATGCGCTACGGCGAGGCCCTGCAAACCGCGCTGGAACGACAAACGGCGCTTCCCAGCCTTTTCAATGGTGGTCTCATCGTCTACGGGCCTGATTACAAGGGCATTGCCGCCGTGCCCGTGCTGGGACAAGTCGGGACCGACTACTCGGATCGTGATTCGGTAGTCGCCGCAATCAAGGAAGGAAGATCATCAGTCAGTCGGCCCGCGATCGGAAAGACGTTGCGCGCCCCGTCATTCCTGATGACTGTACCCGTTCGCAACGATTTCGGTGACGTGGTCGGCGCCCTGTCTGGAGTGGTGCATTTGCAGCGAGCGAACTTCCTGGGCCATCTTACGGAAAACCATTACGGAAAGACGGGGGGCTTTCTGCTGGTTTCCGCAAAGCACCGGATGATCATTACGGGGACTGATAAAGCCCGGATCATGGAACCGAGCCCGCCGCGCGGCCAGATTCCGGCGATCGACCGTTTTCTCGATGGTCACGAGGGGTCGGTTGTCTACGTCAACCCGCAGGGCAAGGAGGTGCTGCAATCCGTCAAGCAGATCCCCTGGGCAGGATGGTACCTGGCCGCCGCCTTGCCGGCCGACGAAGCCTTCGCCCCGATTCGGGATGTGCAGCAACGCATGTTGATCGTCACGGTGCTCTTGACCGTTCTCGCGGGAGCAACGACCTGGTGGGTACTGCGGCGCCAGCTTTCCCCCATGCTGGATACGGTAAAAGCACTGACGACCATGTCGGATTCCGGGCAATCCTTGCACCCCCTGCCCATTGTGCGGCAGGACGAAATCGGTCAGCTGGTCGGTGCCTTCAACCATCTTCTGGAAAAACTGGACGATAGAGACAAGGCGCTGCAGGAGATGGAGTGGAAATTCCGGGCCCTGTTCGAGAAAGGCCCCATCGGCGTGGCTTACCACGAAATGATCTATGACGCGGCAGGCAAACCGATTGATTACCGCTTCATCGATGCAAACCGGGCGTACCGGGAACTTACCGGCATTGACCCGCGCGGCAAAACGGTCCTCGAGGCGTTCCCGGGGATTGAAAAGGATACGTTTGACTGGATATCCGCGTTCGCTCACGTGGTCCGAACGGGAGAGGATATCCGTATCGAGCGATTCCTGGAATACAACGGTCATTGGTATGACTGCGTCGGATACCGGTACAAGCCGGATCACTTCGTCGCCGCTTTCTTTGACATCACCGGCCGAAAAGAAGCGGAAGCTGCGCTGAGAGATAGCGAGGAGCACTATCGCGCAATCTACCAGGCGAGCCAGGATTTCATCACGATCAACCGGTTGAGTGACTGGGTGTTTCTCGACGTCAACCAGCCCTTCCTCAATGCCTTGGGCTACGAACGTGACGAAATGATCGGTCACACCTCGAAAGAGCTTGGCCTTTGGGCCAATCCGGACGATCGAAAGCACTTTCTCGAGATACTCCAGCGGGATTCCCGATGCCAGGGATTTGAAACCCCTTACAGGACGAAGAACGGGGACCTGATCTGGGTATCCGCTACCGCATCGATTGTCCAGCTCGGTGGCATCCCCTGCGTCCACTCGGTGACGCGCGATATCACCAAACGCAAACAGGACGACGCAAAAATCAACGAGCTGGCCTTTTTCGACCAGCTGACGCGCCTGCCCAACCGCACGCTGCTCCTCGATCGGCTGAAACAGTCGATGGCCGCCAGTTCCAGGAGCGGCCAATACGGGGCGTTGTTGCTCATTGACCTGGATAACTTCAAGACGCTCAACGATGTGCTCGGCCACGATATGGGCGACCTGCTGCTGAAACAGGTCGCCCAGCGCCTGGTCGCTTGCGTCCGGTCCGAAGATACCGTGGCACGCCTGGGAGGCGATGAGTTTGTGGTCGTTCTGTCGAACCTGAGCGCCAGCGAACGTGACGCGGCCAAGCAGACCGAAGGGATTGGCGAGAAGATCGTTTCCGCCCTCAATCAGGTTTACCAACTCAACGACCATACGTATTACTGTTCCCCGAGCATGGGCGCGAACCTGTTCGTTGGCCAGCGAGTTGATACCGACACGCTCTTGAAACAAGCAGACATCGCCATGTACCGGGCAAAGAAGGACGGCGGCAATGCCTTGAGATTCTTCGATTCTGGCATGGAGGCCGTGGTCATCGAACGCGCCGCCTTGGAGAAAGGGCTGCGCGAAGCGATCAATCAAGAGCAGTTGGTTCTTTATTATCAGGCGCAGGTCTCGGAGGCGCAGTTGATCGGCGCCGAAGCTCTGGTGCGCTGGCAGCACCCCCAGCGCGGACTGGTTTCCCCCAACGAATTCATTCCCCTGGCGGAAGAAACCGGACTCATTCTTTCCCTGGGGCACTGGGTCCTGGAAACCGCCTGCACTCAATTGGCCACGTGGGGACAGCGAGCTGAAACAGCGCATCTCACGGTTTCGGTCAATGTCAGCGCCAATCAGTTTCGTCAAAAGGATTTTGTCGAGCAAGTCGTGAATGCTCTCGACAAAACCGGTGCGAACCCGTTCCGCCTGAAGCTGGAAGTCACGGAAAGCATGCTGCTGTCAAACGTCGATGACGTGATCGACAAGATGTTTTCGTTGAAAGCCAAGGGAGTTGGCTTCTCGCTCGATGACTTCGGCACCGGCTATTCCTCGCTGTCCTATCTGAAGCGATTGCCTTTGGATCAACTCAAGATCGCCCAACCGTTCGTGCGTGACATTCTGGCCGACGAGAACGACGCGGCGATTGCCACGACGATCATTGCCCTGGCGCAGAGCTTCGAACTCGACGTCATCGCCGAAGGCGTCGAAACCGAAGCGCAGCGCGACTACCTGTCCAGCGTGGGCTGTCAGGCGTATCAGGGCTATTTCTTCAGTCGTCCGTTGCCCATTGAGGATTTCGAGCGTTTCGCCCGGGAGTATTAGCGCGCAGCGCCGCAGCAGGAATCGACAAGTACACGTTCTACACGTTCATGTCGTTACCTCGTTTGCCCACGCACGCGGCGTGGCGCCGTTCGCCGAATTGCCGAACGAGCGACCCGTAGCGCTTCCCGGCACACCAGAGCGCGCAAGCGACGACATCGTCGAGCGTCAGCGTGTGGCGCTACACGGCGCGATTGCCGCGCCTGGAAAACTGGATATCTTCGACGGTTTGCGCCGTCCAGACGAAGTCAGCATGATCTGCGGCGAATTCATCGTCGTCGAGTGCAAGAACATCACAGCAATTGCATGGATGTCCTTGGAATTACAGACGACAGCAAAAAATCCTGCATCGTCAGTCCGGCGAAGACCGAAGTCCCGGGTTTCGGAGCGCCGACTGGGTCCCGGCCTTCGCCGGGAGGACGGTGTCCGGACGAATTGGATCTTTTTGAAGAACCTGTCAAAAATGCTTGGTGCATTCATGTATTTGTCAGGTACAGGACAAGAAGTTGTGGAAATTGTTGGAGGCAAAAGACCATCCGGTCAGTCGCAACGGCAAGCACGCCGCGATTTATGTTCCCCGGCATCTTCCAGGCGCCGAGACAGGCACCTCGGTGCTGGCTACTGCGACCTTGTGAGGCATGCCACCGTCTTCAAACGGGCGGCCGTCACCTATTCTCCCGACTCAGAGTTCCTTGTCCCCCGAGGCTGCAGCAACGTCCTGAAGCCCTTGGCTCCGGTCAACGGCAGCCGTTCGGGCAAGGTGCTCCACTCCAGGATCTTCTCGATAATCAGGCGCTTCGTCTCGTCCGGCTGAGCCATTGTTGAAGCCATCCTGAAACAGAGAATCGATGTGTGGTTGTGCATTTGCAGACGGTAGTAGTAGGTCAATTGAGCGATCGTGCTGCGATAGACCCACAGGAACAGAGCGGAGATGAATTCGACGATTGCCGCGCCGCTCAGTATCAGGATATTGAAGTCCTGCGGCGGCCGCGTGAGGTTGAATCTCTCCACAGGACCGACATAGAGAGCAATGCCGATCAGCAGCAGCAAGAAGCCGAGCCACATCGCCAACACGGCATTGAAGAAACTGCCCCGCGTCTGTTTGAGCCCGATTTCGTAGTAAGCGTCGAGTTGCGCACGGCTGTAGCGAAGTAGCGGTAGCAACCCGGCGCCATCGCTCTGTTCCAGGCGATCGATTGCATCCTGCTCGGTTTCGCGCACGCTCTCCTTGACCCGTTCAATAGCCGAATCCTGGATCTCGAAGGAGATATCAGCGACAAAACCGGCCACTCCCAGTGCCAAGCCGGTTGCCCAGAATGGCGCGGCGAACAGGAAGAAAAATCCGAAGAAGGACGGTATCCATCGCCACTTCTCCTCATTGGCAAAATCCCATAGCCGCTGCGGCAGGTCGTACCACGAATAATAGGCGATTGGCAGAAGCAGCACGAACAACGCAGCAACCAGCCCCCACATGACAACCAGTGCTTTCGGATAGCGCACGAGGTACATTCGGAGCGTTTGGGCGAGCGGATCCCGTGACTTCTTCTGCACCGACTGTTCCGAACCCTGCTCTACGGTTCCTTGCGAACCGCCCTGCGCCGTCTGGGGTGACGTATGTTCGGTCATGATCACTCTCCGCATCAAGCGTTGATGCAACCTGCGACCCCTTCGGCTGAACAAGCCAACCGTGGAGACTACGCCTTCACTATAGGCGAGATCTCCACGCTCAGACAATTCGCCCAAGGCGCTGGGCGAAATGTGTCGAATCCCCCCACTGATTTTTCTCGATCCGCCGCCCGACCGAGGCGATCCGGTTTTCCAGGCAGACGGCGCACTGCTCGGCCGAGTCGTCGAGGCAGGGCTTGCCGTCGTATAGCGTGTATTGCGACCGGACGCCCGGCGGCGTCACCTGCGGCATGATGACGTTGGCACCGAAGGAGAGCCCCTGCTCGCGGCCGTCGTCGGCCATCGCCTGCAGTGCCGTGGTGGCGGCGATGTTCACGTCTTGCAGCAATAGGCGCGCGGCGGCGATCATGCGCAGGCCGAGGCGCAGGCGCTCTTCGGCCGGCGGGACGGCCGGCGCGCCGGGCAGCACGGCCTGGGCGTGCGGGATGTACGGCCCCATGCCGATCATGTCGACGTCCATGTCGCGGAAGAACAGCAGGTCGGCGATCAGGTGTTCCACCGTCTGCCCCGGCAGGCCGATCATCACGCCGGTGCCGACCTGGTAGCCGATCTCGCGCAGGCTCCTCAGACAGGCAACGCGCGTCTCGATGCGCTGGTTTTCCGGGTGGAGCCGGGCGAACAGTTCGGGCGACGAACTCTCGATGCGCAGCAGGTAGCGGTGCGCGCCGGCCGCGAACCAGCGTTCGTAGGTTTCCGGCGCCTGTTCGCCGACGCACAGCGTGATGCCCAACCCCTCAGGCAGCGTTTCGGAGAGCGTCGCCACCTTGATCTCGCGGATCATCGCCTCGACGCCGCGCGCGAAGGCGGCATCGCGCCGCTCGCCCGATTGCAGGACGAGGGAGCCGTAGCCCTTGTCGGCGCACCAGCGCGCGCAGGCGACGACGTCGTCCAGCGTCAGGCTGTAGCGTTTGACGACGCGATTGCCGCGGCGGATGCCGCAGTAGTGGCAGTCGAGCACGCAACGGTTGGAAAACTCGATCAGGCCGCGCAGGCGCACGGTGTCGCCACAGTGGTCGAGCAGCGTCTTCTCGGCGGCGGCACGGATGACCCCGACCTCGTCCGTATAGGTCGCGGTGAGGATGCGGCGCAGCACCTCGGGCGCGGCGGCGCCGCTTTGCCAATCGCTTTCGAGCAGACGCGCGAGCTCCTGCGCGGCGGCGCCCGGCGGCGTCTCGCGCCGATGCCAGACGATCCTGGCCGACCGGCTCACGCGGCGGCTCCTTCGAGCGCTCGGCGATAGGCCTCCAGCGCGGCGGGGAAGCATTGCAGCGAGCGGTCGAGAACGCCCTGTACGACGGAGATGGCCATGCCGTAGTTGGTCATCGGCACGCCCTGCCGCGCGGCGCGATACTGGCGGGCGAGCATCTGCCGGCGGGTCACGGTGCAGCCGCCGCATTGCACGACAAGGGCATACGGCGTGAGGTCGTCGGGGAAATCGCGGCCCGACTTCACGTCGATCTCCAGGTTGCCGCCGGCGAACTGGCGCAGCCAGCGCGGGATCTTCACGCGCCCGATGTCGTCGGCCAGGGCGTGGTGCGAGCAGGCTTCGGAAATCAGCACGCGGTCGCCCGGCCGCAGGTGTGTGAGGGCGCCGGCGCCTTCGGCCAGTCCGATCATGTCGCCCTTGAAGCGGGCCATCAGGATCGAGAAAGTGGTGAGCGGAATCTCGCGCGGCGTGTCGGCGGCGACCTTCAACACGACCTGCGAATCGCAGACGACGAGCTTCGGCGGCGCAACGAGGCGTGCGAGCGCGTCAGGGAGCTCGCGCTCCTTGACCATCAAGCCGGTCGCGTCGCTGTCGAGGATGTCGCGCAGCGTCTGCACCTGCGGCAGGATCAGGCGCCCCTTCGGCGCGCCCAGGTCGATCGGGACGACGAGCACGACGACGTCGCCGGGGCCGATCAGGTCGCCGATCAGGCGCGCCTCGTCCACGCCGCCTTCCGGCGCCTGGCGGAACATCGCTTCCTTGAGGGCGTCGATACCCTTGCCCTGCCCGGCGCTGACGACGACCGACTCGACGTTGTCGGCGGCAAGGTCCATCAACTGCGCCTTGCCCGGCTCCGCGAAGTCGGACTTGTTGAAGACGACGACGAACGGGGTCTTCTGCTCGCGCAGCGTGGCGATCAGTTCCTGTTCGAGCAGCCCGACCCGCCCGTCATCAACGACGATCAGCGCGAGGTCGACGCGCTCCAGCACGGCGCGCGTCTTCTGCACGCGCAGCGCGCCGAGTTCGCCCTCGTCGTCGAGGCCGGCGGTATCGATGAATACCGCGGCGCCGAGCGGCGCGAGTTCGTAAGCCCTCTCCACCGGGTCGGTGGTCGTGCCCGGATGCGGCGAGACGATCGACACCGACTGCCCGATCAGCGCGTTCATCAGCGTCGACTTGCCGCTGTTGCGCTTGCCGAAGATGCCGATGTGTAGGCGCAGGCCCTTGGGGGTCTCTTGCATGGTCAATCCTTGATATTCAGCTTGCCGTACCCCAACGCGGTCATCGCATCCGCCGACAGCAGCCGGTCGAGCACGGTCGGCGCGAGCAGGCCGCGGGCGAGGACGACTTCGCGGATGATGCGCTTATCCCGCTGCGCTTCCTTGGCCACGTCGGCGGCGAGTTCGTAGCCGAGCGCAGGGACCAGCGCGGTGACTTGCGCGTGCGAATGTTCGAGCAGGTCGGCACAGCGTTCGGCGTCGGCCGTCAGCCCGTCTATGCAGCGGCTTCGGAACAGCGTGTCGGCGCGCTCCATCAGGTCCAGGTTGCCGAGCAGCGCGTGCGCGACGAGCGGCAGGAAGGCGTTGAGTTCGAGCTGGCCGGACTGCGCGGCGAGCGTCACCGCCTGATCGTTGGCGATGGCCTGCAGCGCGACCTGGCCGACGGCTTCGCAGATCACCGGGTTGACCTTACCGGGCATCACGCTGGACCCGACCTGCACGGCCGGCAGCCGCAGTTCGCCGATCCCGGCGTGCGGGCCGGAAGCGAGCAGGCGCAGGTCGGAGGAAATCTTGAACAGATTGACCGCGTGCGCCTTGAGGATGCCGGAGACCTCGACGAAGGCGTCGGCATTCTGCGTGGCGTCGACGAGGTTCTCGGCGCGCGCGAGATTCATCTTCGTCACCTCGCGCAGCGCGTCGGTGACGCGGAAGATGTACTCGCGCGGCGCGGTGAGGCCCGTGCCGATCGCCGTACCGCCGAGGTTGACGACGCGGATGCGCTCCTCGCACTTGAACACGCGCCAGCGGTCGCGGCCGAAGGCCTCGGCCCAGGCCGAGAACTCGGCGCCTAGCGTCATCGGGCAGGCGTCCTGCAACTGCGTGCGCCCGACCTTGACGATTTGCGCGAAGTCGCGCTCCCTGGCCTGGAACGCCGTCTGCAGCGCCGCGACGGCCTTCTCCAGGCGGCGCAGTCCGTCGGTCGCGGCGACTTTCAGCGCGGTCGGAAAAACGTCGTTGGTCGACTGGTGCAGGTTCACGTGGTGCAGCGGATGCACCTTTTTGTATTCACCCCGCCGGCCGCCCAGCGTTTCCTCGGCGCGGTTGGTGAGAACCTCGTTGACGTTCATGTTGAGCGAGGTGCCGGCACCGCCCTGCAGCGCGTCGACGACCACGGCGGCCATCAGGTCGCTCTTGCCCTCGGCGAGTTCGCGGCAGGCATCGGCAATGGCCGCGCCGACGTCTTGCGGCAGAAACCCAAGCGCCGTATTGGTCTGCGCGCAGGCCAGCTTGACGAGCGCCATGCCGCGCACCAGCGCCGGCGCGCACGGCCGGCCGGTCAGCGGAAAATTGACGAGCGCCCGCGCCGTATGGATGCCGTAGAGGGCGTCGGCGGGGACGGCGAATTCGCCGAGGGAATCGGATTCGGTACGGGTGGTCATGGCCGGTTTCGCAAACCTTCGGCGGCGCCCGCCTCCGCCGTCATTCCGGCGAAAGCCGGAATCCAGGCGCTTTGGCCACGTTTCGGAGCACTTTCTGGATCCCGGCTTTCGCCGGAATGACGGAGAACTGAACGGCCCATGGATTCGCTCAGCAATACACGTCCCGCTTGCCGGCGCGGATGTGCGCGAGCATTTTCTCGGCGTTGCGCCGCGTCCTGGCACCCATCCGGTCGAGCTCGCAGGCGATCGCGGCCTCGCCGGCGCAACGGGCGCTCTGAGAACCGTAGTCGGTCAGGTATTCGAGGAAGGTGGTCACCGCGTTGGGGTCACACTTTTCCTTGATCAAGCCGGGCTTGGCGAGGTCCATGAAATCCTGGCCGGTGCGCCCGAGCCGGTAGCAGGCGGTGCAGAACGACGGAACGAAGCCCATCGCCGCGAGTTCCGCGATGACCTCATCGAGCGAACGGTGGTCGCCGAGCTGGAACTGGCCGGCCGCCGTCTCTCCTTCGCTGTAACCGCCCGGGTTGGTCCGGCTGCCGGCGGAAATCTGCGACACGCCGAGCGCATAGCACTCGCGGCGGATCGCCGCCGATTCGCGCGTCGACAGGATGATGCCGGTATAGGGCACGGCGAGGCGCAGGATGGCGATGATCTTGCGAAAGTCGTCGTCGGAAACCGGCGCCGGCGGATTGATCGACACGTCCGACCCGTCGGCCGGCTCCATACGCGGCACGCTGATGGTGTGGCAGCCGACGCCGAACGCGTCCTCCAGGTGCGCGATGTGCTGCATCAGGCTGAGGATTTCGAAGCGCCAGTCGGCGAGGCCGAACAGCACGCCCATGCCAACGTCGTCGATGCCGGCCTGCATGGCCCGGTCGAGGGCGGTCGCGCGCCAGTCGAAGTCGCGCTTCCTGCCCGACAGATGCACCGCCGCGTAGGTATCGCGGTGGTAGGTCTCCTGGAACAGCTGATAGGTCCCGATCTCGGCCTGCTTGAGTTGCGCGAATTCCTCGACCGTCAGCGGCGCGAGATTGACGTTGAGCCGGCGGATGTGGCCGTGCGCCTCGGTCACGTCATACACTGCCCGGATCGCATCGAGCACGTAGTCGAAACCGCCCCGGGAAGCCGCATACCCCTCGCCGGCGACCATCAGCAGGCGCTTGTGGCCCTGCTTGACGAGCTCGCGCACGTCGGAGCGGATGCCGTCCATGGAGAGCGCCGTGCGCGGCAACGCCTTGTTGGCCGAACGAAAGGCGCAGTAGGTGCAGTCGTTGCCGCAGACGTTGGAAATGTACAGCGGCGCGAACAGCACCATGCGCCGGCCGTAGATTTCTTCCTTGACCTGCCGCGCNNGCATCCAGTCCCTTCAGCTCGCGTGCCTTGGCCAGGACCTCGCGCACGCGCCCGACGTCGGGCGCGGAAGCACGCAGAATGTCCTCCGCGTCGGCGGGATGCAGCCACTCGGAGGCCGGACAGAAGTGCCTATCCATGCGCCATTCCCTGTCGCCGCCTTGAACTTCCGATCATTCCCCGCGCCCTTCCTGTTCGCGCAACTCCTTCCACTCCTCGCGGATATTCGCATCGACGCCGCACGGTCGCGGGCCGTAGTGCGTGTGCAACATGTGGTGCGCCTTCTCGGAATGCGGCGCGCCGAGGAACTCGGCATACAGCTTCTTGACCTGCGTGTTGTTGTGCGACTGACGCACCTTGGCCTTGCGGTCGATATTGAAGATCGTCTCGCGCCGCCGCATGGCATGCGGGATGTAGGCCTTCTTGGAACGCAGCGTCCCGCCGCCGTCGACGCAACCGCCGGGGCAGGCCATGATCTCGATGAAATCGAAATCGGCCTTTCCGGCCAGCACGGCTTCGACCAGGCGCCGTGTTCCCTTGAGGCCGTGGCACATGGCCACCTTGATCTCGCCATACTGGCGCCCGAGATCGACGGTAGCCGAGCGCACGTTGTCGAAACCACGAAGCTGCGACACTTCGATGTGCTCCAGTTCCCTGCCGTTGAGCACGTAGTACATGGTACGCACCGCCGCTTCCATGACCCCGCCGGTGGTGCCGAAGATGGCGCCGGCGCCGGAGTATTCGCTCATCAACGGGTCGTCGTAGAAAGAAGGCTCCAGATTCTTCAGATCGATGCCCTCGCGGCGCAACAGGCGCGCAAACTCGCGCATCGTCAGCACGACGTCCACGTCCGGATAGCCGTTGTTGCGCAGCGCCGGCCGGGCGGCTTCTTCCTTCTTGGCAGTGCAGGGCATGATCGAGACCACGCGCATTTTCTCGGGATCGAAGCCGCGCTTCTCCGCCAGATAAGTCTTGGCGATCTTGCCGACCACCGCTTGCGGCGAGCGGGTCGAGGACAGCAGCGGCAGCACGTCCGGGTAATGCTTTTCGGCGAAGTTGATCCACGCCGGGCAACAGGACGTAAAGACCGGGCGTTTTTTCTCGGCCAGCTTGCCAAGCAATTCCGTGCCTTCCTCCATGATCACCACGTCGGCGCCGAAGTTCGTATCCAGAATGACGTCGGCGCCGATATTGCGCAGCGCGGCGATGATCTGCCCCTCGACGTTGGTTCCGGCCGGCAGGCCGAATTCTTCGCCAAAGCCGACACGGATGGCCGGGGCCATCTGGAAGACGGTGATGATCTCCGGATCGGCGAGATAGTCGAGCACGTCCTGCGTCTGATCCCGTTCGGACAGCGCTCCCGTCGGGCAGACCATGACGCACTGACCGCAGGTCACGCAGGGAGACACGTCGACCGAACCGCCCTTCAGCGCCACGCCAGCTGTCCGTCCCCAGCCGGTCATCTCCAGCGCATCGACGCCCTGAACGGTACGGCACACGGCCACGCAGCGCTGGCAGCGGATACAGCGGCTGCGGTCATAGACGACCGGTTGGGTGCCCGTATCGGGCGGCAGATCCTTCCAGCCCTCCGTATAGCGGAACCGGATCTGCTTCAGGCCCACCGAATTGGCCACGGGCAGCAACTCGCAGTTGCCGTTGCGCGGGCAGGTGGAGCAATCCTGATGGTGATCGGCCATGATCATTTCCATCTGCAACTGGCGCATCTCCTGCACGACCGGCGTCCGTGTCATGACCTGCCAGCCCTCAGCGAGCGGTGTATCGCAGGCGGTCACGTACTCCGGCCCGGCACCGCCCGGCCGCCGCACCTCGACGACGCAGACACGGCAGGTGCCCGGCGTGTGGTCGATGTCGTTCAGCTCGCAAAGGGTCGGAATGTGGATGCCATGGCGGCGGGCCACATCCAGGATGGTGTCGTTCGCTTCGAATGCGTAGTCTTGTCCGTTGATCGTGGCGTACATGGTCGATCACCCTGCAATGGTTGATGGTTTGACGGCAGCGTGGCTGCTGCGCAGCGATTTTTCCGTAATCACCGAGTAGAGGCGGTAACAGCGCAGGCATCGGCTGGCCTCTTCATAGGCCGCGGCCTTGGGAATCACGCCGTCGACCTCGTCGAAGCTGCGAATACGCTGCTCCGCTTCCAGTTCGGGGACTTTCGCGCGTAACTTGTTGATCGGCGGATGGGTCAAGCACTCGTTCGCCAGCAGCTTGTTGCGGCCCAGGAATTTCTGCATGCGCAGGGCCGGTTTGTCGTGAATCCGGCCGTCCAGCAGGTATTCGCGAATGCTCGCCGCCGCCCGCTCGCCGTGGTCCAGCGCATTGACCAGCGTCAGGGGGCCGAGCACGCAATCGCCGCCCGCAAAAACCCCCGGACGCGAGGTCTCGAGCGTATCCGGGTCGGCCTTGACGCAGTTCCAGCGGTCGAGTTCGATGCCGTCGTCCGGAGAGAGCACGTTTTCGTCCACCATTTGGCCAATCGCCGCGATCAACCAGTCGCAGGGCATGAAGAATTCGGAATCCGGAACCGGTTCGACGCCGCGCCGGCCGCGCGCGTCGACTCCCGTCTGGCGCATGGTTACCAGCTTGACGCCGATCAACCGGTCGTCCTCGATGACGAGCTCCGACGGATTGGTCAGGCAATGGAAGATGATCCCTTCCTGTTCGGCGGCGTGCACCTCCTCGCGGTCAGCCGGCATGTCCTTGAGCGTCCGGCGATACACCAGATGCACCGACTTCGCGCCCAACCGCCGCGCCGAGCGGACGCAGTCCATCGCGACGTTGCCGCCGCCAACGACGACCACATCGCCCCCGAACTCGAACGGCTCGCCGTATTCGACGCGCTTGTGCACGTTGAGCAGAAAATCGATTCCCGACGAGTAACCCTGCGGCACCAGTTCTTCGTTCTGGACGCCGAGCTGCGCCTCCTTGCTCGCGCCGTAAGCCAGGAAAACCGCGTCGTAGCCCTTGCCCAGCAGGTCGTCGATCGAGAAGTCGCGGCCAAGCATCTTGCCGTAGTAGAAGTGTCCGCCGAGCTGGCGGATGATGTCCTCGCTCTCCGCCTTGAGCACGTCCTTGGGCAGGCGGTAGCTGGGAATCCCGACCGAGGCCATGCCGCCGGCGGCTCGATTGGCGTCGAAAACGTCGACCTGGATGCCGCCAAGCAGGAGCTTGTAGGCGCAGGTAATTCCGGCCGGTCCGGCGCCGATCACCGCCACGCGCTTGTCGTGCTGCTCGGCGCTGGGCGTGAACTTGAGCCGCCCCTGCTTCAGTGCCTGGTCCGCGGCGTAGCGCTTCAACATGCGAATGCCGACGGCCCCTTCTGCCGCGTTACGCCGGCAGGCATCCTCGCAGAAGCGCACGCAGACCCGGCCGCAGGTGGCCGCCATGGAATACTTGTCGAGGACCACGCCTAGAGCGAAATCGAACTTGCCGCCCTTGACGCCGTCGATGTAGCGCGGGACGTCGATCTTGGAAGGACAGGCTTCGATACACGGCGCGGTGGTATAGACGAAACTGTGCTGAAACACGGCCTGGGCCGGCGTCATGGCCTTGAATTCGGTCCGGAAATGGCGCAACGCCTCGAGCAGGCTGCGCGCACAGTTCTGACCCATGCCACAGAGGGAAGTCTGGGCAACCTGCCAGGCGAGTGTTTGAGCCTCATCGAGCGCCTCGGGCGTTACGCTTCCGGCGGAAATGCCCTTGAGCAGATCGCGCAGACGTTGCGTGCCGACGCGGCATGGCGTGCATCGGCCGCACGATTCGTTGGCCGCCTGCGTCAGATACTGTGCGAACGCTTCGGCGAGGCAGGTGCTCTCATCCAGGACCAGGAAACCGCGATCGGAAATGAATGCCTTGGTCGCCGTGCTTGGCGCAATGTCTTCCAGGCCCGACAGGCCTGGCACGTCCTTTTTGCCCGGATCCCGCCGCGCGTCGTAGACGACACCGTCCCAAACCCCATAAACGCAGTGACTCATGCCCCCTCCTCAACTCGTGAATATTCTGCCAGCCGACGTATCGTAAAACGCTCCTCGCCGCCGCCTCTACCGATCCTATCCTTCCTGAAATTTCAATCCGAATGCATAACGCCTGCGAAGCCTGTCGAGCCTCTCAACGCAACATGATCAAATATAATCCAACATAAAGAAATTAAAAATTAATGTGACGTTTGTTAAATGAAAACAAACGCTTCGTCCACATCGGCCATCCTGGTGCGAACGTGTCGCCTTCTTCAGCGAATCGGCGCGCAACGCCAAAAAAGTCACCCGCCGCGACATCTCGTCCACGAACAAGCGCCTGCGGAAATCCGCAAGCGAAGCGGCAACGATGGACTGTCGATAAAGGCGTTCAACGATACGGCGCGGTACCGGAGGAGCAGCCATCCATGGCCACGCAAACGGACGCTCCGGTACGCATCGCGCCGAAACGACAACTTCACGAAACCTCGAACGGGAACAGAGTCTATTTGGTAATCGGCGTGCTGCGACCCGAGTACTGATCACTCATGCGATAGACGGCTTCAGTGAATGGGGCTGTCGGCTTGTCCCGGCAAAAGCGCTCGATATACAACTCAACGGTGCTGCGCGAAACATCCGAAACCTGCTGTTTCTGACTGGCGTAGTTGTGGCCGCTCAGGAAGCCGCGCGCCCAGGAAACGTACTCCCTGCGCACATCCGGATCCTCTTTCGATTTTGTCCAGGCCTGGCATGAATTGTCGTCAAAACCGAGCATCCTCACCTGCGCCGCGGCCTGCCCGGAGGCTGCACAGGCACACAGAAATATCGCCGCCACCCAGTTAGAGCCGTTTTTCCACATCAAGATATCCACCCTTCTCTCGCGAAACAGAATTAGCCATTGCAGCCGCGCTCCCGCTTTGAGTATAACGCACCGCATTCCTCGCGCCGGAAACCGACCGGCACAAGCGACGAAACAAAAAAAGAACGGGCGCCGTAGCGCCCGTTCGCGTTTTATCCCGTTTCGCGCATTCGCGCTTCGTTTTCCGACTACCCCACCCACTTGCGCGCATTGCGGAACATGCGCATCCACGGCGAATCCTCGCCGAGAGTTTCCGGGTGCCAGGACATCTGCACGGTGCGGAAGACGCGTTCCGGGTGCGGCATCATGATGGTGAAGCGGCCGTCCGCCGTGGTCACCCCGGTGATGCCGGCCGGCGAGCCGTTGGGGTTGTAGGGGTAGATTTCCGTGGGGTTGCCGGCGTTGTCCAGGTAGCGCATGGCGACCAGCGCCTTCGCCTGCTGCGCGGCCGAGTCGAAGTCGGCCCGGCCCTCGCCGTGCGAGACGACGATCGGCATGCGGCTGCCGGCCATGTCGGCAAAGAAGAGCGACGGCGATTCGGGAATCTCGACCATCGTGAAGCGCGCCTCGAACTGCTCGACGCGGTTGCGCTCGAAGCGCGGCCA
>DBMG01000038.1 GCA_002304785.1 Candidatus Accumulibacter sp. UBA704 | reverse complement strand
AGTATGTCGACGAGATGGTGCTGGTCGATACGGACGCCATCTGCGCGGCGATCAAGGACGTGTTCGAGGACACGCGCGCTGTGCTCGAGCCGGCCGGCGCCCTGGCCGTGGCGGGCGCCAAAGCCTACGCCGCGGCGCATCGGCTGAAGGACAAGACGCTGGTGGCGGTCGCTTCCGGGGCCAATCTCAATTTCGACCGCCTGCGTTTCGTTGCCGAGCGCGCCGAGGTCGGCGAGCAGCGCGAGGCGGTGCTGGCCGTGACGCTGCCCGAGCGGCCCGGCGCCTACAAGCGTTTCGTCGCCCTGATCGGCCGGCGCAACATCACCGAGTTCAACTATCGCTTCAACGACCCGCGCGAAGCGCAGGTCTTCGTCGGCGTGCAGGTCGCCTCGCGCGCCGAATCGCTCAAGCTGGTCGAGCAACTGCAGAAGCACGGCTACGCCACGCTCGACCTGACCGACGACGAAATGGCCAAGGCGCACATCCGCCACCTCGTCGGCGGCCATGCGCCGCAGGTCGACAACGAAATCGTCTACCGTTTCGAGTTTCCCGAGCGGCCGGGCGCGCTGATGAACTTCCTCAACCAGATGAGTTCGGGCTGGAACATCAGCCTGTTCCACTACCGCAACCACGGCGCCGACTACGGGCGGGTGCTGGTCGGCATGCAGGTGCCGCCGGAGGAAATGAAACAGTTCAAGGAATTCCTGAAGAATCTCGGCTACGCCCACTGGAACGAGACCGCCAACAAGGCTTACCGGTTGTTCCTCGGGTGAGGCTTTAACGTCAAGGAGGCAAGATGTCACTGAAGATCGCCAGCACTGTGACCGAGTTGATCGGCAATACGCCACTGGTCAGACTCAATCGCCTGTCGGCCGGTATCGCCGGCACCGTGGTGGTCAAACTCGAGTTTTTCAACCCGGCGCACAGCGTCAAGGATCGCATCGCCGCCGCGATGGTGGATGCCGCCGTGGCGGCGGGGAAGATCGGCCCCGATTCGATCGTGCTGGAGCCGACCTCCGGCAACACCGGGATCGGCTTGGCCATGGTTTGCGCGGCGCGTGGCATCAAGTGCTGCTTCGTCATGCCGGAAACGATGAGCCGCGAACGCCGGCTCCTGCTCAAGGCCTATGGCGCCGACCTGGTGCTGACGCCGGGCGCGGAAGGCATGGCCGGGGCCATCGGGCGCGCCGAGGAAATGGCCGCCGCCGATCCGCGCTATGTCATTCCGCAGCAGTTCGAGAATCCGGCCAATCCGGCCATCCACCGCGAAACCACGGCCGAGGAGATCTGGCGCGATACCGACGGACAGGTCGACATCTTCGTGGCCGGAGTCGGGACGGGCGGGACGATCACCGGTGTCGGCGAAGTGCTCAAAGCGCGCAAGCCGTCTGTGCAGGTCATCGCCGTCGAACCCGACGCGTCGCCCGTGCTGTCGGGCGGGCCGAAGGGACCGCATCCCATCCAGGGGATCGGCGCCGGGTTCGTGCCCGAGGTGCTGAATACCGCGGTTTACGACGAAATCGTGCGCGTTACCGCCGAAGACTCCTTTTCCATCGCCCGGCGCATGGCTACGGAAGAGGGGATTCTCGCGGGTATTTCGTCCGGGGCTGCCGTATGGGCGGCGCTGCAGGTGGCAGCGCGTCCCGAAAACGCCGGCAAGATGACGGTGGTGGTCATCCCCTCGTTCGGCGAGCGCTACCTCTCGACCCAACTGTACGCGCATCTGGAGGTTTGACTGCGTGCCACACGATATGCAAATGGACTTTGATTTTGACATGCCGATCGAACGCCGCGGCGGCGATTCGCTCAAGTGGAACAAATATGCCGGGAGCGACATTCTGCCGCTGTGGGTGGCCGACATGGATTTCGCGGCGCCGCCGGCGGTCATTGCCGCGCTCGAGAAACGTGTGGCGCACGGGTGCTTCGGCTACGGCAAACCGTGGCCGGCCCTGACCGATGCCGTCGTCGGCTATCTGCGGCTCCGCTACGGCTGGCAGGTTTCTCCTGAATGGCTGGTGTGGCTCCCCGGGCTGGTCACCGGCATCAACGTGGCCTGCCGGGCGGTCGACGGAGGCGTGATCACGGCCACCCCGGTTTACCCGCCGTTTCTGTCGGCGCCGCAGTTTTCGGGGCGGATGCTGGTCAAGGTGCCGTTACGGTTGTCGGATGGCCGGTGGGGGTGGGATTTCGAGCGCATGGAGGCGGAAATCACGCCGCAGACGCGCCTCCTCCTGCTCTGCCATCCGCACAACCCGGTGGGGCGCGCCTGGACCGGGAGCGAACTCGCGGAGTTGGCCGATTTCTGCCGGCGCCACGACCTGATCGTCTGCTCCGATGAAATCCATTGCGACTTGGTGCTGCACGCCGAGCGGCCGCACATCCCCTTTGCCATGCTCGATGCGGACATGGCGCGGCGCACAATCACCTTGATGGCGCCCTCCAAGACCTACAACATTCCCGGACTGGGCTGCTCGATCGCCGTGATTGCCGACGTGTCGTTGCGCCGTCGTTTCAGCGATGCCATGCGCGGCATCGTGCCGGATGCCAACGTGCTTGGGCTGGTGGCGACGGAAGCGGCTTTCACCGGGTGTCAGGCGTGGCACGAAGCCCTGCTCGACGTTTTGCGCCGCAATAGCGATCTTGTGCAGGAGGTCGTAGCCGGGATTCCCGGTCTTTCCATGACGCCTGTCGAGGCCACCTATCTGGCATGGATCGATGCCCGCGGACTCGGCCTGGAGAACCCGGTGCGTTTTTTCGAGGAAAACGGTGTCGGTTTGTCGGATGGCGCTGATTTCGGAGC
This sequence comes from Candidatus Accumulibacter sp. UBA704, assembly GCA_002304785.1. Taxonomy (GTDB): domain Bacteria; phylum Pseudomonadota; class Gammaproteobacteria; order Burkholderiales; family Rhodocyclaceae; genus Propionivibrio. The sequence continues at coordinate 226 of DBMG01000038.1, read as the reverse complement.
GCCAGGGTGGGTGAGGCTCAATTTTGGCTGTCCCCGCGAAACTCTGGAAGCCGCGCTGCGGCGTATCGTTGCCGCCTGTTCCTCCCTCAAGGCACGGACCATCCCGAAATGATGCCTGCCTATCGGCGCGAACTCTCCTGATCGACTGAATGGCCATTCCTCGACAATCCTCTGCCCGGCCGTTCTTGCGCAAGGCCATGCCATACGCCGTAGCTTTGCTCGGCCT
>DBMG01000060.1:3896-6209 GCA_002304785.1 Candidatus Accumulibacter sp. UBA704 | reverse complement strand
ATGCTGCGCTACATCGAACCGCTGATTCCCGACTTGCTGGCCAACGACATGGCCGTGGAGATCAACACCTCCGGACTCGACAATCCGGCGCACGCCTTCATGCCCGGATGGGACGTCGTCGAAGCGCTGGCGTCACGCGGCGTGCCGCTCACCCTCGGCGCTGACTCCCATGCCCCGCATCAGGTCGGCCGGCATTTCGACAAGGCCCTGGAAGGACTCCGAAAAGCCGGTGTCAAGGAACTGGTGCGCTTCGAGCGCCGGCAGATGATCGCCGTACCGATTGACTAGAGACCCGAAAGCAGGAGAACGCATCGATGAACGGACCGGGATACGCCACAAGACTTCTGGCACTAACGTGTGCAGTGCTTCTCGCCACCGGCCTGCCGGAAGCGTCGTTCGCGGAAACCGCAGTTGCACGTTCCGCCTCCGTCGCCCAACCACGAGCGCTGATCTACCAGCCGGACAAATGGTCCGCCCTGGCCCCTGCGCAAAAACAGGCGGTGCGAAGCGAGTTGCTGCGCATCCTGGAAAAAAACCAGGCCTCCGAAATCGCTCGCCTGCCGGCCATCGTCACGCTGTCCGATGCCCACGGCACCATCGACAAGTTCGATGCCTTGCTGCTGCATGCGCTGCGTTCGGTGAGCGATTCCGAGGGACTGGCAAAAATCCCGGCGCTGGACCCGGACCGTTCGTTGGCCGAACAACTCGCCAGCCACGGCGTTCGCCTCGATGACTTCCGCGGCCGCATCTTCTTCCACAACGGCGGCGATCTGGTCGACCGCGGACCGCGCGGACTGGCCATCCTCAAGCGCACGCAGGAACTGATGGCCGCCGGGCTGATGGATTTCGTGATCGGCAACCATGACCTGTGGATGTTCCTGAACCTGCAAGGCGTGCACCTCCCTTCCTATCCCAACTTCAATTTCTACGGCTACCGCGACGCCTACGACGCTCAATACGGGCGCGTCGAGGACGTGGTAGCGGCACAACTGCGCGAGGCGGAAGTCCGTTCGCCTCAATGGTGGGAGAGAAAACTCGCCGAATTCACTGTTCGACAATCGAAGGAACAGAAGAACTGGGAGGCTCCCGACAGCGTCAAGGTCAGGGTCAACCACCTGTTCAAATCCTTGACGGCCGGCAAGTCGGATGACGAGATCAAGCGCTGGAGCCTGACCCGCGAGGGCGCCCTGTGGAACAGCCTGCGCGGATACGACGTCAAGGTAGGCGATGTGTATATCGGAGTGCGCGCGGTGAGCACGGTATCGCTGAAGTGGTGGCAGGATCTGCTGGAAGACTTCAAGGCCAACCTGCCGTCGGTCGAGACTTCAGAGGCACGGCAGCGGATGGAATTGTGGCTCGCTGCCATAAAGGTGATCGAGCAGGACATCATTCCCGTGCTGTCGCGCGACATTGAAGAACGCCTGGCGCGCGGCGAATGGTGGATTCGCGCCTTCGAGGCGTTGAACTACAGGAACTATGAATCCCTCGAATGGTGGGCCAAGGACTGGGCCTTTCACAACGACTGGGGCACTTCGGTATTCAAGGAAATTTTCCCGGCATTCAAGGAGGACAACCTCGACGCTGAAGTCTCCTTCGCCCGGTATCTGAATCACCCAGCGCTGCAGGATGCCAGCCGCTTCCTGCGGCAGAACTTCCGCCTTTACCAGCAGGATATGTACGGCAACACCATCCTGCACGGTCTGTTACCGGTTGATCCGAAAACTGGCGAGTTCACTTTTGTCTATCGCGGCAAGGAGTACCGCGGACGCGGCAGCAAGACGCTTCCGTCCGTCTGGCAAGGCCTTTCGCGCATCGAGAACGACGTCAGGAACCCGGCGCGGCCCTTGTCCTCGTTGCACGAAGCGTTATCTCTGGTCAATTCCTGGTATGCCGATCGCACGACTATCGCCAAGGCGATCAATGTCGCCGACGCCGTCAACCGCATCGGACTGGACAAAATGGCCCGGGTCAACGGCTTCAGCCGGCTGACCATCGGCCATGTCCCGTTCCACGAATTCCTCACGCGGCTGACTCCGGAGCAGCGCGGTGAGCGTATCCGCGGATTCCTGATCGACGACCGGCTGGTACTCACGGACCATGGCATGGGCAAGCGCTTCGGCAGCCGCGGCGCCTACGTCGTGACATCGCCACGCGACGGGATCGTTCTGCAAGGCTACGAACACGCCGGTGACCAACGCATACAGGCCGCACCGCGGACCGTCGAGCCAATGAAGGGCGGACAGGAGAACGTGCTGTCCGCCAACAAGGGACTCCATCCACTGGTTTTCCGCAATTACCTGCTGGACGAACTGC
>DBMG01000060.1:1963-3710 GCA_002304785.1 Candidatus Accumulibacter sp. UBA704 | reverse complement strand
CTGCAATGAAAGGAAGCATCATGAAATCGCGAATCGTTGATTTTCTCCTCGAAAACCACGCGTTCTCTTCCCTCGCGGCCTTCGGCGTCCTGCTGCTCGCCATCGGCACGGCCTCCCTTCCGCTCCTGTTCCTTTCCGGAATCATGGCGTATGGATGGCCCTTCTTCTACGTGTATCTGCTCGACGTAAAGGAAAAATCGGCGACTGAAGACAAGACTCCCGCCAAGCGACTGCACTCGATCCGTCCCAGCGTTGTCGGCGCTCACTGAGCCCCGCGACATGAGTGGCCAGATCCCGACCGGGAGGGTGGCATGGTGGAACATGGCCCAACGGCCCAGGGTTTCCCGCCCGAGCGCCTTGCCTCAGACTTTCCCGGTCGGCTCACCTTGAGCCGATCCCACGCCATCGGCATTCCCCCTCAAAAAAAACTGGAATCATCCAGAACAGAACCTGTCCCGAACGATTCCAGCATTCAGAAAAAACCGCGATATCAGCTGCCTGAATCCACCTTCTGCAACTCGAACTTGAATTCGCAGACGACCTTGAAGTCTTTGCTATCCACGTTCACCACATAGCTTGAAGCGCCGCCTGCCGCAGCTGCGCCGACCGGAGCGGCCGCTACCACAGGCGCTGGAGCGGGAGCCGGAGCGGGTTTGGCAGGTGCTGCCGGTGCGGGTGCAGGAGCTGCTGCAACAGGGGCTTCGAACGTCACCGGACCTTTGGAACGCGTCTCGAAGAACTTGATGGCCACCTGCGGGAACATCGCGTAAGTCAGCACATCGTCGATATCGACCGACGCCACACCCAGCTTCTGCCGCAATTCTTCTTCAATCTTCGGCAACTCGTTGGACAACAGGTCGGCCGGACGTTCGGTGACTGGCTTTTCCATGCCCAGACCTTTGAGCGCCTGTTTGACCAGTTCCGGATTCGGTGTTCCGGGAGTCTTGCCGTAATTGCCCACGAGCAGGTTCATCGATTCCGACGTGAGCGTCGCGTAGCGTCCCATCAGGACGTTGAGGACGGACTGCGTACCGACGATCTGCGACGTCGGAGTAACGAGCGGCGGGTAACCGAAGTCCTTGCAGACCTGGGCGTTTTCCTTCAGCACTTCGTCCATGCGATGGAAGGATTTCTGCTGGCGCAGCTGACCTTCCAGATTCGAAAGCATGCCGCCGGGAATCGCCGCCTTGAGAATGCGCGTATCCGCCCCGACAAAAGAACTCTCGAACTGAGCATACTTGGGACGCACGACATCGCGGAAGTAGGCGGAAATCTCGAGCAGGGCGTCCATGTCCAGGCCCGTTTCGTACTCGGTGCCCTTGAATATCTCGACCAGGGTTTCCGTCGGCGAGTGGCCGGGCCCCATGGACATCGACGAGATCGAGGTATCGATCATTTCGGCGCCGGCTTCGGCGGCCTTCACCAGGGTGGCGACCGACATGCCCGTCGTGGAATGGGAATGAATTTGCAGTGGCAGGTCGACGACCTTCTTGATCGCCTTGACCAGTTCATAGGCAGTGTAAGGACTGAGCAGCGAGGCCATGTCCTTGATGCAGATGCTGTCCGCCCCCATGCCGGCGAGCTCCTTGGCCAGCTGGACATAGCTCTCGACCGTATGCACCGGGGAAACGGTGTAGCTGATCGCCGCCTGCGCATGCTTGCCGGATTTCTTGACAGCCTTCATCGGCACCATGAAATTGCGCGGATCGTTGAGCGCATCGAAGACGCGGAAGACATCGACGCCATT
>DBMG01000060.1:0-1866 GCA_002304785.1 Candidatus Accumulibacter sp. UBA704 | reverse complement strand
AAACGGATGCAGGAGTCGAACGTTGCGCCTCCCCAGGTTTCCAGTGACCAGAAACCGATCGAATCCAGTTTCTCGGCGATCGGCAGCATATCGCTGGTGACCATGCGTGTGGCATGCAAAGACTGATGCGCATCGCGCAGAACATTCTCTGTGATCTTGATTTTTGCCATGACGACTCCCAATAAAAACGGATACTACGTGACTGAAAAGTGTTCGGTTGCATCGGGTGCGGCGCGTGCGATGCGTCGCTGAAGGGGCTCTACGCGATCATCGCAACATCGCGACAAACGTTCCCGCGATGATTGCCGAGGTGATGACCCCGCTGACGTTGGCCCCGAGAGCCTGCGGCAGGATGATGGCTCCCGGATTGGCTTCCGTGGCAATCTTCTGCACCACCTTGGCGGTTGTCGGCACGCAACTGACTCCGGCGACACCGACGATAGGATTGAACTTGCCTCCGGTAACGAAGTACAGGATATATCCCCCGAGGATGCCACCGAGAGCGGAAATCAGCAGCGCCAGCATGCCGAGCAGGAGCAGCTTGAGCACCGTCGGTTCGAGCAGGGTGTTGGCTTCGCAGAGCACCCCCAGAGTCAAGCCGAGGAAGAAGGTCGCTCCATACAGGAAAGTCTCTCCCAGTAGTTTGGTGAAAGATTCAAGCCCGCTTTCGCGCACCGCCACTCCGACAAACAGCGAGAAGAACAAGGGGGCGGCAACCGGGAACAACAGACAGAGCAACGTACAGGCCACCACCGCGAATACGAGCTTCTGCGAACGAGTGATGTTTGGCCCGGTATCCTTGGACATGTCGATGCCGCGGATGTGCTTGGGCACCAGCCATTTGATCAGGTACGGATAGCCCCCGTAGGTCAGCCCGAGATACAGGTAACCGACGACCGTGATCGATACGAACAGATGCTTCGCGAGGACCAGCGACGTAAACAACACCATCGGGCCATCAGCGCCACCGATCGTGGATACCGCTGCGGCTTCCCGCTCGGTAAGTCCGAGCGAAACGGCGAGCGGAAACACGACGAAGGTGCCAAGCTCGGCAAACAGGGCGATGAAAATGCTCTGGAACGGGCGCGCCATGACATACCCGACATCGAGCAGCACGCCGATCCCCATAAAGACGAAACAGGCGATCAGTCCGTTGCTGAAGGTCAGGGTGTAGATCGGCTGCAGCCAGTCGATCTGCAGGATGTTGACCAGATCGGTCGGATCGGACATCAGCGGATCGACGAACAACGTTCCGATCTTTCCGGCTTCCAGAAACATGACCCCGGCNNACGTTTTTGGACCCCAGATAGATAAGCAGAAAACCGAGGAGCATCAGGAAAATACGCCCGATCATGATCTTCGGTTCCGACGCGATCAGGGTGGCGATACCCTGAAACAGGTCAAGGAAAGTAAGAGTTTCCATGTGGTTAAGCCCATGAAACGGACAGCGTCAATTCTGTCCGGTCGTTAAGGAGAACAGCGCAACGAACCGTGAAGGATCGAAGTCTGTCGTCAGCCGATCGTGATCAGGACTTGTCCGATCTCGACAGGATCTCCCTCGGTAACCTGGATGCTCGTTACTTGCCCGCTTTCGGTAGCGACCACCGGAACCTTCATCTTCATGGCTTCCAGTTCGATCACCTTGTCGCCCTTGCTGACGGATTGTCCTTGCTTGACGAGTACCGCGGCAATGGAGCCGCCCATTTGCGCCAGGACGGGAGTACCCGCGCTTGCCGGCGCAGCTGCCGGAACAGGAGTGGGCGCCGAAGCGGCGGCGGCGACTGCAGGCGCAACCGACGCCTTGGCGGGAGCGGCAGTTGCCGCGGGCTGAGCGTTGAGTTCTTCTACGGCGACTTGGTAGTCGAC
>DBMG01000133.1:38558-39868 GCA_002304785.1 Candidatus Accumulibacter sp. UBA704 | reverse complement strand
GGAACTCCGCCGGGAAGTCGGCCTGCCGGGCCGCACGCGAAATGTGGATGAGTCCGCTTTCCATGGGCTCGCGCAAGGCTTCGAGAACTCGGCGGTCGAATTCCGGCAATTCGTCAAGAAACAGTACCCCCTTGTGTGCCAGCGAGATTTCGCCGGGCCGCGGAACCCCTCCTCCGCCGACCAGCGCCGCCGCGGAAGCCGTATGGTGCGGGGAGCGATAAGGGTGGCGGCCAAAATGCGCCGGCGTGAACTGCCCGGCCAGCGAGAGCACGGCAGCCGACTCGAGCGCCGCCTCCTGGGTCATCGCCGGGAGCAGGCCCGGCAGGCGGCTGGCCAGCATCGATTTTCCGGTTCCCGGCGGACCGGCCAGCAGGACTGAATGGCCGCCAGCGGCGGCGATCTCCAGCGCCCGCTTGGCCTGTGCCTGCCCCCGTACTTCGGCGAGATCGGGGTAGCCGGGCGCGACGCCGTCGCTGTCGTCAGCCAGCGGGTGTTCGTGCAATACGCTTTGACCGGTCAGGTGCGCGCACACCTCAAGCAGGGTGTCGGCCGCCAGGATGGGCACGCTGCGCGCCAATGCCGCTTCGCGCGCGCTGTCCCGCGGAAGGATGAACTGCCTGCCGTGCCGGCCTGCGGCAAGGACCATGGCCAGGGCGCCGCGGATCGGGCGCAGGTGGCCGGAGAGCGACAGTTCTCCGGCGAATTCGTAATCGGCCAGTGCCTGGCCGGGGATCTGTCCGGATGCGGCGAGAATGCCGAGCGCAATAGGCAGGTCGAATCGTCCGGATTCTTTCGGCAGATCAGCCGGCGCCAGGTTGATGGTGATGCGCTTGGCGGGAAACTCGAAGCCGGAGTTCTGCAGCGCTGCCCTGACCCGGTCACGGGCTTCCTTGACTTCGGTATCGGGCAGGCCGACCAGGGTGACGCTGGGCAGGCCGCCGGCGAGGTGGACTTCGACGGCGACACGCGGAGCGGACAGCCCGTCCAAGCCACGGCTATCGACAATGGCAAGCGGCATTGCGGAATGCTGGCGGCAGGTGCACTGATCGGGCGGATTATTCGGCGGAGTCGTTCCCGTTCGGCTTTTCCAGGCGGGCGATGCGTTCCTCGAGTGCTTTCAGCTTTTCGCGGGTGCGCTGCAGAACCTGGGCCTGGATATCGAATTCCTCGCGGCTGACCAGATCGAGCCGGGCGAAAAAACCGGACAGCAGGGCGCGGGCATTCTTCTCGATATCGGCGGCGGGACTGTTGGCGATCAGGGCGCTCAGACGGCTGCTGAGTTCTTCGAAAATTTTGGGATCGAGCATGGC
>DBMG01000133.1:37477-38431 GCA_002304785.1 Candidatus Accumulibacter sp. UBA704 | reverse complement strand
GTCAAGGCGTGAAAACCAAACCTTTTTCTCAGAGGAGTTACCCATGAAGAAAACCCTGCTCGCCACCCTGCTTGTTGCCGGCTTTGCCGGCTCCGTTGCCGCCGAGGAAGCTCCACCCCCCCTTACCGCCAACGTGAGCCTGGTCTCCAGCTATCGTTTCCGCGGCATCGACCAGACCTATGGCAAGCCGGCGCTGCAAGGCGGCTTCGACTATGCCCACTCCAGCGGTTTCTATGCCGGGAACTGGAACTCCAGCGTCAGCTCCGGCGCGGGTTTCCCTGACGGCAACCTGGAGATGGACTTTTACGGCGGTTACAAGGCCAGCTTCGGCGATTTCGGAATCGATGTCGGCGGAATCTACTATTACTACCCGGGATCGGAGGCCGAGAATCTCGCGCCGCGTGCGAGTTCCGGCGCCGTGACCAACAAGGAACTCTATGTTGCCGGCTCGTGGAAATTCCTGACGCTCAAATACTCCTACAGCGTTGATGATTATTTCTCCCTGCGCAGCTCGACGGGCAAGGGCACAGACGGTACGGGATATGTTGAACTGAACGCCAACTACGATCTGGGCGACGGTTGGGGCATCAACGGCCACATCGGCAAGCTCAACCTGAAGAACATCGACAACGGCGACTACACCGACTGGAAGATTGGCGTAACCAAGGACCTCAACGGCTGGGTCGTCGGTCTGGCGTACGTCGATACCAACGCCAAGGGATCGTGCAGCAAGGGACAGTTCTATTGTTTCTCCAAGTCCTTGCAGGATGAGGGGAATTCGCTCGATGCCAGCAGCAGCACCAAGGACGCCGGTCGCGGCATCGCCGTCCTCTCCGTCAGTCGTTCGTTCTGATCATTTCGTAATCGGGGAGGGCAACCTCCCCAGAATGGGAGTTCCATCATGAAAATGGTTACCGCCATCATCAAGCCGTTCAAGCTTGACGAAGTGCGTGA
>DBMG01000133.1:35028-37360 GCA_002304785.1 Candidatus Accumulibacter sp. UBA704 | reverse complement strand
GCAGGCACCGGCAAGGTCGGCGACGGGAAGATCTTCGTTTTCGATCTTGAACAAGTCATCCGCATCCGCACCGGCGAAACCGGTGAGGAAGCCCTGTAAGGAGCGAACCATGAGACATCTACTTGCCATTCTTGCCCTGCTCGGCGCCGTCTCGCTCGGCAGTCCGGCCTGGGCCGACGACAAAGCTCCCGCGCCTGCCGCAACGGCGGTAACGGCTCCGGCGGCCGCGGCCGCTCCGGCAGCCGCTCCCGAAGCGGCGCCCGCGCCTGTGCCGAACAAGGGGGACAACGCCTGGATCATGATGAGTGCTGCACTGGTCATCCTGATGTCGATTCCCGGCCTGGCCCTGTTCTACGGCGGCCTGGTCCGCACCAAGAACATGCTGTCGGTGCTGATGCAGGTGTTCGTCATCTTTTCGCTGATTACCGTGCTCTGGGTGGTCTACGGCTACTCATTGGCCTTCACGGAAGGAGGCGCCTTCTTCGGCTCTCTCGACAAACTGTTCCTGAAGGGCATCACGCCGGATTCCGTCGGCGCGACGTTCAGCAAGGGCGTGGTGATCTCCGAGTTGGTCTTCGTCATCTTCCAGGGCGCGTTCGCGGCCATCACCTGCGGGCTGATCGTCGGCGCCTTCGCCGAACGGGCCAAGTTCTCAGCAATCCTGGCGTTCATGGTGCTGTGGTTCACCTTCTCCTACCTGCCGATGGCGCACATGGTCTGGTACTGGGCGGGTCCGGATGCCTACGTCGACGCGGCCGCGGCCGAAGCTGCCGGCAAGACCGCCGGGTTCCTGTTTCAGAAGGGCGCGCTCGACTTCGCCGGCGGTACCGTGGTGCACATCAACGCGGCCGTCGCCGGTCTGATCGGTGCCTTGATGATCGGCAAGCGCATCGGCTACGGGCGTGAATCCATGGCCCCGCATAGCCTTACCTTCACCATGATCGGCGCCTCGCTGCTGTGGTTCGGCTGGTTCGGTTTCAACGCCGGGTCGGCGCTCGAAGCGAGCGGCGGTTCGGCCCTGGCCATGGTCAATACCTGGGTGGCAACAGCGTGCGCGACGATGTCCTGGATGCTGGTTGAATGGATGCTCAAGGGCAAACCCTCGATGCTGGGCGCGGCGTCCGGCGCGGTGGCCGGCCTGGTGGCGATCACTCCGGCGGCAGGGTTCGTCGGCGTTGTCGGCGCCATCGTCATCGGTCTGCTGGCGGGGGTCGTCTGCCTGTGGGGTGTCAACGGCCTGAAGCGCATTCTGGGTGCGGACGACTCGCTCGACGTGTTCGGCGTGCATGGCGTGGGCGGCATCCTCGGCGCCATCCTCACCGGTGTGTTCTGCGATCCGTCGCTGGGCGGCACCGGCGTGTACGACTACGTGGCCAACGCGGTCGGCGCCTACAGCATGTCCGATCAGGTCGTCAGCCAGTTGTGGGGCGTGGGCGTGGCGATCGTCTGGTCGGGTGTCGTGTCCGTGGTTTCCTACAAGCTGGTCGACATGTTCATCGGTCTGCGCGTGCCGGAAGAGGAAGAGCGCGAAGGCCTGGACATCACCTCGCACGGCGAATCGGCTTACCACTACTGATTTCATCACCTCCTCGTGACTCTTTCGGGCGCCCCTGTGGCGCCCGTTTTTTATGCCTTGCCTTCGTCCAGTTCGTTCTCGACGAGTGTCCGGGCGACGCGCCAGCCGTTGCGGTGGTGCGCGCGCAGCAGCTCGCGCAGCAGGGCGCCGTCGCGATCCTTCAGGGCGGTGACGATCTGGTCGTGCTCGGCGACGGCCCGATCCCAGCGCTCGTGCCGCCGGTTACCCGCATAGCGGTAGCGTTGGATGCGGGCACACTCGGCGACGTAAATTCGCGCCAGCTCGCGATTCCCGGCCGCGTCGACGATTTCCTGATGGATGCGCTGGTTGATCTCGAAGTAGTCCATCAGGCGTCCGTCGCGAAAGGCGTCATGCATCAGGCGGTGCAAGGCCTCGATGTTGCCGATTGTCGCGTCGCTCATCCGCTCGCAGGCGCGCTCTGCGGCCAGGCCTTCCAGGCCGACGATCAGTTCGAGAATGTCTTCGACCTCGCTGATTGAAAGCGCCCCCACCGTGGCGCCGCGATTTGGGGAAATGCTCACCAGACCTTCGGCCGCGAGCATCTTCAGCGCTTCGCGTAGCGGCGTGCGCGACAGCCCGTCTAGGTGCGTGCTGATTTCCCGTTCCGAGATGCGTCGTCCAGGAGGTAGGTGACCGGCGATGATCATCTGCCGCAGTTTGGCCGCAGCGATCTGGGTACGGTTTCCGTGGCTGTTTTCGGGCATGAACGTCCATCCGTTGGTGAAGAGTGACCAA